>JASMLW010000067.1 GCA_030748485.1 Pirellulaceae bacterium
GCCTCGGAAGGCCATCGTACTGCAGGACATCGCGACGGAGTCGCGACAATGGACGTTCCACCTAGGCGGGCGTCTCTGAGAATGGGCTGCTGGCTTCCAGGCGCCGCAGCAACCTCCGCATCAACAAGACGGCCCCGATCATGAAGGGTAGCAAGACGATGAGCCAGGGACCGATCATGACGAGGGCGATCACGATGTCTTGACCAAGTTTCAGCATGGCCGTCGTCGTCATCGTCCAGTGCTCGCTCACACGCTGGCCGAACGTTGCGGGCTCCGGTTCGGGCTCGACTGCCGCAACGGCCGGCGTTTCGCGGATCTTCAATGTGATGGTGGACAGCGCGGTGAGGTTATTGAGCACGCGGATCCGCCCCTCCATGCGTTCAATCTCACCGCGAACTCGCGACATCTCCAATTCAACTCGCAAGATGTCGTCAAGCGATTTGGAGTTTTCCTTGAGGTACTCGTGCAACCGGGTCTCTTCGTGTTGCTTGTTCTTGATGCGAGCCGTCAGGTCGTAGTACTCGGCCGTCACTTCCTCTGACCGCAACGTCTGCTCGGTAATCTCGCCAATCCCGCGCAGACTGGCGAGAAAACCACCTAGCCGATCCACAGGCAGCCTCACGGTCCATTCGCCGTACTTGGAATTGTCATCTCGCAGGACTCGCGAAGCTGAGATGAAACCGCCGTGTTCGGCGACTAATCCGTTGATGTCGGGAGTGTCGTCGAAATCGTCGACCATCACTTCCAGCGATCCGCGATAGACAATCTTCCGCAACGAGTCCGCGGCCTGCTGTCCGGCCCCGAGAGCTCCAACCGCTTCACCGGCGTTCGCCGGCGCTGGTTCGCCGCTGTTGGGCGCTGGACTCTCGTCCTGCAACACCTCGGCGAACGCATCGTTGAATTGAGCTTCTTTTTCGTGGACGGTTGAGAGGGGGGCCTGCGACGTGGACCCGTTGCCGCACCCGGTCATCAGTCCAACGAAGGCGAGCAGGACAAGAAAATCAAATGTTCGCGACCACTGTGTCTGGCACATGTGCGATCTCTCCCAAGGCAATCGGTTCCGTTGCCATGTTGAGTCGCGGGAGTCGGAGATTATTCCGCCATGTGCGAGATTTTTCGCGCTATCATTCCAGCGTCTGATGCGATGAAGCTAGCGGATCGCAGAGCTACCGTCTTTTTCTGGCCGACTTCTTCTTCGCCACGCGCTTCTTGACGGCCTTCTTCTTCACCGCCTTCTTGCCGGGCTTCTTCGGCTTGGCGATTCTCTCGCTCGCCACCCCATCCAGTTGCGCGACGAGATCCTTGTGGACGAGCACGCGATAACTCTCTTCGATCCAACCGGTCAGCATCGCGACAGGAACATCATCGTCGAACTTGTGCGCGACTTTGGTCCACCCGCCCTTGCCGACCGTGTAGTTGCCTGGCGAGTTTGATTCGCACTCCTCCGCTACGGGAAGCGAATCATCGAGCCGTAGCATCAAGTTAAACGAACGGTCTTTGCCGCCGATGTAGAGAAACGCCTTGTTGCGAGCGCGGAAGGCGGACTTGTTGCACGAATCGCCCTCTTCCGCCTCCGGCAACTGCAGCGCGAACTCACGCAGCACTTGAGTGGGATCGGTCTTCTTCTTCGCCATGGTGAAACGTCCGTGATCAGGGAACGGAGTCCGGTCGACGCGCCCCGAAGTCTAACACAACGCGCGACTGGCGTCGGAAGCTTGCAACGCGCGCCCGCATGACGCAAACTCACGGCTCCGCGTTGAGGGCAAGGCATGAAGATCACGGCTATCCGCGTGCGGCACATCGACGAGTCCCTGTGGGGGTACTTGGCCGAGCGCGAAAAGACTCTACCGCTCGTCACGCCATTGGACGTTTACGTCCAATTCAAGGAGACTCGCGGGTCGTGGTTCTGGGACTCCGGCACGGCGTTGGTCGAGATCGAAACGGACGCCGGGGTCACGGGGCGCGGGTGGTGCGAGGACGGCTGCCGCGCGATCGGTCCGATTGTCGACAACCATCTGTCGCGCCTGTTGATCGACCAGGACCCCAGCGAAACAGAGGGGCTTTGGGATCGCATGTTCCGCGCCTCGACTCCGTATGGACGCCAGGGGCTGGCGATGATGGCGATCAGCGCCATCGATATCGCGCTCTGGGATCTGCGAGGGCGAGCGACCGGCAAGCCCGTCTACGAATTGCTCGGTGGTCCCGTACGAAACACGATCCCGGTCTACGCGTCGGCGTTGCATCCAGTGGGAGATCGCGAGGTTCGCGACGAAGCACGGACCTATGTCGAAGCCGGCTATACGACGATGAAGGCGAGGTTTCCGTTCGGCCCCGGTGACGGAGTCGCCGGCATGGCGGCGAACGAAGCTCACATTCGATCGATCCGCGAAACGATCGGCGACGACATCGACTTGGCCGCCGATTGCTATATGGGCTGGGACTTGCAGTACGCAGTGCGGATGTGCCAACGACTGGAGCCCTATCGCATGGCGTGGGTCGAGGAACCGTTCTTGCCGGACGACTTGAGGAGCTACGCGCGGTTGCGGCGCGAAACCTCGATTCCCATCTCGGGCGGTGAGCACGAGTTCAGCCGGTTCGGATTTCAGCAGATCATCGACGCCGAGGCGATGGATATTCTCCAGCCGGACCTCCGTCGTTGCGGAGGTTTCACCGAGGGCTTGAAGATCGCGGCGCTGGCTTCCACCGCCGGATTGCCCGTCATTCCGCACGCCTATGGAGCGACACATTTACACTTCGTGGCGGCGACGCCGAACGCTCCGCTGGCCGAGTACTTCCCGTTGCCGTGCTGGGCGACTCCGGCCGGTCCGTCACATCGCCACATGTTCCTCGATGAGCCAGTCCCCGTCGGCGGAAACGTCGCTGTTTCCAACGAACCGGGCCTGGGGGTTCGTCTCAATCCGGAGTGCTAATGTCGCTCACACCAGAACAAGTTGAGTTTTTCGAAGAGCACGGCTACTTGACCGGGCTGGACGTGCATGACGCCGACGCCACGGCTCGAGTCGCGCGCGACTTTGACGACCTGGAATCGCGCGAAGGGAAAGATCACTGCCAAGTCGGTCTGCACGGCCGGCATATCGACCAGCAGTTCATTTGGCGACTGGCGATCGAACCGATCATCCTCGACGCCATCGAAGCGTTGATGGGGAGCGACATCATGGTTCTGTCGACGCACTTCTTCTGCAAGTACCCATCAACTTCCCAGAGCGCCGAGCGGTACGTCGCCTGGCACCAGGACATCACTTACTGGGGGCTCGATCCGCCCTACGCGTTGACCGCCTGGTACGCAGTCGACGACAGCGACATTGAAAACGGTTGCATGCGCGTGCTGCCGGCGACTCATCGCAGCGGAGTGGTCGAGCACGGGACTTCTTCCGAGCCCGGGAACCTGCTGAGCATCAACCAGGAGATCCTCGACGTTGACGATTCAACCGCCGTCGATCTCGTGCTGCGAGCTGGGCAGATGTCGATTCACCACGGACATCTCGTGCACGGCAGCAATTCGAATCGATCGAACCGGCGGCGTTGTGGATTGACGATCAGGTACTGCCCGCCATCCGTCAAACCGGTGCGCGAGAACTCGCTGGGCGTACCGTGGCCGGCTCGGCTGGCCCGCGGTGAGGACCAATATCAGCACTTCGACGACTTTCCGCTGCAGTTCTAACCGCCAGGTCCGACGACGAGTGAACAATGACGAGTGAACAATGACGGCGCTCGACTGGCTCATCGTGCTCCTATTGAACGGATCGATCATCGCCTACGGGATCTACTTGAGCCGTGGGGTCAAATCGTCGACCGATTGGTTTTTGGCTGGGCGATCGCTGCCGTGGTGGCTTGTCGGCGTGTCGATGTACGCAACCGCAATCGACTCGAGCGACCTGGTCGCCGATTCGGGCGGCACGTACACATTGGGCCTGAGCTACTTTGTCACCAATTGGATTGGCGTGGTCGGCGGTTGGGCTCTCGGGGCGTTCGTGATTTTTCCGACCATGTATCGGATCGGCGTCTACACGAACGCGGAGTACCTGGAGGTTCGTTTCGGTCCCGCCGCGCGAGTCCTCTGCGTCTTCATACAGGTTCAGTATCGCACGTTGGTATTGGCCATCATCGCGACGACTCTCTACTTGACGCTGTCGATTGTCTGCGGACTGGAGTCGTGGTGGCCGGTCATCGCGATCGCCGCGTTGGCGACGGTCTACACGGCGCTCGGCGGCTTGAAGTCGGTCGCCGTCACGGACGCCTTGCAATTTCTGGTGATGACGATCGCCGGCCTGATCATTTGGTTCTTCGTTTGGAACGCGGTGGGCGGTTGGAGTGGCATGTCCACGAAGCTGAATGCTCACGAGAACGGACTTGCCGAACAGTTGTTGCACGTCGGTCACGACAACGTAGACCGAGTTGACGTGAGCGCGGAAACGCCCGAGCAGATCGCCCGCCGGCTGATCGTTGGCGGCCGTTACGACGTAGAAGCGGGCGCGATCGAACGCCGCACACCGGCCTGGCTGACGTGTCTGGCGTTCGTGATCGTCGGCGTCGCCTACTCGGTGGTCAACCACACGCAGGCGATGAGGATGTTGGCGTCCAAGAGCGAGTGGGACCTGAAAATGTCTGTCGCGATCGCCGGCGTCGCCATGCTGGTGATGACATTCTTCAACTTGACCATGGGCGTGATGGGGCGGGCGTTGCATCCGGTTGTCGAGTCACTGCCGAAGGGGCAGGTCGATTCGATCTATCCGTATCTGGCGAACGAGTTCGCCACAGTGGGTTTGCGTGGAATCGTAGTCGCCGGCGTGCTGGCCGCGTCGTTCTCGACCTTCGACTCCATCGGCTCGACGCTCTCGGCGCTGCTGACGCGCGACGTCTACGCGCGATTGATCGTCCGCAACGGCGACGACCGCCACTACATGCGTGTCGGGCAATGGCTGACGCCGCTGGTCATCGGCGGCTCGTTCGCTTATGTGCCGTTTCTAAAGAGCGGCATGCTGGTCTTCTATCTGGAGCTGACGAGCGCGTTCGTCGTCCCGCTGCTGACCCTGTTCTTCATGGGAGTTCTGACCCGAGTGCATCGCCGCGCCGGGCTGATCGGCCTGTTGTGCGGCGCGTCGTACGGAGTCTTGCGGCTGTTCGCCGAACCGGTCGCCGAGTCGTTGGGAGTCGCCATCATGCCGAGCATCATGGTCAACTCATTCGCCGCTTATCCGTTCAGCGTCGCGATCACGGCCGGCGCCATGCTGTTCGTCTCGGTGATCGTCGGCTTCGAGCAATCGGGCGTCGAACAATACGTGGAAACGTCGCCGTGGCTGCGGAAGAGCCAACTGGAAGTGCAAGAACTGGCCGCCCAAGAGAGTCGAGCCAGCGATCGCTCAACAGTCCTGGCCGCGGCCCTGGCGGCGTTGGTCGTGGCGGCCGGAGTCGTGCTCAGTTTCATCGTGTTTTGGTGACGGAATTCGCCGACAGGCTGCGGGCCGGCGCGATTGAGATTAGGATGCACGCACAATCCGCCATTCGTTGTGCCCAGAGCAACGCAGGAAAGAGAACGAACGAATGAACAAACGACTGACGCTCCCCTCATTCCTGTTGTTGAGTTGTGTTGGGTTCTTGAGCATGAACAACGCCGCCTGGGCGGCGGCGACAAATTTTGTCTTCATCATCGCCGACGATTGCACTTTCCGCGATGTCGGTTGCTACGGCGGCCAAGCCAAGACGCCGAACATCGATCGGTTGGCGACCACGGGCATGCGTTTCACGCAGTGTTTTCAGGCTGCGCCGATGTGCTCGCCCACTCGGCACAACATCTACACCGGCCAATATCCCGTGAAGACGGGCGCCTATCCAAATCACACCTACGTCAAAGAAGGCGTGAAGAGCATCGCCCATTACTTGAAGCCGCTCGGCTACCGCGTGGCGCTGTCGGGGAAGACACATATCGCACCGCGGTCGGCGTTTCCGTTCGAATACAGCGGCGGCAAGAACCCGGACATGACCGCCATCGACAAGCTGTTCGGCGAGTGTGAAAAGAGTGACACGCCGTTCTGCCTGTTCGCCTGCTCGAACGAACCACACTCGCCATGGAACAAGGGCGACGCGTCGGCCTATCCCGCGAAAGATGTGAAACTGCCAATCTACATCGCCGATACGCCCGTGGTGCGCGAGGCGTTTCGCCACTACCTGGCCGAGATCACGTACTTCGACGGCCAAGTTGGCGAAATCCTCCAGCTGCTCGAGCGCCATCAACTCGACGACAACACGCTCGTCATTGTCGTTTCCGAACAAGGCAACTCTTTTCCGTTCGCCAAATGGACGTGCTACGACCACGGTCTCCAATCAGCGATGATCGCCCGCTGGCCCGGCAAGGTGGCCGCGAACAGCGTCACGGACGCGATGGTTGAGTACACGGACATCACTCCGACCTTTGTCGACATCGCCGGCGGCAAATTGGCGGACCGGTTGGACGGCCGCAGTTTTCTGCCCGTGTTGAAGGGAGATAGCTCGGAACACAAGTCGCATGTCTTCGGGCAAATGACAACGCTGGGCATTATCAATGGCAGCGATTGTTTTCCTATTCGGTCCGTCCGCTCGCGGAAGTACAAGCTGATTTTGAACCTGAATCACGAGACGACGTTTACGAACGCCTGTACGAAAGCTCCCTTCTTCAAATCGATGGAAGAGGCGGCCGCGGGCGGCGACCGCGGAGCTCAACGTGTCGTCCAGCGGTACCAACATCGACCCGAAGTCGAGTTTTACGACATCGTCGCCGATCCGTTGGAGCAGACGAACCTGGCCGGCGAAGAGAAGTACGCCGGCGAGATCGCCGCACTGCGAACAAAACTGCAGGCTTGGATGAAGAGCCAGGGCGATGAGGGAATTGCCACCGAATTGGCGGCTCGTGAGCATCAAGCGCGAAACCTAAGAAAGAACAAGAAGCCAAAGAAACGCCGAACACCCGCAAAAGCTCCCTAGCGGCCGCTGCTGAGAAAATTCCCCGTAGCGCTTGCAGTCGTGCGGTCTTCAGTTTCTCTTATTCGTTCACTTGAATTGCTCTTTAGTACCCATACCAGCGATTTCAAATGAACGAGCCTGCGATCTTTGTGCTGATTCGGGACGGCGAGCGGCGTTACTATTTGGACTCCCGGGCCGGCGCATTCCTGTTTCGAGAGATCCTCTGGGGACCCGACGCGTTGGAAGAGTGGGTAACTCAATTTGATGAAACGGGTGTCTGGACGGACGAGGTGGCGGCGGGAGTTGTTGTCGACTTCGATAATCGGACCATCGTCTGGGCGGGCGACGACGAAGAACTCGACGTGCTCCGTGTGCGGCGACTGTATGAACAACTGCTGAAGTCCAGCTGGCCCAACTTCACCGTCAGCCAAGCGCTCACCGGGATGCGCGAGTTGGCGAAGGCGGCCGGCGAGTCGGATTGGGATACGTACGACGAAGAACTCGAATCACGCTACGAGTCGTTCCGCTCAGCCGCCGGGCTCGATTGGTCCGAAGATGACTACGATGATTACGCCGACAGCGATGCGGACGAAGACGACGCGGACGAAGACGAAGAAGAGCAATACGACGGCGATGAGGCCGACTTCGACGAGGATGACGAATATGGTGGTTTCGGCGACGAACCGCGGGCGTGGGTCACGATCATCGAAGAAGGCGGCGCGGTGCGGCACCGCCAACTCATGTCGTTTTCAGACGACATCATCAACGCCGACCCGGGGATTCTCGAGGAGCTGATGGCGCTGGACGCCGCCGAGATTCCGGCCGAGTCGCTCGTCGCGGAGGGGATCTGGTTCGACCACGCTAAACGCGAGATCGGTTTTTGGGGAAGCAGGCTGGCGATGTACGACTTGCCTCGACTTACTCGCGCATGGCACGACTGGACTGTCGCTTGGGCTGACGGCGGCTACACGGAACAGTGCCAGGCCGCTGGACCCGCCGGCACGATCATGTCCGACAGCCAAGCGCTGGGCACGATCCTGCCGATCATCTTGTCGACCAAGCGATTCGATATCGACGGTGTTTTGGACGACGCCGGCAAACAGCTGAAAGTCATGGCGATCAAGGCGATGGGATGCCTGGTCGCCATCATTTGGCTTCCCATTCTGTTGTTTGCGGTCATCACGCAGTACTGGACAGGTTCACTGATTGCTATGGGAGTCGTCGTCGTGGCGGCGGTTATCGTCTTTAAGGTGGTGGAGCATCGGGTCAAGCAGCCGTTTCAGGAACTTGATTCGCCTGACCGAGCGGACGACGACCGGCCGCCGGTGGCGGGGCCCGTGGACGAAACGGCGCGACGACAGCAGCTCGACGAGATGCTGGTGGCCGCCGGACTGCCATCGTTCGCCGAAGTCGAACTCCACTTTCCAATGAAAGAAAGATTCGACCTGTTCGACGACGATTGAAATCTCACCGGTGTTCATGACCAACAGCGTCACGACTTTAATCTGCGAATTCGCAAGATGGCCGACCAGTACTTTGCTGAGGAGATCACGGCGGTTCCGTTTCGGACATTGCGCCGCACATTTCGGGAGTTGATGCCCGGGTGGTTGGCGACGCCGCTGGCGGCGTGGATGAGATTTCGCGGCGCCATCGGCTGGTTTCCCACGGCGACATATGCGATCGGCCCTGTCGGGAGCTACCGCGCGGTCGACAAGAACGACCTCCCACCGTATGCGGCGGCTCGCATGGCGCCGCTGCTGGAGCAGTTGCTGGACTTGGGATTCAAGCCGCTGCTGTTCGCGATCGGCGACACGATCGGATCAAAAGAGTCGGCGGCGGCGATTCTCCTCGATCTCGATGGCTCCACATTTGCGTGCATTGAGTGGTTCCGAATAGTCGGCGCCGATGGAGTCGAGGACTGTGCTCCACTCGAGCTCGATTCCTACTGCGGCGCCGGCGACGAAGTACTCACCGCCACCGTCCCGAAGGAGCACCTGGTGATGGCGGATGCCTTCGCGATCCAGTTCGTCGACCAGTCGTATCTGCCGACGCCGATCGCCGTTCGCCGGGTCTACGAGCAGCACAAGTCGCGCATCGCGAACCGCGGAGCCCAAGTCTTCACCGCGGAGACGGCGCTCGCCGAGCACGAAGCCCACAGTCAACGTCGATTTGACTGGCTCCAACAGAGAGGCATGCTCCGACCTCTTCCCGCCACAGCAATTCCGCGAATCAAACAGCACAAGCTGCCGCCTTGAGCGGAAGAGCGGACGATCCGGCCCCCGGCTTCGTCAATTCTCGTCCGCCATCTTGCCAACCGGCTCGACTTGGCCGCTGCGCCAGTTCCAGGCGACGTCATAGACTGACGCGCGACGAACGGCCGGATTACCGTCAATTTCTGACAATTCGCGAATAGCTAGTTCAGCTCGGCGGCGACCTGTTCGGCTTTTCGCAGGACGCGGAGTAGATTGGCGCCGAGCAGTTTGCGAATCTCCGCCTCGCTGTGGCCGCGATCGAGTAGTCCCTGTGTGATGACCGGGTATTTCGACACGTCGTCCAGCTGCCGCGGAACTCGAGTCACGCCGTCGTAGTCGGCTCCCAAGCCGACATGATCGACGCCGGCGACCTTGATCACATGTTCGATGTGATCGAGCACGGTGTGAACGGAGCAGTTCCCTGGACGAGGATTGGCTACTTCCCAAGCTCGCAATCCGGCAGTCACTTTGTCCGCATCGTTGGGGAACTGTTTCTGCAACTCATTCCGTTTGGCAACTCGCGATTTGCCGCGCTCCGCAGCTCGACGATCAACGAAGTCGGAATAGAAGTTGATCATTACGACACCGCCATTCTTGGCCGTTAGCTTGAGCACGTCGTCAGGAACGTTGCGCGGGTGGTCGGCGACACCGCGGGCGGATGAATGCGAGAAGATGACAGGCGCCTTCGTCACTCGCAACGCGTCTCGCATGCAATCGGGCGAGACGTGCGAGATGTCGACAAGCATGCCGAGCCGATTCATCTCGCGGACAACTTCTTCACCGAAAGGAGCCAGTCCGTCATGCCGCGCGATGTCGGTGCACGAGTCGGCCCAGTCCAACGTCTCGGAGTGCGTCAACGTCATGTAGCGAGCGCCCAATTGATACAACTTGCGGAGAACGCTGAGAGAGTTTTCGATCGAGTGCCCTCCCTCGACGCCAATCATCGACGCGACCTTGCCTTTCCGATGCACCCGTTCGATGTCGTCGACCGTCATCGCCAACTCAAATACCTCGGGATATCGCTTGACCATCTCTTTGACGATCTCGATCTGCTCGAGAGTTGTCGACAGCGCCTTGCCGTCGCGCCGAGTTGAGACGGGGACGTAAACAGACCAGAACTGAGCGCCCACTCCGCCACTGCGGAGGCGGGGAATATCGGTGTGGAACTTTGGCTGTGGTTTGGAGATGTCGAATCGGTCGAAGCGCCCGCCCGCCTTTCGCAACGCCCACGGCAGGTCATTGTGCCCATCGATCACGATCGACGACCGATGCAACTTCAGTGCTCGAGGCGTTACGGTGATCTTGGCTGGCTGGTCCGTCTGAGCCGCCAGCGAGCCCGCTAGCGAGCCCACTAGCGCGCCCGCTAGCGCGAGCGCGACAAGGAAGCCGGCAGATCCTCGGACCCGGTTTGCAATCGTCGTCGCCGGCACTCTGTAAACTCGTCCCAGATCTGTCATTTCGCCTGTCGTTTCTTGAGTTTCTCGACCGTTCTCTGGTAGCGACGTTGCATCTCCGCGTCGCGCCACTGTTTGAATTCGCTTTCTATCTTATCGCGCTCGCTCGCCCGGATGTCTCGTCTCGCCGGAATGTTGATCTCGCCAATTGTGATGCCCTCTTCCTCGCGATCAACGGCGGCGATCTCGCCTCGATCGACGAGCAGTGTGACGCCGACATTCGCCTCGATCACGGGCAAGTTGTTCTCGCGCCCGCGGCTGAGCACGGCTTCGTCCTGCGCTTTGGAACGCGATCCGAACGACGGGATGACTAGAAACTGAGCTCCGTCGAGCGATGGGATCTTCGCCAACTGAGGATTCCACCGGTCGTTGCAGATCAACAGTCCGCAGCGCCCAAACGGCGTGTCGAACGCCCGGCTCTGCTTGCCGAGACGATTAAACCACCACGATTGATGGTACCCCTCGGCCAATTGCATCTTGTGGTACTTGCCGCAGATGCGTCCGGCGTGGTCGATGAACAGAGCGCTGTTGAAAACGTCTTCGTCGACCCGTTCCGCGAAACCAAACACCAGACACATTTTCAATTCGACGGCCAGTGTCTGAAAGCGATTGACGACCGGGTGGTCAATGGAGATCGCCACTTTCCTCATCCGACTCTCCGCCGCGTCGCCGGCGATGATTTCGTTGACGACGTATCCTTCGAGCGCACCTTCGGGGGCCACCGCAATCCGGGCTCCCAAGCGAGCCGCTTTGCGGTAGGCCTGTTCGAGCCGATCGGCGTTGCCCTGAAGATCGAATTTCTGGGGAACAAAAGAGATCGCCGCAACTCGGACTTTGGTCGATCGATCCGGCTCGTCTGCTCCCGGTTCGGCCCGAACCACGCGCCCCGCCAGGCAGCTGACGACGATCAGCAGTCCGCAAACTCGCGAAAGATACATCGGCGGCTCCGTCACTATGAAGGCAAGTTTGTTTCGGCGCGATCGATCGCCAGCGCGCGCACTGCTGCTCGGATCGGCGCTGCTGCTCGGCTAACTCGTCCCACATGCCGAGTCGAGTAGCCGTTAGAATACTTGTGTGTCAGGCTCCAGACAATCGAAATCGCTGGGCTCTAGAGAGGAACCATCTGTGCGAGTATTGAAGACAGCGCTCATCGCTTTGTCGTTTCTGACCGGATCGAACCTTGCGTCCGCCGATGATCTGCCGCCCAGCGTGACCAACTCGCAGAATCCCAAAGACGTCTCGCTGACGCCGGCCGAGTCACTGAAACTGATCGAGGCGCCCGACGGATTTCACGTGACACTCTTCGCCGGTGAACCGGACATTCGCCGTCCGATCGCTTTTGACTTCGACGACCGCGGCCGCCTGTGGGTTGTCGAGAACTACTCGCATCCCGTTTGGAAGGCGGACAGCAACGTCGACCGCATCGTGATCCTGGAGGATACCGATCACGACGGCCGTTTCGATAAACGGAAAGTGTTCTGGGACAAGGGAAGGTATCTAACGGGGATCTGCTGGGGGCATGGCGGAGTGTGGATCGCCAACACTCCCGAGCTGGGGTTCATTCCCGATCGCGACGGCGACGACGTTCCCGATGGCGAACCGGTCGCAGTGCTCGATGGTTTTCAACGTTCCTCGAACAACGTCGTGAACAATCTACATTGGGGTCCCGACGGCTGGCTGTACGGAGCGATTGGGTTGTCGGACCGGTCGATGGTGGGCAAGCCAGGCGCGAACGAGCAACAGCGAACAAGAATCACGCGCGGCATGTGGCGCTATCATCCCACGCGCGGCGACTTCGAAGTCCTGGCGGAGGGCATGGTGAATCCGTGGGGAGCCGACTTCAATGCTTACGGCGACTTGTTCACCACCAACACGGTGATCGCCCATCTATGGCACATCGTGCCCGGCATGTACTGCCAGCGGCGCGGGACGGAAGTCGATTTTCCGTACGCCTACGGCCGCATTCAGTCGATCACGGACCACTTGCATTGGGGCGGCGGCCGCTGGCAGGCTTCCCGCGCACACGAAGACCGCCATTCCGTCGCCGGCGGCGGACACGCGCACTGTGGAGCGATGATCTACCTGGGCGACAATTGGCCCAAGAAGTATCGCGGCACGTTCTTCACCGCCAACCTCCACGGCGGTCGACTGAACAACGACTTGCTCGCGCCGAACAAGTCGACGTATGTCGGAGTCCACAGCGACGACATGATGTTCGCCAACGATCCGTGGTTCCGCGGGCTGTCCGTCAAATACGGGCCCGACGGTGGTGTCTACGTTTCCGATTGGCACGACTTCGGCGAGTGCCACGACAACGACGGCAGCCATCGGTCGAGTGGCAGGATTTACAAGATGGTCTACGGCGAGCCCCCGCAGCGGTCGGTCGACCTGCAGCGGATGAAGTCGTTGGATCTAGCCCAGCTGCATCTGCACGCCAACGAATGGATGGTCCGCCGCGCACGTCGAAATCTGCACGAGCGAGCCGTTCGCGGCGACGACCTGACCGCCGCTGCGGAGTTCTTGCGCCGACAATTCGCTGACGAATCGAATGAAGTTCATCAACTCCGAGCCCTGTGGACTCGTTACGTCATCGGCGATCTGGAGGAGGCTGAATTGTTGCGTCTGATGCGACATGACAACCTGCACATTCGGCGGTGGGCCGTTCGACTGTCGGTGGATGGGAGCTACCCGAGCGCCGCGGTGCGAGCAGCGATGGCGAACTTGGCGGACAGCGATCCGGCGCCTCAGGTGCGGTTGGCTTTGGCCAGCGCGTTGCGGAAACTAGACGTGCGGCACCGCGAGCCGCTGGTCGCCGGACTTGTCAAACGAGCCGAAGACGCCAGCGACCCCTACTTGCCCTTGATGATTTGGTATGGCGCTGAACCGTTGGCTCGCGAGAATCCCACTGCGGCGCTCAACCTGGCGTCGCGCGGCAAGATACCGACCGTCCGTCGCTACATGGCGCGACGACTGCTCGACCTGCAACCGCCGCGGTCCAATCTGGTCGTCGCCGCGGCTCTCCAGTCTGACGACCAACGGACGCGTTTCGATTTGATGCAAGGAATGCTCGACTCGCTCGAGCCGCAAGGCGCACAGTCGCCTCCGGAAAAATGGCCAGAGTTGTACCGCCTGGCGTCTTCCAGTGCGAACCCTGCGTTGCGATCAACTGCCGTTCGGTTGGCGACGATCTTTGGAGATCAACGGGCCATCGCCAAATTGCGCAAGCAGACCAGCGACGAGTCGGTCCCGTTCGAAGAGCGCCGCGATGCGCTCCGCGCGCTGATGCAGTTGGAGAAAGGCGTCACGCCAAAGCTGCTACACCGCTTGGTTCAGACGTCCGCTGAACTGCGCCGCGATGCGATCCGCGCGCTGTTGTTGCGAAACGACCAGTCGACTCCGCAAGTGCTGCTCGACGTCTACTCCGATCTGGACGTCTTGGCCCGGCAAGAGGCGTTGAGTGTATTGGCGACTCGCCGCTCGTTCGCCGCCATCTTGCTCAACGCCATCGAATCTCGCCAAGTCGACCGCCGCGACGTCACGGCGTTCACGTTGCAGCAGCTGCGCAATTTCGACGATGCTGAAATCACCACGCGGGTGTCGACCATCTGGGCCGACGATTCACAGCGGCTAAAAAAGTCGGACGAGATCGCTCGGTACCAGAAGCTACTCTCGCCCGCATACCTCAAGGCGGGCGACATAGCAAACGGCCGGCAACTGTTCGAACAGACGTGCGCCAAGTGCCACACGCTGTTTGGGTCGGGTGGGAACATCGGTCCGGACTTGACTGGCTCGGGCCGTCGCAAAACCGACTACGTGTTGAGCAACTTGATTGACCCGAGCGCGATTGTCGATCCCGCGTTCCGGCTGACACGCGTCATCACGACGGATGGGCGCGTGTTGAGCGGCTTCATGATCCAACACACAGAACGGTTCGTCGTGCTGCGAACGCAAGATGCGCGGCTGCGACTGGCGATGGACGACATCGACGATCTCAGCACCTCCCCCACATCGATGATGCCCGAGGGGATGCTCCACAGCTTCAGCGATGAGCAGGTGCGAGATCTGGTGCTGTACTTGGCCAGCCCCGACCAAGTGTCGCTCGACGAGTGATCTCTGCGCGACGAGCGGGATCGACGATCCGCTGTCCGCGGCGCTCGACCGCTGCTCGACCGCGCTGCTCGACCGCGCTGGCGGTGGGGCTTTTGCTCATCTTCTCTGGCAATGCCACGGCGACCCTGATACCTTGCACCCCGGGTGCGAATGCAATCCCCTGGAAACTAGCGCATGGACCCAACTCAAGTCGCGAAAGAAGTCGAGGCTATTCTGGCCGCGGCGGATTTTGAATCGGCCGTCGACACGGCCACACAGCGCGAGCAAGAGGCGCTGAATCGGCTTTCCGAGCAGCGGTACAACGAGGCGTTCCATCAATGTGACGTCGCGGCCGAGATCTATCACCGTTTGAGCGACGGCCAGGAACCGGATGCGCCGATCTCGATCGCCCTGTCTCTCGCCTGGGCCAAGACCCGGCTCACGCACGGAGCAGCGCTGCGTCGCGCTGGGACACTTCCAGCCGCCGCGAAAATGTACCAGTCAGCGGAAGAGCGACTGAAGGAAGTTAGCGCCCACGTCTTCGAACTGGAGGAGAAGCATCAGGAGTTGACCTTCGATTGGGCGACGACCACCGGCGTCTTGTTAATGAACCAAGGTGTCCTCTACTCCGATGTGGGAGAAAAAGCGGAAGCGCTCGACGCTTGGGAGCAGAGTGAAGAGTTGCTTTTTGAACTCTATCTCCGTTCCGTCGGTCCCGACGCAGATCTGGAATGCGCCGGCCATGTCATCAATCTGTGGGACAACATCTTGTCAGCAGCCACTGACTTGGATGATGTCGAACGAGCCAGCACGGCGGTCGAAAACGCTTTCAAGTTGTTCCTCTGGTGGCCGTCTCAGGAAAAAGAGCATCCCGATGAAATCGCCGACGCGTTTGGATCCTTGCTGGCCACCATCAACGAACTCTCGCCGACACATCGCGCTCAGCTCGACGCCCACCTGCCCGAGCAAGTGCAGGTCATCATTGAAGACTTGCTCTCAGACTAGGTAGTGGACTTCGCCAGAAGTCCGAGGTAGTGGATTTCGCCAGAAGTCCGATTCCGTGACGTGGCCTGGATTCGGGCGAGTCCCTTACGTGGCCGGGAATTCTGGCGAATCCCACTACGGAATTCTCGATCCGTCTCGTGGCCGGGAATTCTGGCACGGATTCTGGCGATCAATTATTTGGCCGGGAATTCTGGCGAATCCCACTACGGAATTCTCGAGTCGTCTCGTGGCCGGGGATCTGGTGAATCCGTTACGGATTACTTGCTGGGTCGAATCGTGACCTGCAAGCCGTCGGTCCACTGTTTCAGCTCGTCCGTGTAGTAGAGGTAGGCGCGGCTGGCCGGCGCCGTGTAGTCGCCCGGTACGGCGGCGATGAGGCTCAGCGGCAACTCAACTCGTTGCTCGACGTCCAGCACTCGCCAGTACAACACCACTTCGCGGCCAATGACCTCATAAGAGGCGATCACGTCGGCGCTGACGAGTTCTTTGAGTTGGTCGTGGCGTACTTCGAGGCCGCCGGGGATTCCCACGATGGCGATCGGCGAAGCGACCTTCTCATCCGTCGTGTTGGTCACGACGACGCGAGCCTCGGTGGCGGCGCCCTCGTCGACCTGCTTGTCCTTCAGCGACACGGCCACTCGCAAGGCGCAGTCCGCGGACGAGGCCGGAGTCGTGCGATGGTATTCCACCGCAACCGAGTACGGCATCGTCGATCCGTCCTTCATGACCAGCTTGACATCGTGTTCGCCTTGGGTGAGTTGAGCGGCAACGCCGGGCAATTCGATCGGCCCGGATTGCTCGGATGTGAACGCAACCGGTTCACCGACCTGCTTGCCGTCCACGACGATGCTGACGCGACCCGGCGCTTTCGGTTTTGCTCGCGACTGATCGTAGGTGACGATCGCTTGTAGAGCGAGGATGGTCGACTGCGTCGATGCGAAGCGGCCTCCCTGACAACTCTCCGCGAGGAACTTGATCGACTTCTCGACATTGGCCGCATAGCGCGGATTCTGCAGCCAGGCGAGGACCGCCAGGGAGGTCGTTTCGATCTCCAGAGCCGCTCCCGTGCTGCCGACGACCGATCGGGTTCCGCCCTTGATAGCTCCGTTGTCGCCTTGCAGTCCGGACAGTTCGTCCAACAGATGATTCTGTCCTTCCTCGTCGCCCGCCATGCCGAGCACGTTGGCGGAGAGAGCCAATACGTATGAGTTCTGCGTGCGTTCGCCGGCTGCGCGCACCCATTTCACTTCCGTCGACAAATCGGCCTGCACGCCGGCTCGCAACAGGGCCCACAAATCGTAGGCGTTGGCGATTTCGGGATCGGCCAGCCAGGTGTGATACGTCCGCGTTTTGCGGAGAAAGCCGCCCTTGCCGTCACGCTGGTCGAGCATCCAGGCTGTCGTGCGGTCGAGCATGGCTTGATCGACGAACCGCACCTGAGCCATGTCGGTGAACTCCATGATGCCGTAGGCCGTCAGCGCGTCGTGTCCCGGGTCGCGCCCAAACCACTCGAAACCGCCGCTCGGACACTCGAATCCGATCAGGCGGTTGTAGCCCTTCTCGAGCATGTCGGCGCTGCGTTGGATCAGCTGTGGATCGACTCCTTCATGAGACAGGAAGTACTGTTGAGCCATCACCAAGGGGTACGTCGTGGAACTGGTCTGTTCAAAACAGCCATTCGGTTGTCGAATCAGGCTGCTGAGCGCCTCTTGCATATTCGCCAACGGGGTGGGATAGACGACGATCCGCGTCGACATGCTTCCCGCCACAACACCGGTCGGGATCACGATGGTATGCGAGGCGACTCCGTCAGCCGCCAACAACCCGCCGCGCGAGTCTTCGGTGGGAAAGCCGAGTGGCTTGACGACGAACGATCGAGTCACCTGATCTGTTCGTTCGCCCGCGGTACCGGTAAGCGTTACCGTCTGTCGTCCGAGATTCGATCCGATCGGCATCTCGACGAGAATGCGTTGGCGAGCATCGGGACCCAAGTTGAATTCGCGCTGACGCGCGCCGTCGCCGGCGAGCCCAGTGGCGTCGATCACCAACGTCCCATCAGACAACTTGGCGTCCGTGGCGTTAACCAACGCGAGCGGAGCCAACACGCGATCGCCCGACGACACTTCCAGTGGCAGTTTCGGTTCGAGATAGAAGGGCTTCACCGATTCGATTTTCGTCATGGCTCCGCCGAGCGCTCCGGCGGCGGTGAAGGCGTCGGCAGTGACTCGAAAACTGGTGACCGAATCGTTCAGCGCGAACTCGGCGACCGCCTTGCCTTGCTCGTCCGTCCTGACTCCGGCGTTCCAATAGAGCGTTTCGGTAAAGTCGACTCGTTGATTTGGTTTTCGATTGGGATCAATCGAGTGAGCGTAGATTCGCACCGCGGCGAAATCATTGCCGATGCGGCCTGGTGCGAGAGCCAAGCCGCCCGCCTGACCGGCCTGCTGGAGGCGAGCATTCAATTCGAAGTCGCCCTTGCGACGTCGTTTCGCATCGGCTCCAAAGGGTTTCTTCCCAGCGGGGAGGCCATCCTGGGCCGGCAACTCGCCCTGCGCGTCGGCGACAGCCTTAGCCGAGCCTTCCTTGGCGAAATTCTCATTCGCCCCCTGCTTCTTCGCTTCTTGGGCGAAACGACCACGATCGCCGTCGGCGAAGAACAGATCATTAACCTCTTCGCCGAGCAGCTGTCCGAGTCCTCGACCTCCGCCGCCACCGCCAAATCCACCGCCACCGGGCGGCATCGCTGCGATCGACGCCAAAACTCGACGAGCATCGCCGCCGTGCGCCGCGGCGAATTCTTGAGGTTTGACGAAAGCGAATCGACGCCACCCCTGCGTGCCGAGCAACAGGTCGAGCGCCGCGGACGATGCGTCGCTATGGGGATCCAGGTAGATGTGCGCGTCGGCCAAATCCCTGACTTCGTTCTCCAAGAAGACCATGGTCGCCAGATTGGGAGCCTGCTCTCGTTTCTCAATCAACTCGACGACCGAATCGTCACTGACATTCAGCCCGACGATCGCGCTGACAGGTTCGCCGTCGGCGTCGGTCGTATGCACGGTCAATTTGGCTTTGTCACCGGGCGCGTAACGACGAGCGTCGGCCGAGATACTCACGTGCAGCTTGCGTTCGGGCTGGCGAAACAGCAGGCGTTCGGCGAGCGGCTTGCCTGCTGAATCCCAGATCGTCACGGTCAGCACGCCGTATTGCGAAGCGGGCAACGGAAAGCGAATCGTTGTTCCTTTGGGAGAGAGGTCTTCGATGTACGTGCTGGCGAGGACTCGCTCGCGTTTCGCGACGGTGACGTAGGCCGATCGTCGCGACGAAGCGACGCGCACGGCGACTGGCTTGCCGCTGCGATAGACGTCTCGTTTCGTGGCGATCACGGCTCCGACCGCTTTGACCTCGGGCAACTCGTACTCCGCGGTCACGCCGGCCGGCTCGGTGATCTTCAGTCGATACTTGTCGCCGTCGCGGGGTGTCATGCGAAAGCGGCCGCGTCCCTCGTGTTCACTGCGGAACGTAGCCACCACGCGATCCTGGCTATTGAGAACTTCACCCGCCAGGTCGGCCGGTTTTCCAGCTGGCGTAAA
The DNA here is from genome assembly GCA_030748485.1 of Pirellulaceae bacterium. Taxonomy (GTDB): domain Bacteria; phylum Planctomycetota; class Planctomycetia; order Pirellulales; family Pirellulaceae; genus JASMLW01. Next base: position 19,348 of record JASMLW010000067.1, read on the forward strand.
CGCTTCGAAGTAGACTCGCGTTTTGATTCCGGCGACCAGATCGCCCGCCTCGGGATAGACGGCGACATCGACCGTCTTCAGCAAGATGGGAATCGTCTTGGCGGCGGTTTCGACAACGCCGCCGTCTTCGATCGCCATGGACAGAGTTCCCTCACCGTGGGAAATCTCCGCGGGCAACGAGAATTGAGCAAGGCAATTGCCCAATGCGTCGACGACTGCCTGCCCCTCGTACGTGGACTGGCCGTCAACGATGGCTCGAACGGTGACTTTGGCTCCCGCCGGAAAACCACCTTCGGCTCGCTCAACGTGCAAGCGAGCGTCAACTTCATCGCCAGGGCCGTAGCCATCGCGCATGAACTTGATCTGACTCTTTAGGCGCGGCGCGCGGTACGCCCGGATTTCGAATTCCCGTTCCGCCGGCGCGTACCCGGTCATGGGGTGAGCGATATGCATTGTGTACTGTCCGCCCGCCTGCTCGGCGGGAACGTCCCAGGCGAATCCAATCACGCCGTCGACCGGCGCGGACCAACCAGACGCCACGACGTCACCCTTGGGTCCTTTGATCGAGACGAGCGCGGGGATCTTCTTGTCGCTCGGCAGCGGCTTTTGAGAAGCGTGATGCAGGACAACGCCCCGCGCGTAGAGCTTCTCGCCGGGACGATAGATGGGTTTGTCAATGCTGAGGTGTGTCAAGAACCGCTCGCCGCCACCCAACGCGGCTGTCGCAGCCAAGGTGGTTTTTCCGCCTTGTTCTTTCGCGCCAATCTGGCTCCACAAGTAGCCGCCGGCGGATAGTGCGATGACGACGAACGCGCTCCAGGACAAGCGTGCATTGGCAAACATCGGGATTCTCCGCTGATGAGTCTTGAGCGTAGTCTGGAATTCGGTGGCCGCTTCGGGCGCGACCAACGGGAGGGGAGGCAAAGTGATCGTGTCGGAGTGCCCCCCACCAATCTCAATAAAGAGACGATGACCGGTCGCAAGCGGATTTCACGGCGCGAGTTTTTTGAGCAAATCCGCCAGTTCGGCCCAGCATCACAGAGAGATGTCCGCGCCGGCGCCGTTGGGAAGCCGCCTTAGAACTTGGGTAATTTGCTGAAAGAGGGTCGCGAACCAGGTCGCCCTCGTACAAGGCGGAGGATCACTTGCTGGGCGGTTAATCCCAAGCCATGAGTCATTTCGCGATCGGCCAAGTACGCCCAGGGTGTGTTGGCGTGCTCCTCGGCGCATTCCATCAACAGCTGCTCCGCTTCCTTCGCGCGAGCCTGAAACTTCTGCGACGACCTCATCCGCAGTTGCGGTTTCATGACGAGGTGGTTTGTTTCTTCGCGAAGAAACCCGGGCTCAGCGAATGCGTCGAGCGCCAACTGGTATTCCTCCAACCGCACACTCGCGGCCAATAGCCGGCCGCGCGTCAGTTGATACCAGGCTCGCCAGCGCGGCGACGTTTCCTGTTCGAAGAGCGCCGTCAGCGGTCGGCTCGGGTCGCCCTCCAGGCTGACTTCCTGGAGCGCCCGTTCGACAACCCGCGCCATCCGTTCGGCACGCTGTTGGTAGACTCGCCGGGAGACTTTCAGTTGGCTGGCGAACTGAGCCGGAGTCATGTAGGGCCTCACGACTTCCTCTGGTCGCGCCGCGTTGCGCTTCACAAACAAGACCGTTTCGGGTTGGCCGAGTTTCGCGCCCTCCGTCTCCGCCACGGCCGCCATCACGGCGGCGCGGAGAGGATGAGACGAGATCATCGTGTTGTATTCGCTCAGTGTTCCGTAGCTCGGCGCGTAGGCTCGCAGCCGCTCAGCCGAGAACGGCCCGCGGTCCTCTTCGCGGTCAAAGATCGTGTACGAGCCGCCCGATTCGCGCGCCAACCGAGTGAGCGTATAAGGACTGAACCCCGAAGCGACGCCCTTGAGATCGGGACCGCCGTACCACGACGGAGTGATCGCCGATTCGCCTCGTCTCCCAGGCAGACGAGGCAAGAACCAGTAGCCGAGCTGAAGACGTTCGGGACGAGCTGAGTCCGGACCTCGATCCACCGGCAGCAGGTGAAACTTCTTCGACTTGGGATCGACGTACGCGTGCAACCCCGTGTCGGCTCCGAGCACTGAAGACGGCCCCACCACCGATACTTTGACCTTCTGAGCGGCGCACAGGTCAATCGTCTTCTCAAGCAGATCACCGTCGTCGCCCGTTTCGTCTGTCCAGACGACGATCATAACCGCCTTGTCTCGCCAACTCTTGCGGTAGTTGACCGTGCAGCGGGCGATCGCCGAAAAGACGTTCTCCTTCCCCGACTCATCGATTGGCAGGTTCTCGACCGCCTTGACGATTCTGTCGCCGAACGGAGTCGGCGGCACGCGTTGCTTGATGTTGGCGCCGAAAGAAACGACCGCGTTCCGCAGCTCGTTCGCGTCACTCTTCTCGCGCAGCCGTTCTCGAATGCTGTCGAAGAATGGTTCGAGACGCGCGGCGACTCGCTTGCGATCATCGACCAGGCTGTGCGAGGCGTCGAGCAGCCAGACGACCAGCAGGTCACCCTTTTCAAGTTCGCCGAGTATCTCGCCGGTCACGCCGTCGACTGCGCTTTCGATCGTCTTCGCTTCCGCCGGGGCTCCACCCGATTCGACAGCCACTGCGGGAGCTTCCGGAACTATCTCTTCCTTCGGCTCCAAAGGAAACTCAATCGCCGGGTCTGGAATCTCGCTCGGCTCGGGATCGACGAAATCCGAGTCGAGCATCTCTTGCTCGGGCTCAAGGCTCTGAGTGATCTCCAACGACTCCAACTCGCCCTCATCCGCTTCATCGCCCAGCAGAGCTTCGATCAAGATCTCATCGCCGCCCACCAGGATGGGGATCACGCAGAACGCCATGCCTAACAGGAAGAGAAGATGGAAGAGAGCCGAGATCCCGACAGCTTTGGAATCGCCGGCATGCCACCACCGCTCCGCCGCCTGCGTCGTCTCAACGACTTCCACGCCGTCCGAACTCTCATCCAACTCGTCAAAAGCGGCGAGCACGTCGTCGGCGTCATCAGCATCGACGCCAACAGGTGCTGTCGACTCGATCGACGCGGAGGAAGACGACGACGACGAAGACGAAGACTCCGCCCGTTCATCGACCTCAGCCGCAGCCGGTTCCGACGGTTGAACGGACTTCGCGGCTGGACGAGGTGGGGGAGTGGGAGGATCACTTGACGTCGCCGCTGGTGGAGGTGCGGCGGCCGTCTGAACGGGAGGAGTCGCGATGTCGGTCGTTGGACGACCGCTGTCGGGCACGGGCGGCTCGGCGACGTCGGCGCGCGGTGGGGGCTCAGGATTGTGCACGTTGCTGCCTAATGGACGCCCTGGATGTTCGCTCCCCCAGTTTTGCTAGCCGCATTCAGTATAGAGAGCCGAATGCTGGATGTCGAAGCTCGCTGGCCCATGTAGGTCCTGCCTGCCGGGCAGGACTTCGCGACAAAGTCGCGACAATGGGCGTTCCACTCCACACAGAACGCGGCTGGAGCCTACTTCAGTAGGTCCTCGACGCGCTTGTCGATGATCTTGGCGCCTTGGCCGTCGCGGCGTTTGACTTGCTGCTCCATCCGTTCGAGACGTTCGCGGAGTTCAGAGATTCTTTGAGACTGCAGTTGCTGGCGAAGGCGGAATGCGCGAGCCACCTCTCTTGTCAACTGCGCCCTCGCTCTTTCCAGATCGGCTTTGCTCATCGACTGTTTCGTCGCGCGAATCTCGGTCGCAATTTTCTCCGTCCGGCTCTCGAGGTCGTTGAGCGCTCGGCGGTCGGGTTGAGTCACGGCGGCGGGCGAACCGGGCGCGTGGGAACCTGCCGGATCCACATCCAGATCCGCATTCAGGTTCGGTAGGCGATGCTCGTCCACTTTCAGGGTGGCCGTGAACGACACGGCGTCGCCCTTGCGAATCTCGACGAACCGGCGAGTCACTTTGACCAGCGACTGATCGGGCTGGGCTTTCACGACGGTGGCGTGCGCCAGCACGAATTGTCCTCGCACCAAGAAGAACGACTGATCGGCCTTCAATCCATCGTCGGCTCCGATCGAAATGGACGCCACGTTCGCCTTCGCATCGTAGTCCAGAACAACCCCGGTAACCTTCGGCAGTTCTTGGAAAGTTCCCGACCAACGTTCGCCCGGTCCCTCATCCAGTTTGAGCAACATCGCCTCAATGACATCCAGATCGCGTTTGGCTCCGTAGGCGACCAACCGATTGGACTTTTCGTCCGCTTCGGCCCGCACGTCAGTGAAAATAGTCTGTACTATTCGGACGGCGAACTTCGCTTCAATGTGCAACAAGCCGAAGATCTTGAGGATCTGTTCGTCTGCTTCGTCGTCAGCATACGCCGCGATTGGCTCATCACTTGTCGTCAAGGGGTCGTCCAATCCCGTTCGTTTCGAATCCTTCGGCGCCCCCTCGGTTCGGGTGGCGAGAACAGCATCCAACTGCACACTGCTGCTCTGCAATTGCTTCATGAGCGCCGGCAGGTTCTCATGCTTCGCAGTGGCGTGAACGACGACGACGATTCCTTCTTTGCGACTTGGGTCGCGCTCGACTCGCACTCGTGAGACCTGGGCCGCCGTAATCCGCTGAAGGACTTTCTGCAGGTCGGCGGCGGTCGCCCCTTCGCCGAACGAAATGATCGTCGAAATCTCTCCCTTCTTTACGTGCGACGCATTGTCGCCGACGTGAATGCTGGCGATCTCGTTCTTGACCGCTTGCATCAGCTCGCGCACTTGAGCCGAGTTGACGGCGTTCTCCGCCACGAACAAGTTCATCTTGGGCGATCGCCGTTTAGCGTCCGTCGCCTTGGGCGGAGCGGCTGAAGTGTCGTCTTGTGCCGCGACGAAAAATGGCGCTGACAGGCAGGCCATCATCGCGCAAACGGTGAGCACTTGAAGTTGACGTTTCATTCGGATGGCTCCGTGGTTGGGAGGTCGGCGTTTGAGTTTTCCAAAGACAGCGTCGCCTGGCCCGGCCAATCGTCTCGCAGTTCAGCCTCGAGCTGCGTCGCCTCGTCGTCCCAGGCTTGTAGTTGAGTGTCGAGTTCACGCCACAGGTGATACTCGGACGCGAAATCACTCGGCGGCGCCTGCAGTTGAGAACTCGACGATACGTCGGCCGGCGGCGAAGATCTCCACCAGTGCTGCGTTCCGACGGCGACGGCTGCGACGAGGGCGGCCGCGCCAAGCGAACGGACGACGAACTGCCGCCAACCCATGCGCCGCTCGTTGCGCTGGAGCTTCGCCGGCAGCGGAGATGACTGAGGTTGTTGCACGTGGGCCAAACATTGGCCGAGCAGTTCGGCGACTTCTTGAGCGGATTGGATCCGCTCATCGGGCTGTTTCGCGTGAAGTTGTTGAATAAGTTGTTCGAGCCACTGGGGGACGTCGGGGTTGATTTCCCGCAGGGGCCGAGGATGCTCTTCGCAGATTCTTCGTAGGACGCCCATCGTCGTTTCGGCGCGAAACGGCGGCCGGCCTCCACTCATCGCATACAACACGCTGCCGAGGCTGAAGAGATCGGCGCGGTGATCGAGCGACTCGCCGCGGGCCTGTTCGGGAGCCATGAACTGCGGCGTCCCGGCAATCACTCCGCTACACGTCATGGTGGCGTCGTCGACAGCTCGAGCCAGTCCGAAGTCCGTCAACAACACACGACCGACTTCGTCCTCGAGCAAAATGTTGGCCGGTTTGATATCGCGATGGACAAGTCCCTGAGTATGAGCCGCCGCCAACCCGTCCGCAGTCTGCTTGCCGACGCGCAGCACTTCCACCAGCGGCAGCGGCCCCTGGTTGTCGATTCGTCGTTGCAACGACTCTCCATCCACGAACGGCATCACCAAGTATGGGTGAGGACCGGTGGCGTCGACCGCGTGTAGAGCCAGCACGTGCGGGTGCACAACCGAAGCGGCCGCCTGCGCCTCGCGGGCGAACCTTTGGCGAGCGGCTCCGCTGGCCGCGAATGGCGGCGCGAGCACCTTGACGGCCACGTGCCTGCCCAGCTTGGGCTGGTGTCCCTTGAGCACGATGCCGCTGCCGCCGCGGCCGATCACCGCCATAATCTCGTACTCGCCGATCCGACCCAACATCTGCGGATCGTCGGAGGGAGTGAGAAAATCGAGACGCCATTCCTCCGCCGAAGCAAACTCGTGGTGGCTGTGTGAGTGGGAGGCGCGCCAGTGCGTGATCTCCTGATCGAACGCCTCGGTGTCGTCCGGCAAACAGTCTTTCGCCTTCTCCCACCAATCGGGCTCCGCAGCCAAAAGCTCCAATTGACGGCGGCATTGCTCACACGACTCGACGTGCTCAACCGTTTCGGATGACTGCGAATCAGGCAACTCGTCGCGGAGCAGTTGCTGATGTCGATCGTCGTCACAGTGAAATAGCCGGACCATCAGCGCTCCCACTTCTGCTTTTCTCGCACGATCTGCTTGAACCTCGCCATCACTCGGCTCCGCGCCACATAGACCGATCCGACCGAGAGTTTCAATTCGGCCGCCGTCGTCCGAATATCTTGTTCTTCAACGCACGTCCGCCAGAAAGCGAGCCAGGTTGATTCGCGAAACTCACCGCGAATGTCCTCCGCCGCCCAGCGGAACAGCTGGCGTTCGTACTCTCTGTCGAATTCTCTGTCTAACTCGGCGCCTTGGGCGTCGGTGTCGACCGCCGCTTCTTCCAGCAACTCAGCCAATTGGATGTCGCTCACCGACCGCGGTTGCCTGTCCTGCTGTTTCAAATAGTTGATCATCAAGTTGCGAGTGATTCTGTAGAGCCACCCGCGAAACGACCCAGGTTCCCCGTTGGAACGCCAGCGGTCGATCGCGTTGGAAACGGCGACGAGGACGTTCTGAGCCAGATCCCACGCATCGGCGTCCTGGAGTCCATGTCGTCGAGCCAAGCGATAAACAACCGGCTGATAGATCTCAACGAACTCGTCCCATGCGGATTCCTCGCGCGGAGTCTGAATTCGCTTCAACAGGCTCGGTCGTGTTTCGGGCAACTCGTTCACGCAAGGCTCCGAAGAGTAGAACAACCGCAACCCGCCAATCTTACACGGCCCCGCCGAGAAAAAACGAAATCGGCGGCCGGCGACTGGGGATGCGGCCGTTTCGAGGATTACAGCCAACAGACCGATTCACCCTCGCTCCCGACGACAATCGTCTCGCCCCCACTGGCGTCGACTAGCAGTTGGCCGCGGATACGAACCTGTTCGCCGCGGCGAAAAACGCCTTCATGGGCCGTGATGTAGCTGACGAGTTTCGCGTTGTCGGTCAAGCCGTACGTCGCGGGAAAGTAGAGCGACTCGGCCACCGACGCAATTTCGGCGACTCGTTCGATCGCGCCGCGCCGTTCGCTTGGACTTCCCTGGTTGGATTCCAGCGACCAACCGGAGCGGACCGCGCGGATGCTGAACTTCACACCTCGATGGACGCCCAGATGAAGACGTCGCGCGGCGATCGTCGCCCGCGTTTCCGCCGGCACTTGGCTCGGCTCGTCGAAGCGCTCCGGTGCAAAAACGAACTCTGGCGTCTGGTACACACCGGCGAGGTTGTCGACCAGTCGCTGCGCGGCGTCGCAACCGAACACAACCAGGTCGATATCGGATTCACCCGTCCCTGGACTCCACAATAGCGAGTCGGTGAGCCCCAACGCGTCGATGGGCAGCCCCAAGTGATCGGACAGAGTGTCGGCGAGATCGAGCGCGTGCTGCTGCAACTCGTTGCGACGCGGATTGTCTCGCAGCAGTCGCAGCCCATCCGCCGAACGATGGACTTGCCGCACGCACTCCGACGGGACGCTCACGTATCCGTCGTCGTCGATCAAATTCGAGTGGCGTTGCGACAGAAAGTCGACCGCTTGCCGATACGTTCCCCGCCACTTGCGGCGATTCCAGCGACCAACGGGAGCGGACGAACGACTACCGAACGGCAGCTCGCTCTGTGTGTGTGAATCATCAACGTACTTGAGGTTGGCGTAGACGGCGGCGGGCGGGTGATCGTAGCCGACGACGTTGAACAGCAGGCCGCCGTCGGCGGCGATGTAGTCTTTGTCTCGCAGGGGGCGGTCAACGGTAGGTCGATCGGACATCGGATGGTCACGCGCGAGTCGCATGTGGTGAAGGGACGGGAGCTTCATGATAGAATCTCTGCAAACCATGCTCAGCATACAACCTTCATTTCCGAGCGTCCCACATCGGCCAACTCGTCGCGAGTTGTTGCGGGCCGGGGCGATATCCGCGTTGGGTCTTTCCTGGCCTGACTTGCTGCGAGCCGAACAGGGGGCCGGCGACGCGGATCAACGAACGATCGGCTTCGGGCGGGCCAAGTCGTGTGTCGTCATCTTCCTGTTTGGCGGACCGTCGCAGCAGGATCTGTGGGATCTCAAGCCGGATGCTCCGACGGAGATTCGCGGCGAGTTCAAGCCGATCAATACGAACCTCGCCGGAGTGCGGATTGGCGAGCACCTGCCGCTGCTGGCCAAGCAGGCGGACAAGTACCTCATCGCCCGCAGCATGACTCACCGCGATTTCGAACACGGCTCGGCGTCGTACACGGCATTGACCGGCAAGCCGCATCCGCAGCCGGGAACAAACACGCCGGCCACGAAAGATGACTTCCCGACCTACGGCGCGGTCGTCTCGCGTTTGCGGCCGACGTCGTTGCCGCTGCCGAGCGCCGTCGTGCTGGGTCCGGTGATGCACCAGGGAAACCGGCCGCCGATGGCGGGACAGAACGCCGGTTTTTTGGGCGAGGCGTACGATCCGTTTCGCATTGCCGCCAACCCCAACGGCGCCGATTTTCGCGTCGCCGGACTGGAGACCCCGCCCGACCTCAATGCGATTCGCCTCAATCAACGATTTGAACTGCTGGCGCAACTTGAGAAGCGATTGGGTGAGTTTGACCGGAGCGCGGCTGCGGCGGGGATGAGCGAGTTGAAACAGCGGGCCTTTGGGCTGCTCGGATCGGCCGCGAGCCGCCGCGCGTTCGACCTGGCCGCGGAGCCGGCGCAGAGCCGCGAGCGCTACGGGCGGCATCGCTTTGGCCAGACATTGTTGCTCGCCCGCCGGCTTGTCGAGGCCGGTACGCCACTGGTGACAGTCAACTGGTCGCGGCAAAACGCCGACCAATGGGACACCCACAAAAAGAACTACAGCAAGCTCCGCGAGTTGCTCCCGCCGTTCGATAAGGGAATGGCCGCGTTCCTTGCCGATCTCGACCAACGCGGCTTGCTCGACAGCACGCTCGTCGTCTGCTTGGGCGAATTCGGACGAACTCCAAAGATGAACAAGGACGCCGGTCGCGACCATTGGCCCGACTGTTATTCGATGCTGCTGGCCGGTGGCGGACTCAAACGCGGCTACGTGTTCGGAGCGTCCGATCGACAAGCGGCGTATCCCGATCGCGATCCGATCGGCCCCTGGGACGTCGCCGCCACTTGTTATCATCTGCTCGGCGTCGATCCTCTCGATCATGTCTACGATCGCATCGACCGCCCAGTCCGCGTCGCCGCCGGTCACATCGTCCGCGATCTCCTCGCTTGATGAACGTTGGAAACAACCGCGGCCGGAATCATTGGATCGCGGTGGCGCGGGGCAGCGCGTGTGTGGAACGTTTGGTTGCAGCAGCAACGTCTGGTTCACCCGTGCTCAAGCACGGGCCTATGCCGCCTGCGGCGGAGGAGGGCGTAAACGCCCTCGTCTGTTGGAACGGTGACGCGGGGTGACACGAGTGTGGAACGTCGTCGCAGCCGCGACGAGATCGTTGGAACGCGGTGGCGCGGGGCAGCGCGTGTGTGGAACGTTTGGATGCCGCCGCAACGTCTGGTTCACCCGTGCTCAAGCACGGGCCTATGCCGCCTGCGGCGGAGGAGGGCGTAAACGCCCTCAGTAACAATCAGCCGTCAGCGGGTGATTTGGCAATCGGGTAACTTCTTTTGAAGCGCTGTGACGCCTTGCGCGGTCAATTGCGTGTTGACGACTCGGAGCGAACGCAGTTGTTCCAGTTGCTCGAGTTGAGGGATCGACGCGTCGGTCAACTTCGCGCCGACGAGATTCAACGATGTCAGACTCGTGTGTTTCCCGATCGAGGAGATCCCGCCGTCGGTGATCATCGGCCCGGCGAATCCTTCCGAGTAAAGCAGATCGAGACGCTCCAGTCGGCGCAGCGGAGCCAGCGCGGGCAGGCCCTTGTCCGTGACGCCGGTGAGGCTGAGGTCCAGACGGCGCAGGTGGGTCAGGCCGGCCAGCGATTGAATGCTCTCGTCGTTGACTCCGCATCCGTACAAACTGAGCACTTCCAGATTCGTCAGCTCACCAACCTTGGCGATGCCGGCCTCGGTGATCTTCGCCCGCTCGAAAGCCGTTTTCTTCAGCACCAGCGACCGAAGTTGTGGCATCTGCGCCAACACTTCGCAGGCGCCGTCCGCCACCTGCTCACAAACCTCCAGGTCGAGTGCGACGAGCTGCTCGAGTGACGATAGCGAGCGTAGCCCGTTCGCCGTCACATCGACTCCGGTCAGCTGCAACGCGCGCAGTCGTTTGGCCGCCCGCAGATGAGCGATCCCCGCGTCGGTCACCGACGTGCAAAGCTCGAGACTCAACCCGCGCACGTTCGCCAGCGCGGCGACCTGCCGCAATCCGTCGTCGCCCAGGGAAGAACCTGCGAGGTCGAGAAAGACGTCTTGCTCAATCGCGCTCAATCGCTGCTCAATACCCGAGTCGATTCGGCCGTCGCGTTGAATCGCGCCGTTGGGCAACCGCACGATCCGAATCGACGGTGCGTCGCTGCAAGCGTAGTCGAGAATCGAGCGCCGCCCCGGCTTTCGCATGTGCGATGCGACGATCAATTCATCGGGCGAAGGCGCGTCAACTCCGACCGTCGACGGACTCTTTGAGCGGACGTCGTAGGCGAACAAGCGATCTTTCTCTCGCAGCAGGAGCCGTCCGTTGGCGACGACTGGATGCGACCAACTGTCGCCGCCGGCTCCCGGCAATTGAAAGGAACCTCGCAACTGAAACGACTTGGGCGTAGCGGCGACCAAGGCAACTCGACCGTCTTGGTAGCGGAAGTAAATGCAACCGTCGGCGTAAACAATCGACGCCGATCCGACACCCGGACCGCGGCGCTTCCACTTGATCTTTCCCGTGGCGAACTCCAAACACGTCGGCAGGCCGTTGTTGCTGCCGTGTCCGCCAAAGATGTACTCGTCGAGCAGCATGACGCCGCCATGGTGATTCTGAAACCGGCTGCCATTGAGTTCGTAAACCGGTTCGGCGCCGACTCCGCCGGCGGTCTTCGACAGTTTGAGCAGCACACTTCCCGCGTTGTAACCGTTCGCTGAGAAGACGTAGTCGCCGCTCGTCACGGGCGTGGGAATGTTGGCCGTCTGATTGGCGATCGCGTTGTGTCCCCAGAGGAACTTCCCATCGCTCGCCCGGACACCGACGACACCGCGTCCAACCAACTGCACGTACTGCTTCACGCCGCCGCCTCGGCTGATGACGATCGACGAGAAGCCGGCTCCCGGTCGACCGGCCTGGCCCAGTTCGGGCACGGCGGCGGTCCAAATTGTGTCGCCGGTCATTTTGTTGAGCGCGACGATGGTGGACGGGCCGCCGCCCGGCGTGCAGATCAGGCGGTCTCGGTCGATCAAGGGCGACTCGCCGTAGCCGCGCCCGGACATCATGACGCCGCCAAAATCGTCGAGAAAACTGCGCGTCCAGCGCGGCTCGCCAGTCGCTGCGTTGAGGCACCACAGGTTGCCGTCTGGGTCGAGCGCGTAGACGCGGTCGCCGTCTACGGTCGGCGTGGAGCAGGGGATTCGGGATGTCGCGCCGATGCGACGACTCCACCGCAACTCGCCCGACTTCTCCTCCAAGCAGTAACAGAAGACGTCCTTGCCGCGGCGGCCGATCGTAAACACCGAGCCGTCGCTGACCACCACGCTGGCGTACCCGACGCCGAGTCCTTCGCCGCGCCAAAGCAATGTCGGCGGAGCTGAACGCCAGTCCTGTCGCAACCCGACCTCACGAGATATCGCGTTGCGTTGCGGACCTCGCCACTGAGGCCAATCGTCTGCGCGCATCTCGTCGCAGACCGCCAAGAGAGAAAGCGCCGTGCAGACGAGTCGCCGGACTTTGGATAACGAGGACAGCCGACTCACGAGTCTTCTCCGGTCGCCAGGGCGTTCAGTTGATCGACGACCTGGTAGCGGAGGTCTTCGTCGTCGGCGAAGTACTCCTCTAGTTCGGCGAGCGGATCTTTCGTGATGTTGGTGACGATCGCCAGCGCCAAGTCGGCGAGCGGGTAGTCGCACCGCACGAGCGCCTGTCGCAACACGCCGAAGATCGCCTTGCTGGCGGGCGTGGCGAGGACTCCGTATTCGGCCAAGCCGGCGACGGCGCTGGTGACCACCGAACGCTCGTGGTCCTTCAGCAGATCGGCCAGATAGGGAATCACGTGATCCGGTTCGTCGCCAATGCGACCGAGCGCGTGGGCGGCGGCTCCGCGGACTTCGGCGCTGCGGTCTTCAGTGCACGCGATCAGATCATCCACTACAGGCAACGCGGCTTCCCGCAGCCATCCGAGTGACGTCAGCGCTTCGGTGCGAATGATTGGGTTCTTGTGCTGCAGTTGATTGACCAAGGTCGGCACGCACTCGGAAACTCCGTCCCGCGCGCGCAGCTCCCAGATCGAGGCCACCCGCTCGCTGTCCGTGCCGCCGGATACGTCGGCGATCAGTTGCTGAATCGTCCGGTCAGGGAAGGGCGTGGTCCGGTCGCGAGTGCAGATCGAATCACCCGTCTTGCGCAAGTACGTTGCGCCCGTCGCGAACGACTCGGCGGCGTCCAGCCGCAGACACTTACTCCAACCCGGCGCGTGCTCGTCGCGCAACCAGGCGAACAGGGCCATCGCGTAGCCGAAATCGAGCGCATTCAAGTAGCCCTGCTTTCCCATCGACCACGACGACCACTGTCCGTCCGTGACGTAGTTCTCTCGCATCACCGAATTGGCCGAGAAGATTCCAAAACCCATGTAGACAGACAATAGATCCGTCACGAACTCGTGATCCGTTTCCTCGGCGTCGATCAGTTTGCCGCCGAGCAGCACGTGATGAGACAACTCGTGGACGAGCGTCGCGACTAACGACGACGCATCGCGCATCCGCGACTCGGCGACGCGGACGACAGCCGAGTTCTCCTCGAGCAACTCGTAAGTTCCCGCCGCGTCATCCATATCTTCATCGGGGCAAAGTTCAAAACGGAGTTCGTGGACGTTCAGCTCCATGCGGTGGCAAACACGTTCGGCCAAACGGTCCATGCTCTCAACCGAATCGTCCAAGTCGGCGAACATCTGGTCGGACGGCAACACGACTTCGGTGGAGAGCATCCGCTCCAGACCGAGTTGTTCGGTCAGCCAGCGAAAGCGCAGCTCGATCCACGCCTTGCCGCGGGCGTCGAAGGGGCATTTTGTTTTGAAGAATCCGAACATGCTCAGTCGTGATGAGAGTTAGCCGGCGGCGACCGTGATAAGCTTTACATTTGTACGATGCAAGCGTGGATACTCATACAGCCTGGAGAGCCGGCGTACCAGGCGAGCAACGCGCGGTCGTCGGGCAGGACTTCGATCGCTGGATGTCCGAACGTCCACTTGCTCATATCCTCCCAGTACTGGTCGAAGTCGATATTCTCCAAACCTTGTGTGACGGCCCCGCGTTCCTCTTGAGTATGGACGAGCAGCTTTTGTTCGGCCGGCCACGACTGGCCGCCGTCCGCCGATTGCCACAGCGTCATCGATCCTGGACGATTGCGATCGACGACAAAGCCGAGCAGTCGCCCGTCCGACAGTTGCGCCGGTGAGGCGATCTGGCCGGGAATGTTTGTCTCGCGAATCTCGGCGACTTCAATGTTGGACGCCGTCAACTTGAGCGTCGTGAAGTGAACTCGAAGGTCGCGCTGCTCGCTGCGATCGTGAGTCCAAAAGAGGGCGGCCGCTTCGCCGGCCCCCGATAAGCGGCAGAGGCGTTGGTCCCAGTAGTAGATCGCTTGCCGCGGATCGCGGCCGACCAACAGCGGCTCCCCAAATGTCTCACCGCCGTCCTGCGTAGCGATCACCCAGGCCGCGTGGCGCGCCGGTTCGGGGTCGTCGAATTCTTTGAAACTTTCAAAGGCGAACGCGATCAGCCCGTCGGGGAATCTCAGCGCCGGGCCGGTCGTCGCGCAACCCGTCAGGCCGGGAGTTGGCACTTCTCTCCAGTCGCCCCACGTCGCGCCCGAGTCGGTTGAGACGGCGACCAGCTGTTTGGATCGCAGGATCCCTTCGGTTTCCGGATTGTAGAGCGGACGGTTGGGATCGCTGCGATCAAACCAGGTGGTGAAGCAGAGCAACCGCCCCGGTTCAACCTCCACCATCTCGGCGGCGGCCAGCGAACCGGGGACGCCGTCCACCGTCGTTTCGAATTGGCAATCGACGCCGCTCCACGTCGCCCCGCCGTCCCGCGACCGGCTGACGGCCACCGTATTCTCGGACCCGTGCTTCGTGGGGCCGACTTGGTATCCGCAGAGAATGTCGCCCGACCGAAGTTGGCAGAGACTCGTAAAGTACGCGATCCGCGGCTGCGGCGCGTGCGTCGAGGCGTCGTAGACGACCGCGCGTGAGACAACTTCCATGGCGAACGAACCCGATTGCGCGAAAGTGTTTTTCGACTGCCGTTGATACTGTCGATTGCTGTCGATTCTACGAGAGGATGTCGCGAACGACGTTTCCGGCGACGTCGGTCAGCCGAAAGTCGCGGCCCGCGTGACGGAAAGTAAGCCGCTCGTGATCGAGGCCGAGCAAGTGCAAGATAGTGGCGTGGAAATCGTGCACATGCACCTGCCGCTCGGCGACGCCGATGCCAAACTCATCCGACTCGCCGTATGTGACGCCCGCTTTGACGCCGGCCCCGGCGAGCCACGAAGAGAACACCTGATGGTGGTGCTCGCGACCCGGGTGATCGGCCTTTTCGTGGTACGGCGTGCGACCGAACTCGGTTGTCCAGACCACCAGCGTATCGTCGAGCATGCCGCGCTGCTTGAGATCCGTGATCAGCGCCGCGATCGGTTGGTCGACGTTCTTGGCGAGCGGAGCGTGCGTCTTCATATCGCCGTGCGCATCCCAGTTGGCCGAAGAACCGACGTCGATCAATTCAATGAACCGAACGTCGCGCTCGGCCATCCTGCGAGCCGCCAAGCATTGCCAGCCGAAGCCGGTCGTCGCGCCCGGCTCAATGCCGTACATCTTGAGAGTCGCCGCCGACTCTTGTGAGATGTCCAACGCTTCCGGTGCGGCCCGCTGCATGCCGAAGGCCGTTTCAAAAGATCGAATCCTCGCCTCCAGCGCGCGTTCACTCGAGCGAGTTCGCAAGTGTTCCCGGTTGGCGCCGGCCAGCAAATCCAGCTCCAACTTCTGCAAGCGATCGCTGGCGACTCGGCGAGCGATGTTGGGTATCGGAGTCTTGCCCGGAATCAGCTGTGTTCCCTGATGGCAACCCGGCAGGAAATCACTGCCCCAGGTCTGAGCGCCCGCGTACGGAGCGTGCGGGGCGATGACAACAAACGACGGCAGGTTGCGATTCTCCGTTCCCAGCGCGTAGCTGACCCAAGCGCCGATGCTCGGTCGAGCAAACGTCCACGAACCGCAATGCATGCCCAGCGTGCTCTCGTAGTGATTCGTATGATCGGAAGCCATCGAGCGGATCACGCATAGGTCGTCGACGACGTTGCGGATGTGCGGGAACAAGTCGCTGACTTCAATACCACTCTTGCCGCCCGGCTTGAACTTCCAGTTGGGCTGCTTCAAGAATCGTTTGAACTCGCCCAGCTTGCCCTGCCAGTTGTCGACCGAGATTTGCTTGCCGTGCTTGGCGAACAACTCGGGTTTGGGATCGAACGAGTCGACGTGCGACACGCCGCCGGTCAGGTAGATGAAAATGACTCGCTTGGCCTGGGGAGCGAAGTGCGGACGTTTCGGAGCCAGCGGGTCGGCGGCCGCTCCGGCGGCTGGCTCCGCTCGAGCCTCCTTCCCCGACAGCGCGTGCAGCGCAATCGCGCCGAATCCACCGGCGGCGTTGCGCAAGACGTCGCGACGACTGGGCAAGCGATTCGTATTAGATAGATCCATGTCGTGTCTTTCAGTCGCTGAACGGACTAGAGCGCATTTCAAAACCGATGTCTTGCCGTACGATGGCCTTGGAAGGCCATCGTTTCCCGAGGATTTCCAAAATCGACGGCCTTGGAAGGCCATCGTACAAGGTTTTGAAACCGCCTCTAATCGATAAACAAGAATTCATTTCTCACCAGCAGAGTTCGCGCGTACGCCGCCCAACTTTCCAATTCGGCCTCGGCTGTTACGCCTTTGTCGTCGGCTCCACGCAGAGCCGCCCGGTAGTCGTTCAGGAATTGTTCCGCAGCTCCTATTTCCTTCTTCGTTATCTCCCGCGCCAACGTCATTCGGTGAGCGCGCCGCAATCGAGTCTCCGTCGACGACTCGCCCGCCAGCCAACGCTTCGCCAAACTTATCGATCGCGCGTGGACGAATTCGTTGTTCATCATGAAGAGCGATTGTGTCGGCACCGTTGTAATCTGTCGTTGAGCCGTGCTGACATTGGGGTCAGCTCCGTCGAACAGAGCCAAGAACGGATGTCGCTTCAAACGCTGCTGCATCAAATAAACGCTGCGGCGTTGTGTGGGATAGACCGCATAGAACGGCGTGTGCTGCGAGAATCCCCAGGTCTCAACGGCGGGAAACGGATGGGGGCCTCCCATCGACGCGTCGAGATCTCCGGAGACGAACAGCATCGCATCGCGAATCTCTTCCGCACTCAATCGCCGCCGCTTGAAACGCCACAGGAGAGATACGTTCGGGTCGCGCACCGCCGCCGGCGCCTCAGATTGCTCGCCGCTGGAAGCTTGCTGATACGTCGCTGAATTCATGATCAGCCGATGCATCGATTTAACCGACCAACCACCGTCACGAAAACGGGCCGCGAGCCAATCGAGCAACTCCGGGTGGCTCGGACGCTCGCCGCGGACGCCAAAGTCGTTGGCCGTCGCAACCAATCCGCGGCCGAAGTGTTGTTGCCAGATGCGATTCGCCATCACGCGGGCCGTGAGTGGGTTCGTCGGGCGGGTCAACCAGTCGGCCAGTTCCAGTCGACCACTGCCGGATTCGGGAGTCAGTCGATCGTCGCCGAGGATTTCGAGATTCTTTCGCGGCACGGCTTCGCCGAACTTACGGCGATTGCCGCGTATTTGAATCCGCGCGTCTTTGGCCTCTGGTCGTTCGATCGCCGCATAGAGCACTTGGTACGCGCCGCTCTTGCGCATCGCGGCCGCTTCGGCGCGAAGACTCTCCGCCTCGGCCGTCGCCGACCTGAACTTGCGCAATGCCTCGCCCGATTCGGCCGTCGCTCGCCGCGGCTCCGCCAACTGCTTGGCGAACGTCGCGTCGCGGCCAACCGGCGCTGAGCAAAAGAACCACGTCGCCTGGTTTCCATGGCGATCGCTGTTCGGATTGCCGCTGGTGAAGTCCTCGACAACATCATCGGCGAGTTTCCAACTGAGGTCGCTGGCCGTGTCGTCGATCTGCAAATCGATGCGAGTCATGTCGCAGCCGTAATGGGCCTTGGGCAGAATCACCAGTTGCACAAAGTCGCCCGCTTGCACTTCGATCGACTTCAGGTTGTCGGTATTGAGCGGCTGCCGCGAATTCACGTCGACCGAGCCGGCGGCG
>JASMLW010000068.1 GCA_030748485.1 Pirellulaceae bacterium
GGACGACCGTCCGAGTCTCCGGCAACAGGCACTCGTGCAGCATGCGTTTGTAGTTGGCGTCCGTGTCGATCTTCTTGAGAAAGCAAGCGGTCGGCCATCCCTGTAGCGACGACTCGACTCGCTCCATCTCCATGTTGGCGCCTTTGACAATCCTCATCGTGATCGCGGACCCGCCTCGCGCGACGCGGCTCCGCGCCCAGACGAGCAAACGTCGCTGCACCGTGTACGAATCGGGAATGTAGGCTTGCAAGGCGATCCCGCCGTGCGCCGTTTCCAACCCGGGGCGGTCGAGCGTCTCCATGAAGACGTCAGCCGTCATCTCCATGTCTCGATATTCCTCCATGTCGAGATAGACGAGTTTATGCGTTTCCGATCCATCGCTGCGAACGAACGTCTCCCGCGCCGCGGCTCGAAACAACAACTCCAACCGATCGCAGAGCACGGCTATCGTGTGCTCGCGTCCAACGTGCGAAATCTGTGAGTAGATGGTGGAGATCTTCACCGAGATCACCTCGATCTCGGGTTGCTGGAGTGCGGTGAGATACGACTTTAGCCGTTCTTCGGCGTCGTCCTCGCCCAGCAACGCTTCGCCGAGAAAGTTCACGTTCATGCGAACGCCTTCGTCGCGGCGAGCTCGCAAGTGCTCAGCCAACAGGGCCGGCTCGGCCGGTAGAATGACGTTCGCCGTCTCCTTCCGCATCTTTTCTTTGACGAGCGGCACGGCCACGCCCGGCAAGTACGATCCGAACGATTGAAACCCCTTCAACAACGTGCGGTCGAGCGGGCTGAAGAACCGCGGCACTCCCTGCACGTCGAGGATGTGGACGAGTTGGTCGGCCGCGCGGTGAGCCGTCTGCGATCGGAACGCCTGGTCGGTCAGCTGAGCCAACGTGGCCTTGTCGTGCGGAGCGTGGATCATGCGATCCAATTCGGTTTGCTGTTTGCGCTCCTGCGGAGTCTGCAGTTCGGTCGCGCGAGTCTGCAGGTGGCGAGCCAACGCGATCGCTCGCTGAACCGAGGGCGGCATTTGCGAACTCGAGTCGATCGGGAGCTCGGCGAGAAACTCGGACAGCGACGGCATGGATTGGCTTTCGATCGAGTATCCTGAGACGTCGCCCGCTGCGCGGCGCGAGTCGCCCGGAATTATACGGGCGGTTGAATTGCCGAGAAGCCTCGATCACGCACATCGATCACGCATCGATCACACACATCGATCAAAGGGTTGCCGTTCATGGAGCAGGAGACTCGCGAGTTTTTCGACGATCTGCGGCCCGATTACGGAGCCGCCATCCTCCGCTGCGTCCCCCGCTACGAGGAGATGATCGCCATGCTGCTGGCGTACATTCCGCCCAGCGACTCCGTGCGCCGCATCCTGGAACTGGGTTGCGGTGAAGGGAATCTCACCAACGAGCTGCTGCAGCGGTTTCCCGACGCCCAGATCGACGCGGTCGACTTCTCGGCCGAAATGCTGGCCGCCTGCGAACGGCGACTCGGCACGTCCCGCGTGACCTACCACCGGCAAGATTTCCGCCAACTCGAATTGCCGCTCGACGCCTTCGATGTCGTCGCGTCGGCCATCTCGATCCATCATCTCAGCGAATCGGAGCGAGTGAATCTATTCTCCCGCCTGCGACGAAACCTGAAACCCGGCGGGTTGCTGACGTTCGCCGATCAAATGTCCGGCGAGACCGAGCAGATCTATCAGCAGCACATGGCCCTTTGGCGGGAGCATTGTTTGAGCAACGGCGCCAGCGAAGGCGAATGGGATATGTGGATGAACCACCAAGCGGAGCACGATCACCACGCACCGCTCGCGCGGCACTTCGAATGGCTGCGGTCCGCCGGTTTCACTGAGGTCGACTGCCCCTGGCGACACCTGCTGTGGACCGTCATGACCGCCCGCTCACCCTGAACAGAAGCGACCAATCCTCGACGGATTAAGCCGCCTGGAGTTGTCGACTGTTCTGGACCCATTGGAGCCAGTCGGTCACTTCCGCCAGGTCGGGCTTTTTACCACCGCGAAGAATGCGACGGCCGTCTTTTGACTCAACGACAGGTTGGACGACCGCGAACAGCTCCGCCGGCTCGACGCCGTGCAGTTGTTCAACCGAATCGTAGCCGCAAGCGACCAGGATCTGGGCGTCATGACCGCGGAGTCCGGGGACACGACACATCCATTCCGCTTGAGACTGCCACTGCCTGACCGTTTCCCCGTTGACGCGACGTTGCCGCAGTCGCTCGGCGATTGTGTTGGCGTCGTCATCGAGCAGGTCGCCGACGGTGACGACTTTGACTTTGCCGAGATGCTCGGCCATTTTGGGGCCGATGGACGGAGCGGCTTCCACATCGCTCGAACGCTCCAAATAGAACTTGCGATTCCCGCTTCCGCTCGAGGTGGATCTTCGGCTTGGCTGCGGTGCCGGTGAAGGCGACGATCGCCGTTTCGCAGCCGCGCCGCGTCCCCTAGGTGTCGTCTTCTCAGCACGTCGCTCGTTTGTGCTCGCGATCCGCAACCCCTGTGGTTTGGACTGCGGCGGTTGTTTGGACTGCGGCGATCGATTGGACCGACGGCCAAACGCCCGCGATTCGCGCGCTGAGCGAATCCAGTTGGCGACCCGCGCCAACTCAACATCATCTCCGGACACCAGAATGGCTCGGCCCTCCGTCGTCTGGATGAACTGCTCAACTCGTTCCAGCAACTCGTGTGAGGGTGTCGATTTCAACTGATCGGCGCTGTCGACGCCGGCGCCCACAAGGATCCTCACGTCGTAGGGTCGGAGGTTTCGCACATCGCACAACAGGAGACAGACCGATTGGTGATAGCGCAGCTGGGAGGCGGACAGATCTATCTCGGACCACTCGGATAGATCGGCTCCGGACACTCGCTCCAGATCGCCGATCGTGCGAACACCGCGCAGCTTGAACGCCGCCGACAATTCCGGCGACAACTCGGGCGCTTCGTCGATTGAGTCGCTTCGGCTGAGAAAGAAAGCGTCCTCCTGTGAGCCTGCGAGAAAGTTGAGCGGCGAGGCGGTCGACGATTCCACGAGCGAGTTTTCGATGAGCGACTCGGACGCCTCCTGTACGGTCGACCTCGCGCGCAGCTCAATCGACTCCCCAGCCCGCACGCGATCGGTCAATTCACCGGGAAACACTTCGGCGTCCCAGTTACTTTCGAACGTCCGCCATTGTTTGCGAACGGCGGGCTCGATCACCGGCTCGATCACCGGCTCGATCGGAGCGGGCGATTCGATCGCCGGTTCGGCGACGTGCAGATGGTAGGATCGGCGGGCGGCTCCGCAGCGGGCGATCGCCGCGCCGACGCCTTCGCTGCACGTCAGAGCGACGACCTGCCGGCCGTGCTCGCAGAAGCGATACAACACTTCGGCGGTGATGGCGATCTGCCGCGCGTCCAGATTCCGAAAGGCGTTGAAAATGAACAAGGGCCGCGCCGCGCCGCGGCGTTCGAGTAGCAAGGTAACCGCCAGCAACATGCTCAGGCGAACTTGATCGCGGACAGCGGTCGGCAGCGCGTCGAACACGTAGGTCGCGCCGTCGCGGCTGTTGGCGACCAACCGCTCGGTTTCGGTCGACACTCGCAAGTCGACGAAATCGCCATCGGTCATTTGAGCCAAATAGAGGTTGGCGTCGGCGAGCAGAGCGGGGCGGATACGCTGAACGCGGAGCTGGTCGAGTCTCGCAACGGCGGCGGCGATATCATCAGCGATGCGCCGCCATTGGTCGGCCAGGTGGCCTTTCTGCGATTCGGCCGCTTGAACTCGTCCACGCAGCAAACGAATCTCCTCGTCGAGTTGCGCTCGCGACGAAACGCCGACCTGCAACCGGTCGAGAGCGACTCGGCATTCGTCGATTCTCGCCAGCAGCTGTCGCAGATTTTCGCCTACTCGATCGCGCTCCAAGCGACAGCGTTCGACAACCTCGGCAGCCGATCGATGTTCCGCCAGCGAATCTCCATTAGCCTGTTCGTCTAAATAGGAAGCGTGGTCCTGGCAACCGCAGAACGCCGATTCCGCCTGTGCGAAACGATCGACCGCCAGAGGAGCCACCGCCTCGAGCCGCTGGAGCCACTCGCGCCGCCGCTGAAGCAGCCGCTTCAAGTACTGCTTGACCTCGCCTTGGCAGCGCCGCAGTTGCTTCAGTTCATTGACCATCTCGGCGCGGCGAACTTTGTATTGTTGACGACTGAGTTCTTCGCACAGTGTGTAGAGTCGATCGCGCATATCGCGGAGCGTCTCGACGCACTCGCGATGCAGCTGCTTACATTGGCAAGAGGAAGACGCGCGATCCGACCGGTGGAATTCGCGGATCTGCGCGTTGGTGTTGCTGATCTGGCGTTCCAGCGCCGCGATGTGAGCCGGCGGGCCCTGCAGGTTTCCGTTGGCCGTCGACCCGCCGGTCGCCCAATCGACCAACTCGCCGCGTAGCTTCTCACAGCGGTCCCGCACGTCGTGCTGGACGCGCCGCCAACGTTCGATCTGCTCGTCCAGGCGCTCGAGCCGTTCGATCAGTTCTCGGCTCTCGGGCGTATCCGAACGATCTCTCAACTCGGCCCAACGACTCTCCGCAGCGGCGAACCGATGTTCCGCCTCGGCGACCGACCGCTGCAGTTCGGCTCGTTGATCTTCCAGCGCCTGCAACTCGCGGGTCAGTTCATCGCGGCGATGATCTCGATCCAGTTGCTGCTGGCGTTCGGACTCCCGCAGCCGTTGCAGTTCCGCTTCTTTGGAACTGAGCAGTTGCCCCAGATGTTCGCACTTCCGTTGAACGGCCGCCACGGCGTCGTCGTGTCCATCGCGCCGCAGGACGAGTTCTCGTTCACGTTCCAGATCCGCCAACTGCTCTTCAAGCCGTGCTCGCTCGTGGCGTTCCGCGCCGGACAGCGCGGCGCTGTCGCACGAGTCGAGTAATTCGTGCGGGTCGAACGCCGCGGCCAGATCGACCGCTCCGACGACCTCGACTGGTAGCTCGTGATGCGGACCGACCGTGTTCGGCGCGGTGAGTCCGTCGATGGCTCGCCAAGCGCCGCCGCTCTCGCCGCGGAGCTCACAAACGCCTTCGTGAGAAGTGATTCGAATCGTTGCCTGCGTTGGGCAGGCCGAGCCGGCGAGCAGTGAGTCGACGACTCGGCGCACATCGCGGTGGCGCTCAGCCGAAGTGTCAAACGCCACATTCAGCCCCGACGTCAGGTCATCGAGTATCAACGTCGACTGGTCATCTCGTCTCTCAATTCGCAACCGATTGATATGCATCCGTGCACCTCCGGGTCCTTCGAGTCGGGCCGGGAAGTCTACACCGAAGCGAAAAAATCGAGAACGTCAATCGATCGCCCCCGGGTGCTAGCAGGGGTGCTAGCAAGGGGCGGCCTTCGACATCTGCTGTTTGCCGCGGGCCGCCGATCAAGAATACTGTCCCATCGGTTGATCGCGGCGTCCTCGCGCGACCTACTCGCGCGCGAATGAAAGGCATTCCATGCGGTACTCCAATCCTAGCGCGCTGGTCCTATTCCTCCTTGTTCTTTCCCTTGTTCTGTCCCTGGCGAGTCCGGTGGTCGGGCAGGGGCAGTCGACCGACTCGGTGCTCCGTGTCGGGGTCAAGCCGGCGCCGCCTTTTGTGATGATCGACGAGGGGACGGGGAAGATCACAGGCTTCTCGATCGATCTGATCGAAGTTGTCGCGTCGCAGATGGACCCGCCCCGCAAGGTCGAAATCATCGTTCAACAGGACATCCAGGAGCATCTGGACGCTGTCCGCGACGGCGCGGTCGATCTCGGCATCGCCGCCACCTCATTCACCAGCGAGCGCGAGCGGACATTGGAGTTTTCCGTCCCCTTCTACCAAGGCGGCCTCGGAATCGCCACGCGATCGGAGGGAAGTGGTTTGCGAATATGGGACGTCGTCTGGTCGCCCGAGATTCGCATGGTGTTGCTGTGGGTGACCGTGTTCCTCGTCGTCTGCGCCAATCTGATCTGGCTGACCGAACGGGGCCGGTCCGACACGTTCGACGATCGCTGGCACATCGGCGTCGGTCAGGCGATGTGGTGGACTATCGTGACCATGTCGACGGTTGGATACGGAGACTTTGTTCCCCGCAAGCCGTTGAGCCGCCTGCTGGGGATCATGATCATCTTCGCTGGAATCGTGCTCTTTGGGGTCGCCATCGGCGCGTTTTCTTCGGCGCTCACCTTGGGCCAACTGCGATCAGACATTCGCGGCCTCGCCGATCTGCGCAACAAGCCGGTCGCTGTGGTCCGCGACACGATCGCCGAAACGACGTTACGGCGCGAAGGGGTCCAGGTGAAGCAGATGGACGACCTCGATGGCGCGCTGGCCGCCGTCGCCGCCGAGGATGTTGCGGCGGCCGTTCACGACGTCGCCTTGCTGCGCTACCATGTTCCCCGCAACGCGCCGAGCTTGACACTCGTCGGGCCGGTGTTCGCGGAACACGGTTATGGGATCACCTTTCCGATCGGCAGCGAGCTGCGGAAACCAGTGAACATCGCCCTGTTGGAATTGATGGAGGGCGACGCCGCCCGATATCAAGAGATGCTCGGAAAATGGTTCGACGCGCCCGAGGCGCCGTAGCGAAGAGCCTTGCGCGACGCCCGTTAAGTGGCGCGTTGACGCTACGATGACGCTGCGATGCTCTACCTACCGGAGCGAGCGCCGGCGAGCGCTTTGGCCGTGGCGTTGATGATCGCTTCCGCGGTGATCGTGGCGCGGGAAGTAGCGTCGACGCCGCGAACGCCTTGTTTGGCGACGATCTGCTCGGTCGCGTCGCGAATCGCCGAGTAGAACTGTTTTTCCTGATGTTGGGTGACCGCCACTTTCGTAATCTTGCCGTTGGCGACGTCGACTTGGATGTGAACGGCCCCGCGGTAGCCGATGCTCTGTGACCTGTAGGAGCCATCGGGCACTTTCGCAACATCGCACAACTCAAACAGCTCGACGGCCTCCGCGCTCGCTTTCGCGCGACTCCTAACCTGTTTTAGCCGATTGTCCTTCGGGTCCTTGGGCGGTGTCGACGCGACCTTCTTGTAGTAGGGCAGCGCCTTGTTGAATTGTCCGGCGACGCGACACGCATCGCCGGCCGCCAGGTAGGCGTGGTGCATCGAGCCGCCCGCGCGAACGTAGCTCTCCGCCACCTGGACGGCCTTCGCCGTCTCGCCCATGTCTCCCCATAACTTGATCATCCCGATTCGCAAAGTGCGTTGATTCAAGATCTCACGGGCCTTTGGTTCATAGCCCATTCGCCAATAGCATTCGGCGACGATCAGCGCCTGGCCGTCGGTCGGTCGGTAGCCGGCTTTTTCGATCCAGTACGCCGCGCGAGGATAATCCTGCAGAAAGCGGAAGTACATCGAGCCGAGCGACGACATGACTCGCTTCGTCCGCGCCCGATCGCTCGTGTGTTGGGTGAGCAGAAAGTGATTGAACTTGATGCCCTCGCGCCACCGCTGAGGGTTGGGGTTGATGACGTCCCAGATAAACTGTCCGACGTTCTTGCGATTGTTCCAACCCTTCGGAGTCGGCTGAGGCCACTTCAAGTCGAGCGTCTTGGGATAGTTCAACGCCGTCTGCTCGTACCAATCGGGCGGCGTCGGGCCGACGGATTTGACGAGCTGTTCGACTTGAGCGCGGGTCCGCTTGCCGCCGCTGCTTGTGGCGCCGTTTTTTCATTGATCACATAGCGCTTGCCGTTGTAAGTGACCGCGTGGATCTTGCCGTACGAGAACGTTCGCGTCACCCGGCGACCACCGATCCTGCCGTCGAACTCAATCGTCCGCTTCACCTTGTCGATCCCGACAACCTTGCCTTTCATCGACGCGCCGCTGAGAAACTCGACGACGTCTTCCGCCTGCGCCGTCGAGCCAACCGCCGCCAACAGGACCATGAGAATGAAACAACGGACGCGATTACCTGGTCGCCGAAGAATTGATGGGGTGTTCATGATTGAGTCGCCAGGTGATCGTGGCTCGGTCCGACTCCATGTCCCAATGTGCGATCCTTCCTGTTCCAACCGTCACAAGCAATGATCGGCTCAGTGACGACTACCCGATTGTAAGACGATTCGGAGCGGATGGGAAAACGGCTCGAGATCAACGGGGTGGAGAGAGGGCTGCCGTTGGGAAAGCGAAGAATGCTAATCCCGTGGAGGAACAGAGGTTCCACTCAATCCAGCGGACAGTTCAGGCAACCGAAAAGAGTCAGTTGCAGTGGGGAAGTTGTGACGCGGCCCCTGCCCCGGTCACCGGTCTGACGGTTTCGATCAGCCGCATCCGGAAGCCGTGTCGCACTGACTGGTATATCGACAAGCGGGGTGGCATGGCTCACACATCTTTCGAATAATCGGCGGCAATCCGCATGCTCGCGAGGGGTGTTCTACCCCCCACCAGGGATCGCGGACGATTCTTGGCTGAGCTGACATGACAACCGAGATCGACAGATCGACCATTTTCGCGGCCGGTGCGCTGGAGCATTTCCGAGCAGCTCGTCGTATCGAACCTCGCTGTATGCGGCGATTCCGTCACATGTATTTGCAACGCCACCGATCGTTTGAAGAATCGGCAAACGAGTTGCCGGAGCGCGATCGTCAGGCATTTCTCCACCGCTTCCAGCCGCACCAGCCGATCGTCGCCGCGCAGTCCGACTCGCAACTCAACGGAGCCTCCAAACTGGCCCTGTCGACCGAGCGCGGCGATGTCGTCGAGTCGGTGCTGTTGCGAACGCCTGGCACGCGGACCACGCTGTGCGTCTCCAGCCAAGTTGGCTGCGCAGCGCGATGTGAGTTCTGTGCGACAGGCTACCTCTCTCCGGTCAAGAACCTGTCGACGGTCGACATCCTGAACCAAGCCGACGTCGCTCGCCGCATCGCTCATCGAGAAGGACTGCGGATCCGCAACCTGGTGTTCATGGGGATGGGGGAGCCGTTTCATAACGAGTCGGCTGTCTGCGACGCGATGCGGCTGCTGCAGGACCCGGGCTGGTTCGCATTCGGCCCGCGCCGCACGATGGTGTCGACGGTCGGAGTCCCCGACGCGATGGTTCGGTGGGCGGTGGAGTTCCCAAAATCACCGTTGGCGTTGAGCCTCCATAGCGCGGATCAAGAACTCCGCGAGAAGCTGATTCCAGCGGCCAAACGGACATCGCTGGTCGAGCTGCGCGAGGCGATGGACGAGGTCGTGCGGCTTCAAGACAACGCGCCGATCATGATCGAATACCTGATGCTGCGGGATGTCAACGACAGTCTGGCGCAGGCCGCCCAACTGGCCGACTATCTGGACGGCCTGCCGGCGCTGGTCAATCTGATTCCGTACAACCCGATTGCCGAGGCGCCTCATTTCCAGTCGACCGACCGCGACGGTCGCGAACGGTTTGGGGCGGCCCTGCAAGAACGCGGCTTTCTCGTCAAGATTCGGTTCTCGCTCGGCGCCGACATCGACGCCGCCTGCGGCCAGTTGGCGGCTCGGACCCGCGAGTGAACTCAACCGACGCGTTCGCGTTCGCCGGCTGGCGCTGGGCGGCCGGCGATGCGGGGGTTCGTTGAGTCGAGGAAACCGGTAGAATCATCCGATCCAACCCTCGAGGAGCACTCGCGAATGCTCGAACCTCTTCCTTATCAGCAACAACTCGTCGAGTTCTTGAAGACCGAGGAAGCGGAATTGTGGGCTTGGTTTCGAGACAACGGGCGGACGAGTCAAGCGGTCGAGACGGCGCGTCTCGATCTGCTCAAGGCGACGTACCGGTTGGATCAAATCGAATACGAACCGCTTTATCTGGTCGCTCAGCAGGTGGCCGAGTCGCTGGAGATCGACACCCCGATCACGCTCTATCGGGCGGCTCATAGCGAAGGACTAAATGCGGCGCTGGCTCCGCTGCCGGACGAGGCGCACATCGTCTTGATGGGCCCCGTGCTGGAATCTCTGGACGAGCAAGGCATGAAGGCGCTGGTCGGGCATGAGCTGGGACATTACCTGCTCGACCAACACGGGAACGGAGATTACGCGATCGCGCGGCAGCTGCTCGATTCGCTGACTTGGGACAGCAACGCCCACGGCGCGCATTTCGCCACCGCTCGTCTCTACGATCTCTACACGCAAGTCTTTTGCGATCGGGCGGCCCTGCGAGCGGTCGGCCAGTTGGACGACGTCATCACGATGTTGGCGCGAGTTGAAACGGGATCCGCGCCGACCAGCGCCGCTCAATACTTGCGCGAGGCGGAACAAGCCCTCGCGTCGCACGATCAATCGATGGCGAGCGAGACGGCGGCGAGCTTATCGGGATTTGTGCGAGCTCGGGCCCTGCAAGCCTGGAACCGCAACGAGGGCTCGACGGCGGCGATCGCGGCGATCGTGGAAGGAAAACGCGAGCTCGAACACCTCGACTTGCTCGGGCAGCGAGACATCGAATTACAAACTCGCTCGCTGCTCACCGCGCTGCTTTCACCCCCGTGGTTTCAAACAGACGCAGTCATCAATCACGCCAAGTTGTTTTTCGCCGACTTCGCGGTCGACAAGTCGATTGCCGTCGATCAGTTGGCGAATCATCTGTCAATCGAATCGGAATCGCTGCGCGACTATTTCTGTTTCCTGTTGCTCGATTTCTGCACGGTCGACCGACGTCTTGAGGACGGGCCGCTGTCGCAGGCAATTCACATCGCCCGGTCGGTTGGTTTGGGCGAAGCGTTCGCGACCGTCGCACAGCGCGAACTCCGCGTACGGAAAACGCAGTACGAGAAAGTCGAGCAAGACGTCGACGCTGTCTTGGCGGCGGCGCTGGGCGCGGCGAACCACACCGAGGACCCACCGACGGAATCATGACGAGTTTCCGCGAATACCACCTGACGAGAACCAACGCGATCGGCTACACGACCGAAGACGTGTTGGTCAGTT
Organism: Pirellulaceae bacterium; assembly: GCA_030748485.1. Taxonomy (GTDB): domain Bacteria; phylum Planctomycetota; class Planctomycetia; order Pirellulales; family Pirellulaceae; genus JASMLW01. Next base: position 10,911 of record JASMLW010000068.1, read on the forward strand.
TCCTGCCGCTGGCCAGGCAGGTTAGCGAAACTCACCAGCGCGGCTCAGTCGCACCGCTGCAGGGTGTCTCCGAGCTGCGCGTTCGCGAAGGGGCGATCTGGTTCGAGGACGGCAAGTCGCGGCCCGTCCAGTCGAATCTCACCGATGTCGCGCCGCTACTGGAAGAGATGCGGCGCGGTGCGGCGGAAGTCGTCGCCGAACACCGTCGCGAGTTTGAAATCGGCGATCGCGCGGAGAGCATCACCGACTTGCAGGTCGCGGCGGAGACGGGACCAATCGACGGGCCCGTCTATTTGCCGAACTACGAATCTTGGGAGCACGCGTTCGATCACCACGATCCGCTTACCGACATCTACAGCCTCGGCATGATTCTCGCCAGCATGGCTTGCGGCCTGGATTTCCACGACCCGAGCGACTTGGAAACATTCGTGCGGAATCGGCGCAACCTGTTCCAGGTTCGTCGAGATTTGCACCCGGTGATCGCTCGCGCCGTGCTGCAGATGACCGATCTCGATCGAGCAGCTCGACCAGCCGACCTGCAAGCTCTGCTGCAGTCATTGCATAATTTTGGCGAGCAACCGGTCGAGTTGCAGTTTGAACTCGATCGCATCGAGGGCTTTCATACGAAAGACTTGCAGACCAAGCAGCAACTCGTACTCGCCAAACTACAAGAGCGGCTTTTCGAAATCTCTCGCAGAAATCGACTGCTGCATTTTCGCTCGACGATGCAAACGCTCAATCTGACCGAAGCGTCCGTACCACTCAGTTTTGATTACAAGAATGTCCGCGAGGATCAACTGCTGACCTGGAATGCGAAATTCTCGAAGGCCTGCGTCGCCGGCCAGTCCATTTCGCTGCACAAGTACTTGAACTTTCAAGAGGCCCTTTATCTGCCGATGGTGCTCGACCGCATTCGCACCGAGGCGCGGCGCGATCAGGCTGAATTCGGCTTCGCCCAGTTGAGGCTGGTGATCTGCTTTCTGCGATGGAGCAACCTGAAGGAGGAACCACCCGAGCTGTTTCATTCGCCATTGGTGTTGTTGCCGGTCGAGCTGACGAAGAAGAAGGGCGTCCGCGATTCGTACCTTCTGCGAGTTCTCGACACGCAAGCCGAAGTCAACCCGGTCCTCCGCCACCAATTCAAACAGCTTTACAACGTCGAGTTGCCGGAAACGATCGATCTCGAGGAGTCCAATCTACAGACGTTTTACGAATATCTCCAAGCGCAGATCGGAGCCAGCGAATCGGCGGTCGAGTTGACGCTGGTCGAGAAGCCGCGCATTTCGCTACTCCACGACAAAGCCCGCCGACGGCTCGACCAGTACCGGCGGCGAGCTCGGTTGAGTGGCCGCGGCGTGCGAAACTACCTGGAGCTCGACTACAGCTACGACCCGGCGAACTATCACCCGATGGGTTTGACGCTGTTCTCGACCAAGATTCGACAACCGGAAACTCAGCTGCGAGCCATTCTCGAGAAACGACCGCGGCCCAAATCGTATATGTCGAATCCCGCCGACGGTCCGGCCGACGCTGTCGAGTCGGAGAAGACGTTCTTTACGCTCAAGCGAGCGGCCGACGACAATCCCTACAACTGGGAGTTCGATCTCTGCAGCGTCACGCTCGGCAATTTCAAGTACCGCAAGATGTCGTTGGTTCGGGACTACGCGGCGATGGTCGATCGCGAAATTGAGAACCAGGCGTTCGACGACATCTTCTCGCTCACGCCCAGGCCGGTGGCCGACGCCGACCAATCGCTGCCCGATCTGGTCGATCGTTTTCATGTCGTGCCCTGCGACCCGACTCAGACCGCGTCGATCGCGGGGGCGAGCAACGGCGAGAGCTACATCATTCAGGGCCCTCCGGGCACCGGCAAATCGCAGACGATTACCAACCTGATCGCCGACTACGTCGCCCGCGGCAAGCGCGTGTTGTTCGTCTGCGAGAAGCGGGCGGCGATCGATGTCGTCTACCTGCGACTCAAACAGCAAGGACTTCATGAACTCTGCTGTCTGATTCACGATTCGCAGGCGGACAAGAAGCAGTTCGTGATGGACTTGAAGGAGACGTACGAGTCGTTCTTGAGCGGCGATTGGGGAAATGGCGATGGGCAGTCCGAATTGACCAGCCGTTTGGACGCCGAGCTCGAGCCTTTGGTCGACTACCGGTCGGCGATGCTTGAGAGCAGCGATCCCGACGGTCCGGCGTTGCGCGACGTTGTCGATCGCGCGGTTGAGTTGGCTCCCCGCCGACCCGACGCCACCGCACTCGAAATCGAGCGGGCTCCGCGGTACGAATGCTGGCGGATCCACGCCGGCGAACTGGCTCGTTTTCGGGCGGCGTTGGAGGACATTCAAGCCGACGGCGTGTTGGCCAATCACCCGCTCGCCCTGTTGTCGCCCAAGATCTGCGACGCCGAAAGGCCGCTCGAGCTAATCACCACGTCGCTCGCCTCGGCGCGCAGCGCACTGGACGATCTCGAAGAAGAATTTGGTCGCTGCCATGTGATCCGCGAAACGTGGTCGACAGTGAAACGGGCGGAGCAGCTGGTCGAATTCGCGCGAGTGTTGGCTCCACTCGCTCGCTGCCGCGGGCTCACCTTGCTCGATGGAAACAGCGCGCTGTCGGCGAAGTACGGCGTCGCGCGGAATCAGCTCGACGAGCTGAGAACGGCGTGGGTGCGGGCCGGCGAAAAGAACGCCCATTGGCGCGAAAAACTACCGAAACTCGAGACGCCGATCGCGCTGCGGCAAGCGCGGCGACTGGACGGAAAATGGTGGGCCGCCCTGTCGCCCACCTGGTGGCGACTGCGGAGTGTGATGAACCGCTGCTACAACTACGCGGAGCATGCGATCCGGCCGTCCTGGGTCGACGTGTTGCAGAACCTCCAAGCGGAACAGGACGCGGAACAGCGCTGGGCCGACGACGCCGCCAAGATGCAATCGTCGTTTGGTTTCGAGCAAGATGTCGACGACTTCGCTGAAGAGGTAGCCCGCGCGATCCAGCAGGTCGAGTCGTGCGAAGGACCGCTCGGCGCGCTCCGCCAGGAAGTGTCGCGGGGCAATGTCGATCCGGCGGTCGTGCTCTCACTGGTCGGCCACGCCGCCACGGTCGAACGTCTCAACTCAATCCTGGCCGCGTTCCTGGACGACTACCAGGAGCGAACCTGGGACCAGCTCCGAGCCGACTTCTCTCGAGTCGAACGCGCGCTCGAGCAACTCGACAACTTCTTGTTCTGCCTGACGGAGCTGTCGCCGCTGCCGCGCGAAATGGCTAGCGCGATCCGCCAGTTGCCCTACGACCTGGAAGAATTGGAATCGCTTTCAGCCGATCAATTCATCGCCGATGCGGCCCGCCGTGATCGGCGAGTTGGCCGGTTCAATGGGTTGGAGAGAGACCGACGGGCCAGTCGATTGGAGCAGTTCTACGACGACTGGCTGGGGGGCAACGCCGTTGAAGTTCGGGCGCGCGTGCGGGCCGCGTTTCGAGAACGGGTGCGAGTCTGCGGTCTCCCGGCGGCGCAGCTGAGCGACGACCAGAAGGAATTCAAGAAGTTCTACAACCGCGGTCGCCGCGAGTTGGAGCACGAGTTCTCCAAGACGATGCGATACAAGTCGATCCGCGGTCTGGTCTCCGGCGATTCGGGCGAGGTCGTCAAGGATCTCAAACCGGTTTGGCTGATGAGTCCGTTGAGCGTTTCGGACACCGTGCCGTTAGCGGGCTCCCATTTCGACGTCGTGATCTTCGATGAAGCTAGTCAGATCACGCTGGAGGAGGCCGTCCCGACCATTTTCCGCGCCCCCCAGGC
>JASMLW010000069.1 GCA_030748485.1 Pirellulaceae bacterium
AAGTTGTTTCGCGATCTCGTCTTCAGTCGATGGTTGAATCCGCATGTGACATCAAAGTCGACGACCCGCTCCTCTTGAGTGCCGCAAGATCTGCTTCGTTTCCGTCGCGACACAGATCGTAATCCTTCTTGTCGGGCAACGACACTCTTTTCCTCCGCACACCGGTCCAAGCGGGCGATCCGCAGGGACTGATCTTCGCGCCTCGGGAGTGTAGAATGGACGGCTCGATTGACTGCGGTCGGCAATCCAATCGAGTCGCCCAACCCAATCAGCTCGGCGATCGACCGGGCGGCGAATTCTGGTGCGAAGATAACGATCGAAGACAGAGTCATTTCCAGGCGGAGTTGTTTCAATGCATCGTTTGTTTTCTCTGCTGCTGCTCGCCACGGGTTTCGTATTGCTGGGGCGCGCGCCGCTAACGGGGCTCGACGAAGATCGGTCGCTGGCCTTGTTGGTCGACACGCTGGGAGTGGTGGACAATCCATCCACACAATCCTCGTTGATGCAAGGCATGCTGAGCGGACTCGCCGGTCGACGCGACGTACCGGCGCCGGACGCATGGGGGAAGGTGGCCGCGAAGTTGGCCAAGAGCCGTTCCGAAGATGTCCGCGAACTTAGTTTTCAACTTTCGCAGATTTTCGGCGACGAGTCGGCGACGCAGCGAGCGCTGAAGATCGTGCAGGATCGGTCGGCTCCTCTCAAAGCTCGTCGCCGGGCGCTCCATGCATTGCTGACGCAGAAGAACGACCAAATTTCGTCGCTCTTGGAGCGGTTGTTGGACGAACCCGATTTACGGATCGATGCGATTCGCGGGTACGCCGCGATCGAAAACCCGCGCGCGGGTGAAATCCTGCTGGGCCGCTATGCGAAGTGGCCGAGTGAACTTCAAAAAGCGTCGGTGGAGACTCTGGCGACTCGCAAGAGCTACGCGCAAGCGCTGTTGAACGCGATTGAGTCGAAGAGCGTCCCTCGATCGCACATACCCTCTCACGTCGCTCGGTCACTCGGCTTTCTCATGGGCGACAGGTTTTCGAAGGTCTTCGGAGATGTCCGAAAACTCGCGACCGACCGCACGGCGTTGATGGCGAAGTACAAGAGCTTGTTGACAGCTGAAGCGCTGGACGGGGCGGACGTGGTGAATGGGCGAGCTGTCTACAACAAGACATGCGCCTCGTGCCACGTCCTTTACGGTACTGGCGGCAAGATTGGCCCCGACCTCACCGGCTCGAATCGCGGCAACCTCGACTACATTCTGCTGAACAGCATCGACCCGAGTTACGACGTTCCGGCGGGATACAAGATGGTGATCGTCGAGACGTTGGACGGCCGCGTGCTCAACGGTGTCATCGCCGAAGAGAACGCGCAGAGAATCGTCCTCAAAACGGTTGAGCAGCCGATGGCGATCATTCTCAAAAGCGATATTGAACGTCGTCAAGTCTCGCCCAAGTCGATGATGCCCGAAGGGCAATTCGACAAAATGAAACCGCGGCAGGTGATTGACCTGGTCAGATACCTTCAAACAATCGAGCAGGTTGAGGCGCCGAAATGAGGAATCATATGAACTCGATCGGGATGCGTTTTTGGATGGCTGGTTTACTCGCCGGGCTGTCAGTTTGCCAGATTGCGGTTGCTGAGGAGAAGAGCCGGAATCGACTTCCCAAACGTCAGCACAACACCAGCAACGCTCCCTTCTTGAAACCGGCGGAAGCGGTCAAGCAGATGTCGATTCCCGACGGCTTCGACGTTTCGATCTTTGCCTCGGAGCCCGACATTGGCGAACCGATCGCGTTTTGTTTTGACGATCGCGGCCGCATCTGGGTGGTCGAGAACTACAACTACCGGACGCGGCGAAACCACACCGGCGAGAAGGTCACGCGAATACAGATCCTGGAAGATGTCGACCGCGACGGCGTCTTTGACAAGAAGAAGACATTCACCGATAAGCTCACTTTCACGTCGGGGATCGCATTGGGCTTCGGCGGCGTCTTTGTCGGTTCGCCGCCCAACTTCTCGTTCATTCCCGATGCGGACGGCGACGATCGTCCCGACGGGCCGCCCCAAGTGTTGCTCAATGGCTGGGGAATCAACGATCGGCATGAGACGCTCAACAGTTTCAATTGGGGACCGGACGGATGGCTGTACGGCTGCCACGGCGTCTTCACGCATTCACGGGTCGCCAAGCCCGACGAAGATGATTCAGCGCGGCAGTTCATCGACGGCGGCATTTGGCGATACCACCCGGTTCGCCGGAAGTTTGAGGTGTTCGCACGCGGGCTGTCCAATCCGTGGGGTTTCGACTTTGACGACCACGGTCAAGGGTTCGCCACCTGCTGTGTGATTCCCCATCTGTTCCACGTCGTGCAGGGAGGTGTCTACCACAAGCAGAGTCGGCCTCACATCAACCCGCACATCTACGACGACATCAAGACGATTCGCGATCACAGCCACTTGTCCGCCCATGGTGGAGCCCGCATTTATCTAGCCGATGCATTTCCGGCCAAGTACCGCAATCGCCTGTTCATGTGCAATATCCACGAGCACGCCGTGCTGACCGATGTGCTGGAGCCGAAGGGGTCGAGTTTCGTGGGCAAGCACGGAGACGACTTCATGCCGACGAACGACTTGGCCTGGGTCGGGTTCAGCGTCGAAATCGGACCGGAAGGCGCGGTCTATATCCTGGATTGGCACGACACGGACGTCTGCGGCAATGCGATCAATTTCCCCAAGTCGGGCCGCGTCTATCGCATTATGCCGAAGAACGCGAAACGATCGCCCGCTCCGAACCTGCGATCTCTTTCTGACGCTCAACTAGTCGAAATGCAAACGCATTCCAACGACTGGTATGTTCGACAAGCCCGCGTCTTGTTGCACACGCGCGCCACGACCGGCCGCCTCGACCAGGCGATCGTTCACGAACTGCTCGACAAACAGTTCGCCGCGGCGCCCACATCGGGGAAACGCCTGCGAGCGCTGTGGGCTCTGCACGTCACAGGAGGACTGCCAAGCGAGCGACTGGTCCGACTGCTGCAGCACGATGACGAGTACATCCGCGCTTGGGCCGTGCAGCTGCTGGGCGATCAAAGCAGCGTAAACGCGTTTCAGCCCACCGCCACGACGGACGAGCCGGTGATAACGAGCGCTGTCCTCTCTCAACTCGCCGAGATGGCTGGGGAAGATTCGTCGCCTGTTGTGCGGCTGTATTTGGCCGCGCTCGCGCAACGACTGCCGTTCGTCGATCGATGGCCGCTGCTCAACGCTTTGGCTGGCCGCGCCGAAGACGTCGACGATGCAAACCTGCCACGCATGATCTGGTATGCGCTCGAACCGATGGTGCCGAGGCAACCGAAAAGAGCGCTGCAGTTGGCGGTCAACGGCGAGATGCCAACATTGCCTGAATTCGTAGCTCGACGAATGGTCAGCGGTGACGCGGCGGCCAATGTGAACGGCCCGCGTCGTCAGAGCATCGGTGAACAGTTGCGCATCTTGAGTCGAGTTGCTCCGGGTTTCAAAGTCGCCAACGTCGGTGAACTCGGCGTCGTCTACCACAAGGAGTTTCGCAACCGCAAGGCCGTACAAACTCATCCCCTCAATCGCAAAGTGCCTTGTACGATCTATCGCGACCTGGAGGTCTCTGAAGGAGCCAAACTCAAGTTGCGAGTCAGCCACCATCCACACGGGGATTGGCAGTTGCGAGTTCTAGTGAACAGGGACGTCGTCATCGACCGAATCGTGAACCCCAAGTCACTCGACAACGAGTGGCTGGACGTCAGCGTCGATCTTTCCAAATACGCCGGCCAGAAAGTCAAACTCGCCATCGAGAATCGAGCAAACGACTGGCGCAATGAGTGGGCCTACTGGAGCCAAATCCGCATCGTCGACGAATGAGCAGGCGAAGGTGTAGGCCGGATCAAGGAGCGCAGCGACGCCGCTCCGGCAAGAGGCTCAATACAACGTCAATTACGACGTCAAACACGTCGGTCCACGTCGCGGAAACGCGATTGCCGTGGCGCTGCCGGAACGGCGCTTCGCTTGGTCCGGCCTACGTGGACGCCGTGCGATCACTTGCGTTTTCGCAAGCGACGAGTCGGGACGACAATCGTGCCGGCGACGATGTCGCCGACGCGCTGGTGATGAGTTGTAATGATGATACTCATGGCAGCCGGCAATCCACCGAACAGGGCGGGATTCACTTCCAAGACGCGAAAGCCCGTCCTGATCAGCAGTTGTTTGAAAGTGCACTTGTCGCCATTGAACTGAATCACGACAAGCCCAGTCAATAATTTGCCCGGTGTCCGAGCGATGGCCCCTTCAAATACGAAGTAGTAGCCGAGATAGGCCAAGACAAGCAGCGCAATTTGCAGGAGCGGGAGTTGTTCACCGATCGCCTTCGCCGCCAAGAATCCGAGCGTCAGCGCGACGATGTTGTCGAATATCGCCGCAATGTGCCTGGGCATCACCGTATTGTCGGTGGAAACTCCCGGCGGACTTTCCACTGATTCATACGAACCACTCTCATCGTCGGCCGAGCGACTGTCGCCAGGCGTCTGCGAGTCCGGAGGTTCGTACGGGTTCTGCTCGGTCATGGTTGAGAGTGTTCTCGCAGCAGTTGAGCGATCCGCGGGCGGTCTTTTTCGATCTGCTTTAGATCGAGTTCGAGTCCTGCCTTATTAGCCAGCGACTTGTACGAGGAAGCGAGGCGTTCACTCCAGGGGACTGCCACGACGTCGAGCGCCGATTGTCCTCGCTTGTTCTTCTTGGTCACCGGTGCGCCGTTCTCGAGCAGCAGTTTGACCATGTCGCTTCGACAGAGAATGGCGGCCATGTGGAGCGCCGTGTTGCCGTCCTCGCTGCTCGCCTCAATCCTCGCCTTGCTCTCAATCAAGTATTCAGCGATCTCGATGCGGCCGTGGATCGCCGCGGTGGCGAGCGGGGTCGATCCGCCGTTGGGGCGGCGGGCGTTCAAGATCGCTCGGAGTTTGAGGCTCTGCTTGACCGCAGCCAGATCGCCGAGTTCGATCGCCGTCGCCAAGGTCTCCCGTCGACCCATGTGGGGTTTGTCCAACGCCCGCCTCAAATCGGCGGCCGCTTTGACATCTTTGGCGACGTGGAAGATGAAGTCGTTGCTGAATAAGCCGTTCGGGTTCTGGAGCTGCAAGAGGTGCAAGCCTTCAGGCGGCAGAGCGTCGAGCTCAATGTCCACCGTCTCTCCATCTCGACTCACCGACCCTGAGACTCGCCGCCCGTCGACGATGACTTGGGCCCCATCGCGGATGTGCCGTCCGCTTATCGTCATGCGATTGCCGCCGTCGAAGAGGATCGGGAATTCCTGACGACCTCGCTGTTTCTCAATCGGTCCCAGTGTCCAAATCGCGGGTTGCGGATTGTCGACATCCGCGTTGGCTCCGTGGCGGGCCGTAAACGTCCCAACGAATTTGCCTGTGGCGGCGAGTGCGATGAGATCTCTACGGACGAACGATGCGCGGTTGCCATCCTTCCGAACGTACGTTCCGCCGTCGAACTGCAGCGTGACTGACTCGGCCGTCGAGTCGTCGATGAACGCACCGTTCGTTTCCAGGACGATGGCGCCTTCGCGGGCGGACAACTCCAACGCCCTCAGCATGTCGACCACCAGACGGTTGTCGGCAGTCGCTTGATTGAGTGTCACTTGGCGAGCAAACGACCCGGAGTACCCGGTGCTGCCCTCGAGCACCATATCCCAGACGCGGTTGAAGCGGCGACGACCGCCCCAAGAGAATCGCCACATATATTTTTCCGGGATGCCGCGATCGGCGATCGATCGGTAGAAGCTGAAGTCGATGATGTTCAACCGTCCCTGCGGCAGAATCAGAAACCGGTCGTACGCTCCACGCCAGGTGGGGGCGTCCATTCCTGTACCGGGTGTGTTCGTGCTGACGAGGAAGGGCAGGCGATGGCAGTTGCCGCAAACGTTGGGCCTGGGCTTATCGTCGTCCAAGTCGCCATCCATGTGGAACAGCTTGAAACCGGCCGCGGCGTCACTGGAGACAACGTTCGTGTAGGGGCGCCGCTGAGCGGGAGGGAAGGGGACGCTGAGCAGAAAGGCGGCCATGTCGTCGCGCTCCGCCGCCGACAAAGCTCCGGCCTTACCTTCGTCGTTCACCGCGTCGTCTCCGACCAAACTCATCGTCGCCGCCAGGCCGCCGTCGATCAGGTGCCGCGCACTGCTTCTGGGGTCGTCGACATCGCTGTTGGGCGGATCCGAACCGCGAATATTGGCGCTGTTGTTGCCTCCGTAGGGATCGCCGGGAATCCCGTCCCAGTGGTAAGGAGCCGTATCCCGCAAGCCGCGAATCGGCATGGTCGACCGCGGCATGATCTGATCGCCGCCCGTGACAATGGGCGTCTTGAGGACCCACAGCAGTTGGTCGGTGTGACCGTCTGGATGGCAACTCGCGCACGAAAAAGTGCCCGTCGTCGAGGCGACCGCCGTATTGAATGCGATCCGGCCGCGCTTGACAGCCGGGTGCGTCGGATCTTCGAGCGCTATGGTCTCGACGACACTTGGGGCGGCCGGGTCGGCGACGTCGACAAGAGAAACAGTGTTCGCGACGGCGTTGAGCACCCAGGCCTGCGACGCCTTGCCGCCGGCGCTGCTCTCCAGCGCGATTCCCCGAGGCACGGCGCCAACATCGACGCGCCCCAAAACCTCCCCCTTGCCGGCATCGACTGTGAAGAGTTTGTCCGACCCGGCGGCGGAGACGACGAGTGTCGAATCATCATCGCTGATCTCAATCGCAAACGGGGTCGCCAGCGCCTGTCCGGCGGCAGGTTGTTTTGGCGGCAACGGCTCGAGGTCGAAGAACTCCGGTTCCTCGGCCGAGTCGCCGTTGAACTTGACGCTGGTGATTCTGTTCAGAAAAGCGCGGTTTTCCAACTCCGCCAAGCCGTGCTTCTTCGTGCCCGAGCGACCATTGGCGTCGTTGCGCGCGTCCGCCTGGGCAATGAAGACACGGCCCCGCGAGCTGACGGTCAGTCCATACAGCAATGTGCCCAGCGTGTCGACCGTTTCGATCAGTTCGTCAGTGTTGGTGTCGTAAATGTACAGGTCTCGATCGGGAACGCGGGGATGCTTGACGATGTCGACGACGTGGCCCAGCGACAGCACGTTGTTGTTGGCGATCGAATGCTTGTGTGCGTCGAAAGTGACCAACTCGCCGTCGATCTCGCCAGTGCCGCCGGAAAGCTGCGTCTTGTTGTTCGATTCGAAGGGGATGACGTACAGTCGATCACCGCGCACGGTAATGGCCCGAGGATCTTGAGCGCTGATCCGGAGCCGTTTCTCCACGCTGCGAGTGGCGACGTTGACAACGGCGATGCGGTT
>JASMLW010000070.1 GCA_030748485.1 Pirellulaceae bacterium
CGGGACATCAGACTTGGCGGCATTGATCCCGCAAGCGATGCAACTTCCTGTTGGGAGTACGACGACAGGGACTTGGCTCTCTTGTTGTCCCACGTCCAGTAGGGCGTCATCCGATTCCTTTCCGAGAAACCAACAACAATCCGCCAGTGAATACTCGATTCGCGAGGAAGGACTCGTCACGCTAAGGCACTCGCCTTCGATTTGAACGAACCGAGGAAAAACATCGGTCCGATGAATTGGCGTCTTCTCGGCGGTGGCGCGACCCAGGACGACGCCGATTGTCAGGAACATCGCGCCTGCAAAGACCGCTTCCCAAATATCACTGCCCAAAACCAAACACGTAATGGCGGCGACGATCGCGGCTATGCCGAAGGAGCTAGTGACCCAGATTGGGCTGATTCTCGCCCGCCACGAATGACTCGGCGGAGTTTGGGTCTCAAAGAGTGTCTCCGCGGTTTCGCGCATGCGAACCTCACAGTGCCGCGAATTTCAATTCCCCAGGACCCGTTCCGATGGTTTCGGCTCAAGGGCTAAGTCTCCACAACTGGCGGGCCTAGTCTACGTTGCCGTGAGAAGTCGAACAAAGACTCACGAATACCCGAGCAACAGCTCGCCAAGCACGACCCACGTCCCTTCGCTTTTGTCAAGATTAGCAAGAGTGTTCGTCCGCTTCCATTCTGTGCGGTCTGCGCGACTAGCACTGACCGCTCCGATTGCGGATCGGACACAACCAACGTACGGTTGGACATAGCCGTACACCGCCACGGGATTGCTGCTACGGAAAATGTGAGATCGGGTAAAATTAGACAACGATGATTGATTCTGGGCTCAACGGGGCTCCACTCTGATCGGAGAACGCTTAGCGATGTGGACGTCAGTACTACTTGTCGTCGCTTCTTTTCAGCTTCCGCCCACTTCAATTCAGACGGAAGACGACCTCAGGCAATACCTACAGTTCTTGAGCATCCCGGTTTTCCACCGGGCCGATGGGGGATTGGGCATTGATGCGCCTGACGGTCGGCTCGTTACAGAAGACATCAAGTTGCTTCGATTTGCACCGTCGCTAGTTGAGTTGAAGTTGGGCGCAATCTCGGACGCCGACCTGAGGCATATAGCGAAGTTGAAGTCGTTGAAATCGCTCGAGATTAGGGGGTTCACCGGAACCGGAGAAGGTTTCGGCTCATTTAAGAATCACGCTGCCTTGCGTGAAGTGATCTTTAGTGGACGTGGTCTTACAACCAAAGTTATGTTTACAAGCGAAGGAATACAGGCGCTGAGTGCTGTTCCTGGGATTGAATCGCTGACCTTTCGGCATGTGGGAATCGCCGATGAAGAAATAGCCGAACTGAGGGCGCCGAGATTGAGAAAACTGGAGGTGCATTCGGAACAGCTCATCGGTCCAGGGATGTGGGGAATCGCGAGCCAGGGACGACTGGAAACTCTGGTACTCCAAGATGTACCGATACGAGAATTCGGCTGGCTCCAACAGTGCAATTACCTCAGAGACTTGACGATTGTGGGCTGCCCGATCAACGACGAAGAGCTTGCTCACATCCATCATCTTAAGCACTTGAGGAGTGTCAAGATTGTGGCGGGCGCCGTTACGGATTCGGGGCTCGATGTTTTTGATGATGGGTCCCCGATTGAGAGCTTGAGTATTTGGCAGTGCCGAATCACTGACACCGGACTGCTGAAACTGGCGAAGTGCCCGAACTTGCACCACCTCCAGCTCGCCGATTCGGCCTACACGTCGCATCGTCGGTACCGGTATCTATTTTTTCCATTGACAACGCGGATCAGGACTTTCCGCACATGCGAGGGCATCACGGATCTCGGAGTCGAAGCGTTCAACAACCGTTTCAGGTCTTTCCATCAGGGGTCTTCGCCGCCGCGAATTGACGGTCAGCCTTCTCCTGGGGCGACATCCTTTGTCCGCGACAAGGCGCTTCGCGTGTCCGCGAAAAACTCCAAGGTGACACTGCGAGGACTTGAGGTTTTTGAGATCAGGCAATTGAAGAACGCACACGATTTAAGGTCCCTGGACCTGTCTGAGTCGCTAGCCAGTGACCGCGAGTTGAACGATGTCGGGTCGATCGACACGTTGCAGGAATTGAATCTGGAACATACATGGATAGAAGATCTGGGGCACGATAGTTTCAGTCGACTCAAAGACCTGAGAAAACTCAACTTGGCGAGAACTAGGATCACAGACGATAGCATGGACGCTATTGCGAAACTCCGTGGGCTGGAGGAATTGCATATCGGCAGGACGGCAATTACTGGCGATTCGATCAAGAAACTTGCGCAACTCGACCACCTTCATACTCTGAGTCTCCACGGACGGTCCGATCGTTGGCATCACTCGCCGATGATCTTAGGTCCCGTTGGAATTGGTCATTTGAGCCGCCTCCGCAGTCTTGAAGTGTTAGACATACATGGATGCGTGATCGGGAACGGAGATTTGCACCTCTTGGCCGACATCCCAAACCTGGAGGAACTGCATCTTTCTTCAAACGGCTTGTCGAAAGACGCAGTTGACGAACTGAGAACTCTGATGCCCCAGGCGTCTGTGGTCGCGAATGGCTCGGGGATTGAATGGTAAGGGCCCAGTTGAAGCAGCGCGACAACATGCCTGACGCGACGACGATCGTTACGAGAATATTCGCGGCGTGAGATTCGCGGATTCGCAAGTCGGGAAGCGGCTAGCTGGCTGTTTGGCCGAGCGCCACGATCGAGGCGGCGATCGCGTCCGGGGCGCCGTCCGATGAATACTCGACTCGACGGCACTCGGACAGGCTGCGGAACCAGGTCTCCTGTCGCCGCGCGAATTGCCGAGTTCGCGCTTTGACGACTTCGCGAGTCGACTCGACATCGCCGTCCGACTGCAGACACTCGATCACCTCGCGATACCCGACCGCTTGCGCGGCCGTGCGGCTGAGGCTGCCGTGGCGGTCGAGCAGGCCCCGCACTTCGCCGACCAAACCGGCGTCGAACATCATGTCGACTCGACGATTGATCCGCTCGTGCAGCAATGGACGGGGCCAGCTCAGTTGAAACGCCCGGCATTGGTCGGCCGGACGGTTGCGTTCGAACTGAGTCTGCAGGTGACTGATCGGCCGCCCGGTCAATTTGTAAACTTCCAAAGCTCGGATCATCCGACGCTTGTCGTTCTCGTGCAGCTTGGCTGCGGAGAGCGGATCGACTTGCCACAGCCGCTCGCGCAAGGCCGCCATGCCGACGCGCTCGAGTTCAGCTTCGACTTGCCGGCGAAACTCCCAATCGGCGGGGGGACCCTCGTAGACTCCCCGCAGCAGAGCTTTCAAGTAGAGCGGCGTGCCGCCCACGAACAAGACACGCTTGCCGCGGGTTTGAATCTCCTGGGTCTTGTCGGCCGCGGCCTGCACGTATTCGGCCAGACTGAAGTCCTCCACGGGAAGACGAATGTCGATCAGGTGGTGCGGCACCGCGCGGCGTTCGTCTTCACTCGGCTTGGCCGTGCCGATGTCCATCTCGCGGTAAACGGCCATCGAGTCGAGCGAGACAATCTCCGCATCCAACATCCGCGCCAACGCCATGCCGACGCGCGTCTTGCCGCTCGCCGTGGCCCCGGTCAGGTACCAGCAATCGGCCAGTGCGGGGTGAGCTTGGTTGGAGAGAAGATTGGGCATGAAAGACGATCTGAACGCGAGTAGGAGACGAAACGAGAGAATGGCGCCAATTGTCAACCGAAACGACGGCATCTACCATGGGCTATTCTAGCCACCCATTCTACTTTCGTCTCTATCGTCGAGCGATCCTGTGCCTTCTGCTGACGTCCTCCACCAACTGATGGCGGTCATTCGCGACCGCAAGGCGAATCCTCCGCCGCGATCTTACACTTCTCAACTGTTTGCCGGTGGTGTGGAAAAGATCGGTCAGAAAATCTGTGAGGAGGCGGCTGAGGTGGTCGAGGCGGCGGGCGAACCGGGCGCAGACGGCCGCGATCATTTGGTGGCCGAAGCGGCCGACCTGCTCTATCACCTGTTCGTGATGCTGGGCGAGCGCGAGGTGCCGCTGGAAGACGTCGAGGCCGAGTTGGCCCGGCGGTTTGGAGTCTCAGGTTTGGACGAGAAGGAGTCGCGATCGCCATGACGAATCTGCGAATCGGCGTACCCAGCAAAGGGCGACTCGCTGATCAGACGGGTGAATTGCTGGCTCAGGCCGGGCTGCAGTACCGTCGACAAAACCGCAGCCTGTTCGCGCGGGTCGGTGGATTCCCCGTCGACATCACCTTCCTCCGCACGGACGACATCCCCGTGCTCTGCGCCGAAGGCGCGATCGACATGGGAATCACGGGCAGCGATTTGGTCGAAGAGGCGGGAGTCGACGTCGCGCAGCGATTGGCGCTGGGCGTGGGCCGCTGCCGACTAGCCATCTGCGTCCCCGAAGACTCGACGATCCAACAACCGAGCGATCTGAGCGGCGCGCGGATCGCAACCAGCTTTCCATCGATCACCGAGCGGTTTCTGAAAGCGCATTCGGCCGACGTCCATCTCGTTCCACTTTCCGGGTCGGTGGAGATCATGGTCTCGCTGGGCGTCGCCGACGCGATCGTCGACCTCGTCGAAACGGGCAGCACGCTGGCCGCCAATCGGCTCCGCGTGTTGGGCGACATCGGAAAGTACGAGACGGTCGTGATTCAGAATCACGAGCAGCAGAACGCGGAAGTCGCCGACCGTATCGTGCGACGTCTCGAGGGAGTCGTGATCGCGCGCAGTTACTCCGTGTTGGAGTACAACATCCACCGCGAGAAGCTGGCGGCGGCGGAGCAGATCACACCGGGTTTCCATTCGCCCACCGTCAACGCGCTGGAAGATCCCGATTGGGCGGCCGTCAAAGTGATGGTGAAGAGCAAAGAGGTGATTCTCGCGATGGAGCAGCTCGAGGCGCTCGGAGCCACCGCCATCCTGGAAACTCAAATCAACAACTGCCGCCTCTAGCAGGTTCCCGAATGTCGGCGGCCGTCAACTAGGAAGCGACGGCGCCCGCTTCTTCGGAACGACCGTGGATGAGCGCCGTCTGCAACTCCTCTTCTTCGTAGGCGAGAGGTTTCTGGCGTCGGAAGTAGTGCAGCATGCCGACGGCCAGCGCCGCTCCCGCCAACGTCACGGCCCAATGGTAGGCGAGACCGCCGCCTTCGGTGGCGGAGATCAGCCGGCCGAGCGGCGACGAACTGTCGGCGGCCACCCGCGACACGCAGACGGCGAGCGCATTGTGAGTGAAGTGGAAGGCGATCGCCGGAGCCAGGCTGCCCGTCTGCACGGCGACGTAGCCGATCACCATGCCCGCGACGCAGGCCGCCAAGGATTGTTGCAGGATGCCGTGGGCGAGGCCAAAGAACAGACTGGCCAGCGCGATCGCCGTCCACTTGTGACCGAGGTGACGGAGTCCGGACAGGATGAACCCGCGGAACGCCAGTTCTTCACAAACGGCCGGCACCAAGGCGAGCACCAGCACGACGCTCAGTAGCGGAGCCTCGGCGATGAGTGTCGAAAAGGGCCGCAGCTGCTCCATCGTGTCGGCGCTGATCGGGTAAAGACTCTTGATGCATTCACTGATCCATAGCATCGCCGGATGGATTCCAATGGCCAGCAGGATGGCCGCCGGAACAGCAGCTAGTTTGGGAGCCCTGAGCAGCAGCGTCTTGGCCGGGTTGCGAGTCAGGATGATCGTCATCATCAGCGCGGGTGTGGCGATGACGGCCAGCTGTGTGATGCACATCAGGGCGACCATGTGATTCCAATTCGTCG
>JASMLW010000071.1 GCA_030748485.1 Pirellulaceae bacterium
GACTACGCCAGTCTTTCATTTTGGGATCCTCTCGTGCCCTCCGGGGCCTTCCTCGAGGGGATCCTTTTTAATGCTCCGGGAACGGCGAAGCCTAATGAATTCTCACCAGCAGAGCTGGTGGTTTACGGTCGGGAATTAGAATGGAGTGACTTCTTCGCGATGTTCGGCGCCGGGCGCGATCCCGAAGTACGGGCGCGCTACCGCCAGAAACTGCGGCGGCATCTTGCGCCGCCGCATCAGGAATTCTGGGACCGCCACATCTCGCTCTTCTGCGGCAGGCGGCCGTTCTATCATCGCACGACATCCGGCTGGTTTGCGTCGTGGTTCCGCTGGTATATCGACCATGTCCTGCACCTCCGGGAGCCCCTTATGGAACTGCTTGATGCGCGTAACGTGGAGGAGCAACGCGACATTTACGACGGGAAGCTGCGCGATCGATTTTGGCGTCCCGCGCTCGGCTTCATCCTACAGCGCGACGCGGCGCTGGCGCTGTGCGGCATTCCGCCCGCTCAGCGCCGGCGGATACAACGGGATCACCCCGACATCGTGGCGTACCTGAAGCGCTGCGCTGAACAGGTCATCTACGGGTCTCGAATCGGCGAGAACTACTTCTGGCGAGCCTACATCCTCGGCGCTTACACGCCTCAATGCTGTCCTCGATACCTGGAGCCGGCGAACTTCACGCGTCTCAAGAACCTGATCAACCGCGTCTCGCTAAACACGAATTCAGTGCACCGCCACCTTGAAGACCAAACCGGCTCCTTTACGCAGTTTGTGTTGCTCGATCACATGGATTGGATGGCTGAAGACCGGTTTCATGAACTGGAGCAGGAATGGCAGGCGATCTTTGATCGAGCTGAGGCAGGAGCCAGGGTCGTGTGGAGAAGCCTCGGATCGCGCACCGCCTATCTCGATCAAGTGCAGATCTTGGCCGCGGGCGAAACTCGAAGACTTAATGATTGTCTCGACTACGACTGGAAGTTGGCCGAGCGGCTGAGGGCTCGGGAAAGAGTGACCGCCTACGGCGGACTCCATATCGCAACCTTGAGAAGACCCTGACGTGACATGAACTTTTTCGAGTCTTCAAAGTTGCTCATGCAGTTCGCCTTTCGACCAATTCGTGGACGAACGCACGCCGAGCGGCTAGAGAGCTTCTACGGCTACCAGGCGTCGCGCTACGACGACTACCGGGAACGGTTCTTGATCGGCCGACGAGAAATGGTGGAGCGGCTGCCCCTGGCGGCCGGCTCCCGCTGGTTGGATGCCGGCTGCGGAACGGGGTACCTGCTGGACTGCGCGGGTGGGAGAGCTAGAGAGTGTGAGCGGATTTATCTCGTCGACTTGGCGCCATCACTGCTCGATGTTGCGCGGCAGCGCGTGGACTTGGGGAAGTGGACCAATGTTGAGATCATCGAAACCGACATTACATCACTGACTCTCGACGCGCCCGTTGACGTCGCGACGTTTTCTTACTCGCTGACGATGATCCCCGATTGGTTCGCCGCCATCGATCAGGCCGAGCATCTGCTGACGCCAAATGGCGCGATCGGCGTCGCCGACTTTTTCGTGTCCCGCAGGCACAGTCCAGACTCGGTGCGACACTCCTGGTTGACTCGCAACTTCTGGCGAGCTTGGTTCGACAGCGACCATGTTTCACCCAGCCAGGATCACTTGGCCTACCTGACTCACAAGTTTGAGGAAGTGTGGCTGCGCCAGGCGCGGACTCGCGTGGTGGGTTTGCCCTTTCTACGTCCGCCTTGCTACCAGTTCGTCGGTAGGAAACGCTGAGGACAACAGAAAGAACTAACAGACCACCGACTCTTCGGCGGGGCGCCGGCGCCGCGAATTCCGGCGAATTCTCGCAGCGCTAGCGCCGAGTCACAGCCACTCTATTGGTCGAATCCAATCGTCGCAGTGAAGCAAGTGCAACGGCTCACCTTCTTCGAGCATCCGCCCGATCGCGGATCTCCTATCTTGGGTGTCCGACCCATTTCAGAAGTGACCAGCGTCTGATCGAGCAAGCCGCGTTCTTCTAGATCTTGCAAAAGCGTCGCAAAAGTCGATCGAACTGGCAACAGGTGACATCTGTGGTCATCATCCTTGTCGCGGCAAGCCTCAATCGGCGCAATAGTCAGCATCCTTCTTCATTTCAGCGAGCTTAAGTAGGCGAGCAGATCGGCAACTTGTTGGGCGGTCATGTCACGCAGCAACAACTCCGGCATCAACGACTTGGCTTGCGGTACAAGTTGCTCGACTTGTTCCGCGGGGATGCGAACTTCCATGTTCTGAGCATCCTTGAGAATGATCTCGTCGTCAGTCTGCTTAATCAGCAGACCATTGAGTAGCCGCCCTTCGGCTGTCTCGACAAGGTGCGTGTCGAACTTCGGATCGATTCGTTTGGTTGGTTCGAGAATACTCTCGAGCAGTTGCACGGCAGTGTACTTCTTCCCGATCGAGGTCAGGTCGGGACCGAGTTCCTTTCCCTCCTTTTGAATCTTGTGGCAGTTCTTGCACTGCACGCCGCCGGTGGCGAAGAAAACCGCCTTGCCACGCGCTTGGTCTCCGTCGAGCGCGAGGATCTGCTCGGGTCGAACGACACTACCCAATCGCTTGACGCGTTTCTCCGGCGGCAGGAAACGCTCGAAGAGATCACGGATGCGGATGTCCTGGTGAGCCGAAGCAGTGGATACCGCCAACGTGGACGAACTGCCTGGCAGAGCCTTCTTGTCAATCTCACGCAGCAACATCAGCGCGCCGGTGGTCGAACCGAGCATTTCTTTGATCAGAGTTGCCTGTCGAGGCGGATCTGTGGCGAGCAATTCCTTTAAGAGCGACTGCTCCTGGCTTCGCAACGCGGCGGCCACTTTATCGGCGGGCTGGTCCTTCGCTCCTTCGCGCGGTATCTGCACGATCCAATCTCGCATGAGCTCGACTCCCTGCCGATCAACTTCTGTCGAGCCGATGTGCGGCATCCGACCGCCGCCCAGTTTGGACATCCGATAAAACAAGACGGATCGCAGTGGATCGCCAGGCGATACGACCTGAGCCGCGTGGATTCCAAACGTTCCTTGCGTCGGTCGCGCGCCGACCATGTTCATTTTCTCAAGCGTGAGATCGTGGTGCATGTACGACAACACAGCGCTTCCCGCGTGCATGCGATGGCAATGACCACAGTTGACATGCAAGTATGAGCGCGCCCGGGAGCCAACATCCGCCGACGGGTCATGCGGGTCGGCAAGCTGCGGACGGTCCTTGGCCGCGACGGGCTTGTTGAGTAGCCGAATGAGAGCCGGCGAATCCAGTTGCGCAGCGACGACGCCGGCATAGTCGTGCGGCTTGTTTAGTTGCGCGGTATTGAATCCCAATGGCGGGCCAGACCACTTGTTGTGGCACCGCTGACACTCGGCTCGCCCGGAGAATCGCCACGTCTGCTGGCGCGTGCCGCCGGCCGCGCTTGCATCGACCACTTCGAACGTGGTCTCGTCTCCGCTCGCACCCAGGAGTTCCGCATCCGTCTGCTCGTCATTCCATCGATACGTATAGGGCTGCCACTCGGCGCCATCGAAGTGCAAGATCTGCGTCTCCACCTTGCGACGTGATTCCGCCTTCCCATGTTGCATGTCCAAAGAGAGTGTCTTCACAAGAACCGAATTCATCGGAAAGGTGTAGGCGGCGGCGGTCGGCGTGATCGATCCATCTCCGGGGACGGCGACAAACCGTTCGGCGACCGCGTAGTCGGCCCAAGGCTCGGAGTTAATCGAGTAGGGAATCACGCCAGGCGATGGAGTCTGCTTGCCAACGGAAGCAAAGAGGCCCGTCGCGCTGAGCTTGCGAGGGAAGTCCTTCGATTCGTCCTTCACAGGATTGGGAATGAAGCGATGGATTGTTCCCGCTGGGTGATCCAACACGTAAAACTCGCCGTTGACATCTTCACCGAAACCGACAATGCGCAGGGTCGTGTCCGCTAACTCGCGATGTTCGAGAACCCGCCCGTCCTCCCAGCGAAAACCCCAGAACTTGCCCGTGTCATAGTCTCCGTAAATGTGGACGCCGTGAAGTTCCTTCAAGCGCGAACCGTAGTACGTCAGGCCGTCCGTGATCGACGATGACTCGCTGTGCGGATGATCGATCGTCGGAGGCAGGATTGGCGAGGGACCGCGCGGCCATTCGGGATTCGTCAGCTGTCGCCCTTCCATCACCGCCCAACCGTAGTTGCCGCCGCGTTCGACGCGATCGAGCATCTCCCACAGCTCCCAGCCAACGTCACCCACCCACAGGTCGCCCGTCTTGCGATCAAAGCTCATCCGCCATGGATTGCGAAATCCATAAGCCCAGATCTCGCCGCGCGCCCCGTCGTGATCGACGAACGGGTTGTCGGAGGGAATCCGATAGTTCTTGCCTTGGTCGGAATGATCGACATCGATTCGCAAGATGCACGAGCGCAGATTGGTGATGTCCTGCCCGGCTTTCTTTCCATCAGGCGGATTCGCCGGAGCGCCGTCGCCCGTCGAAATGTAGAGACAACCATCCGGGCCGAACTTCAAACAGCAACCGTTGTGGCCGCCCGACCACCAGGTGATAAGTTCCGTTCGCGACGCTGGATCAATCGTGGGAGGGTTCGTGTCGCGCACCTTGAACCGCGCCACGTGCGATCCGTCCGGCAGGTTCGCCGCCTTCAGGTAACACACGTAGCAGTATCGATTGGATTGAAAGTCGGGATGGAACGTGATCGCATAGACCGCCCGCAGCCCGTCCACGTCCTTCGCCAGATCAGCCACAAGGTCGGCTTTCTCCACCGCCGGGTCATTGGGAAACGAGAAGATCTTGCCTCCCTGCTCGGCAACAAAGAATCGATCGCCTCCCGGCGCCTTGGCAATGTCGAGACACTGATTGAACTTCAATTTGAGGAACACTCGCTCAGTCGTGTATGGGAGGGGCTGCTCAGGCGAGCCCTTCACTCGCGACGTGGTCCAGGCGACACGACGAGCAATCGGTTGAACATCGTCGTCAGCGTATGACGACCCCGTCACCAGCAGAGATGCAGTCGATACGACGGAGAATGCGATAAGCCTCGCGGCGGTGCTAGTTTTCATGGTGATAGTACACTGTGGCATGGCAGTTTTCGCAAGTATTTTCGCTCGCCAAAAAGCGGATCCTTTTCGTCGAGCCAACGATCGTCTCGACGTGAGGCCCAAGTCACCGGCCGTTTATTACGGATTGTGAGATAGTGAAGGTCCACGGGACGACCGACGAACTTGGCTTCTCGGCCATCGAAAACAAAGTCAGTATGCAAGACTGGCATGCGACGGCTCTTCAGTTGCTCGGACTGCACGACGACGAACTTCACTTCGACCGCAACAGGCTCGAAGAGAAGTTGACGGCCACGTTCGAGACACGGGTCGTCCAGGAGATCCTGAGTTAAGGTCACGAATCCGTGCTGATCTTGTGAATGGTCGCCGCGTCCATCGCAGGCCAGTCGATTTCGACGCCGAGTCCCGGGCCCTGCGGTGCTTCGACGAATCCGTCTTTCCCGGTTCGCAAAACGTCCTTCATTCCGTACTCGTAAGAATCGTAGGGAACGGGTTGCTCGTAGTAACTGCAATTGTTGAAAG
This sequence comes from Pirellulaceae bacterium, assembly GCA_030748485.1. Lineage (GTDB taxonomy): Bacteria > Planctomycetota > Planctomycetia > Pirellulales > Pirellulaceae > JASMLW01. The sequence continues at coordinate 5,613 of JASMLW010000071.1, forward strand.
CCAGCATCAGATGGAGGTTGG
>JASMLW010000072.1 GCA_030748485.1 Pirellulaceae bacterium
CTCGGTCAAATCGGGCGGTTCCAGTTTCTCCAGCATCTGTTCGATGACGGCGGCCGGCACGGGATGGCTGCGGGCCGAATTCCGCGCCTCGATGCAACGCCAACCGGCCTCGACGTAGACGATGCGGACTCGGGCGCGGTAGCTGCGAAACAGCTGTATCAGCTGTTTTCGGACCGGGCGGTTGACATTCGTCGCATTCCAAAAGAACGAACGGCGTTTGGCGAGCAGTTCGCGCGCCGTCTGCTTGGCCCGGTTGATGACGGCCCCCTGTTCGCCGCCAGGATCGACTGCGAGCTCCCGCCGCAAGCGGTCGAGAGAGACGACCACCGCGCCGGCGGAGTTTTGCTCCACCCAATGACTCTTTCCCGAGGCCGGCAGTCCCGCCATCATCACAACTTCACACACCGTGTCATCGAAGGCGGCTACGCTGGGTGGGTGTTCACGGCCCTCGCAGTACGCGACTCTCGTATGGGCGTCGACGCAGGGCCGGGGTTGATCGTAACACTGCAGCTCGCGGCAGAACTCGCGAAACAACTCAATTCGCTCGAGCTGCTCAGTGCGATCGGCGGACACACGACCGCGAATGTCCGCCTCGGCAAGCGTCGAAACCAGATCACAACGTCCTCGCCAACTCATCAAGGTCGCTCGCCGGGCGCCGTCGCGATGTTCAAGTGAGTGCAATGGCGCCCCGTGCGAGCGCACGAGCGAACAGACGAGCTCACGGAATCGGACGTCATCGACCGTTTCTGTCGGCGTCCAGCTGGACAGTAGCAACCGCCGGGCGAGGTAGGCGCCTTTGATCGAATGCCGGGGCGCTCGAATCCGACCGGAGTCTTCGATCGTCGTCGCCGGCTTGGCGCAATCGTGAAGCAGGGCGGCGAGGAACAACGCATCCCGTTCGAATCGAGGCAAGCGGCGCCAATCGGCGATCTGAACGAGTTGCTCGCACACCATCTTGGTATGAGTCCAGACGTCGCCCTCGGCGTGCCAAACGGGGTCTTGCGGGCAGGCCGCCATCTCCTCGACCCAGGGCAACGCGTTCTCGATCGCCGGCCAGTCGATCCTGTAGTCGGGTGGTTGAGGGCAGTGGCGATCTTCACGCATGGCGATTGAGTTGCTCCGCGAACAGGTCGACGCCGTCGCGCAAACGGTTGGCGATGATCGGGCGATTCAACCAGTGAGTTTCTGATTCGACAACGGCTGTAAGGAAACTCGCGCGAATGAACTTGAGTCGTCGAACAACTTGACCGTCTTCCTCGACCTTGATGTAGAGTCCTTCCATCTGGTTGCTCAGATCGGTTTCTCGGAGAACTTGATCGGCGTCCGATCCTTGACTGCGGGCCGCTTCGCCGAGTCGCTCGAGGTGCGCGTCCCCAATGAACGCGGAACGTCCGATCAGACAGGTCAGCTCGCCGCGTTCGGCAAACCGCCCAGTTCGCAACACGGGCACTGGTTCAATCGGCGCGCCGAACAACAGTTCGCGGCGCCGCTGCGTGCTCAAAAACTCGTCATTGCGAACGTCGAAAACGTCGAACTCCAGAAAGTAGTGGGGCAGGGCGTTGTAGTAGACCGTGTGTTTTGCGTACAGCCACTCGCCGTAAACCACGAAGCGATCACCCAGACGGTCCCATAGAACAGCGCGATGAGTCTCCGCCCATTGCTTGAATAGAGCAAAGTGTTTTTCTCGCCCGCCGCCGGTGAGGAAATGGCCGCGACTCTGCAGTCGCAGCGTTCCATCGGCTGCGAAACTGAGTCCGCAATTGGCTCCATCGACTTTCTCTTCGACCACGAGATGTCGATCGGCGATCTCGTCGAACCGCACGGCGCTCAGATCTTCGTCGCCCGCCTGCAATCGCGAACCTTCAAGGTGATGGGTGCGTGGATATTTGCGAATTGTGGTCACGATCGTCCTCGCCGGTCACTTCGTAAACAAGACGATACGGCTTCCTACGGCGTATTGAAAGGAGACGCGACTGAGTGCGTTTTGCCGAGCTAGCCCGCGCATGTCGCCTTCGGTGAACACCCGCACGTGGTCGGGATTGTCGTCTTCTTTTGTCGGCGTTGACGCGACGATTGCCCGGCGGGCGACGCGTGACGCCTCAGCGAAGGCGCGGTCGGCGTCGGCGATGTGTTCCAACGTTTCCAGGACGGTAACCACGTCGAACTGACCGTCACCAAAGTCGCTCAGATCGCGGGCGTCAATCCGTTGGACATGGAGTCGACGAAAACCGCCGCTTGCCACCGCCGCCAAATCGTCGACCCGATTCCGCCGTTGGTCGGTGGCGGTGAATTCGATGTCTGGGAAGGCTTCCATCATCGGCCACAGCGACACGCCGCGACCCGATCCCAGGTCCAGCACTTCGACGGGCCCGAGCGACCGCAACAGACCCAACGTCCGCCGCACGCGGGGAACCTCCATCGTTCGTTTGGCGAGACGCATCGACAGACCGGCGGCCCTCCCCAACTCGACCAACTCCGCGCAATCCGCCTCGGTCAACTCATCGAGAGCCACCTCGCTGAATCGGTCCGGTAGGATCGTTCCGCGCCCTTGCAGCGCGCACCCGCGGACAAACGCCGCGGCGACTCGTGAATAGTATGCATCGCGATTCATGGCGAGTTCGGGGACCGAGGGAACGGGAGAAGAAGTAGTGTCGCCTGTTGCGGGCGAGGCAGCCAGGGAGTGTTGCGGCGACAACAAAGCGGCGCCGCGCTGCGCGGTAGCGGGCGCGGCGCCGCGGCGCGGCGCGACAAGTCAATCGTTGACGCGTGTTACGACCCCCGAGCCGACGGTTCGTCCACCCTCGCGGATGGCGAATCGCAAACCCTCGTTCAGGGCCACAGGTTGCCCGAGGTCCACGGCCAAGCGAACGCCGTCACCGGGCAGAGCCAGGTCGGCGTCCAGCACGCGAGTCTCGCCGCACACGTCCAACGTTCGGAAGAAGAACTGGGGTTCATAGCCGTCAAAGAACGGCGTATGACGCCCACCTTCCTCCTTCGACAACACGTACACCTCGGCCTCAAATCGGCTCTGCGGTGTAATCGAACCGGGCGCTGCGAGGACCATGCCGCGCCGAATCTGATCGCGACCGATGCTCCGCAGCAAACACCCGACGTTGTCGCCGGCGACTGCTTCCTCCTGTCGCTCACCGAACGATTCGATGTCGATGCACGTCGTGCGGTGCACGCCTTCGTGCAGTCCGACGATGTCGACTTCTTCGCGAACCGCCAGCCGACCTTGGTCGACACGACCCGTCGCAACCGTCCCGCGACCCTGGATCGAACAGACCTTCTCGATCGACATCAAGAACGGCCTGTCGAGCAGCCGGTGAGGGTCGGGGATCGACGTGTCGAGCTGATCGAGCAATTCAACGATGCACGCATTCGCCTCCGGCGATTCCGGATTCTCCAGCGCGTGGCGGGCGGACCCGCGAACGACCGGCGCGGAGTCACCGGCGAAACCGAACGCCGTCAACAACTCGCGCATCTCCAACTCGATCAATTGCAGCAGTTCGTCGTCGTCGACCAAGTCGCACTTGTTGATGAATACGACCAGATGAGGCACGCCCACCTGTCGAGCGAGCAACAAGTGCTCACGGGTCTGAGGCATCACGCCGTCGACAGCCGAGACGAGCAAAATCGCTCCGTCCATCTGAGCCGCGCCGGTGATCATATTCTTGATGTAGTCGGCGTGTCCCGGACAGTCGATGTGCGCGTAGCGGCGAATGGCCGTCTCGTACTGCACATGAGCCGCCATGATGGTGACCGTCTTTGTCTCGTCGCGAACGACTCCGCCGCGCGCGATCTCGGAGTACTCCTTGTACTCCGCCAGACCGCGCAGCGACTGCACTCGCAAGATCGCCGCGGTCAGTGTTGTCTTGCCGTGATCGATGTGTCCAATCGTCCCGACGTTGACATTCCGCTTCTGTTGGAGATTCATCTCCTTGGCCATCGCACCCTCCTTTCATTAGGGAACGAAGTTACGAAAAGTAAACATCCACGCGACTCGACGACTACGGAGGCGCCTTGCCAGGACGTCTACCTTCGCCGCCGAACATGGAAATCCACTACTTGTTGCGGCCGCGCGCGCGACCGTCGATTGGTGGGGAAAGACGCCCGCAATCTCAATTGGGTTCGCGCGCGGACTCGCCGCGCTTTTCGCTCCGAGATCATCCCGCTGACGCTCAATCGCGAGTCGCCAACCGGCGGCGGACGAGGAACTGATGGACGGCCTCTTTGTCGGGATTCTCCGGCAGCGTCGATTCCGCGTAGGACTCGTCGAGCTCAACTTCCAGCGCCGCTAGTTGGCGATCGTGCGCGTCTGAGTCGCCGGGAGGCATCTCGACCCGCTCACCGCGCCGTTTGATTTCGACCAGTTCCTGTAAATCGCCGCGACTCTCCAAATCGCAGAGCTTGCGCAGGTCCATCTCCACTTCACCCGTTCTCATCAAGTGAATTCCGGTCAGCAAGACGCGGTATGCGTACAACAGCGTCTTGACCTTGCGAACCGGTTCACTGTCGAGCTTCTTGCGCTGGGTTGCGAAAAAACCTCGATAGTGGTGGTAATGGTGCTTGGTGACACAGTTCGCGGCCAGCGGCCGCAACTCGGCCAGAAACTCATCACCGACAACGACGAGCGGTGAAAACACCTGTTCGAGGATGTAGCCGTTGCGCTTGGTGAGTAGCTGCAAGTACTTGCCCAACTCGTGCGACACCAAATCAACTTCCACACCTTGATGGACTCCCATGCGGTCCCATGTCTGTTTCGGCGTCCGCAACCCGACGACATCCTCCAAGCGATCTTGATGAGCGCCGCGGAGATCGACATCGCTGTCAGGTGAAGGGAATCCATACGCATGCGCACCGCTCGCCGTCGCGAAACAGAGCGGCAAATCGCTCAAGTAGTCGGCCCAATGTTTCAGAAAATCACTCACTAGCTGCTCTCCTTCGCGCTTCGATCAAAAACTCATCCACCCGGTCGATGTCGGGCTGCTCGGGAAGATCGGTCTCTTGAAATGCGCATTGAAACTCTCGTTCGAGCCGCAAGGCGTGTTCGCGGACCCGCTCGTAGGTCCAGGCGCCCGATCGAATGGCGAGGAGTTCGTCGCGCCGCGCTGAAACCTCAACTTGGATTTCGCCCGTGCGGAGAGCGACGGCTCCCGTATAAAGCAGCCGAATCAAATGCATCGCGTGTTTGGGGCGGTACTTTCCCTTTTTGGACGCGTTGTCCATGCGACGGAATTGGCTGAGTACGTAGCCGGCGTAGGTCTTGTAAATGTGACGCGACAAAAACTCGCTGCGCATTTCGCGCAAGGCGCGAGCTGTCTCGTCCGCCTCGACGACCAGCGGAGTCCACAAGGTCTCGAGCACATTGGGGTTCGCTTTGAGCGCCAGCTTGAGAAACTTCTCCAACTCCCAATAGACTTCGTCGTGCTGATCGTCGCAACGCTCCAGCTGCTCGGGCACAGCGCGCAGAGACCAGTGGTCGGCGGCCGGGCAGAGGAAGATTCCCCGCACGTCGTCGTCCGAATCCTCGTTGCTCAATCCATAGGCCCGCGATCCGACAACACAACGGTAGATGATGTTCGACCAGTACGGCCGTTCGTCCACATCATCCAGTTGATTGTCGATCTCTTCGCGGCGCAGTTGCAACTCGTCAATCGATGCGTCCACGGTGGCGCCATCGACGAACCGCACCCGGTACTCCAAGCCGTTGTGCGGCGGACTCTCCAACACGACGCCGACCGAACCCGGCTTGCGAAACGAGTCGCCGACCTGTTTGACAACCGTCAGCACGACTTGCGATCCGGGCGGAATCACAAAGCCGCCGTCGGCTCGCTTGCGCAATCGTTGATCGGCCATGCCGCTTCCTATCGTGAAACGCCTGTGATTGTGAAATCGACACTTCGAGTCCAAGTCAGGAACAGAGCGATGTTCCCGAGCAAGGTTCGCCCGCAAGTCAGGGCGCCGAGTTTAGATCGGTTGTCCGAGGCGCGGCGGTCGGCTCGTCGATATCACGAGCACTCAGCGACCGCCCTGCTTCTCCGCTCGATGCTGAATGGCCGTGGCGATGTTGGCGAATCGCTGCAGCGGTGTCGAAGCGGTGGTGACGTCGGGCAGCTTTCCGCCGGCTCGCAGAATCAACTCCGACTTCAATGAACCGAAAGTGATTTGAAACGTGTGTGGATTTGCGCCCTCCCGCTTGCCGATCGCCGCCGGCAGCGAATTCAGGTCGTTGGCGCGGAGAACGCGCTCCAGCGACTTCAGGTCGGCCGGAGTGAGTTTGCCGCTGCGATCAGCCTTGCGAATCGTCTTGTTGACGAACGGCTGACGCGACCACTCGCCGCTCGGCTCGATCGTCAAGATAAACCCCGACTGGCCCACGAATCCGAATTGAGCATCGCGAAAGACCAGCGCGTGCAACAGCGCGCCGTCCGGAGTCAAGTATCCGCTTTTGCCGGGCGCGGAGGGAGCCGCCGGGGACAGCGATTCGATTCGCAACACCGATCG
>JASMLW010000073.1 GCA_030748485.1 Pirellulaceae bacterium
ATCCGATCGGTTTGCTTGTTGAGCAACTTGATGTCCAGCTCCTGCGTGTTGAGCGTACCGAGCAACGAGCCGGTTGCCAGATCCAACACCTGCAGGTTCCCGGCGGCTCCGACGACATACGCTCGTTTGTCCCCGGCGGACACGAACTGAGTCACCATCGGCGTCTTCCAAACCGGCTCACCTGTCATCGAATCCAGGCAGTAGAGATTGCGTTTCTCCGTCACGAGAAACAGCCGCTCACCGAATGGAACGGGCGATTGACTGATCGGTTCTCCGATCGAGTAGTCCCAGTTCATGCCTCCACTGGTCTCGTGGAAACTGTAGACGTAGCCGTCGATGGACGCCATGAACACATAAAAGGGCGCTTGAAATGAGGCCTTGGCCGTGATCGTGTCTCGGGCCTCGATGCGGAAGTTGATTCCTTTGCGATCGGCGGGGCCCACGTTCATGTGCCCGCGATCGGTCGGCCAGATCACGCTGCGCGGCGTGACGATCGGCTGGATAAGCGTGCGACCGATTGACTGAAACACACCCACCGGCTCTTTGTAGTCGCGCAGATCGAAGGAGACGAGTTTCCCGTCGATCGTCGGTACGAAGACGCGTTCGGGCGACAAAGCGGGACCCGCGCCGGGGGCTCGGTCAATCTGGCGGCGCCACAATTGCCGACCATCCTTTTGATCCAACAAATAGATGTACGAGCCATTGACGACCGCCACGTAGCGATCGTTCGCGCCGGGAGCCAGCGTCGGATGGTGGTTGTTGCCAACCATGGCCATCCACTTGGTCCGACCCGTCTCGCCGTCGATAGCGTGAATCATCCCCTGCGTGGTGGTCGCATAGAGGGTGATTTCAGGAATCTGCTGAACCTTGATCTCCGGCTTCAACCCAGCGCGTTGCAGCTGGATCGACTTTTGCTCGGCCAACTTTTTGGCGCCGGCTTCGCCGAGCGGCTTGCCGAAGCGATCAAAGTAATGTTCCGAGTAGGCCAGTTTGCCGTTCTCGTAGTGCACTTCGTAGATCGTGGTCGCGTTGGAGGCGCTGATGTGGTGGGCGATCCCGACGACGTAACCGCGAGCCGTATCCAACCGCACTTGGCTGAACCACGACCGCTCCAGTCCGGCTCGTTTGGCCGGGGCGGCGCCAATCAGACCCGCCCGATATTGAGCGTGCGCTTCGATTGTCAGAGTGGAGGCGACGAGGGCGACCGAGAAGATGAGAGTTCGTAACATCGAGTCTGTCCCTGGCGGGCCCGGGGGGCCAACAATGGTGGAAGATGGGTCCATCGAGTTGGAAAGGGCGCAATTACGTTCTCTCCATGATAGTTGGCGGGGAGCGAGTTGGCATCCCAAATTCTCTCCCGATCGTGTCGAAAGGTCTTGTAATTTCAATAGTTAGCGGCACCAGAATCGGCGTTGGCCGCCCTCGCCCACCGCACGAATCGCGGCCGGCGGCCGGAAAACGGCCTCAGCGCGCGCCAATTGCCAACCGCCACCGTTCCGCCCGACAACCGCGAATCACCGACCGCTAAAACAGAAACATCCCGATCGATGCGCGGCGTATCGAGGCCGCGTTCAATGGCGCCCCGCAGCAGCCGCTATGGTGCGCCCCGCGCGGAGGTGGGCTGCCCCCCCTTTCTCAGCCATTTCATTGTTCCTACCCTCAACACATAACCGAACCATTTTTTTACGCCGCGTCGGCCAACAGTGGGATCAACTGATCAACTGATCCCCTGATCGTTTGGCGTCGGCAGGTGACAAGGAGTTCAGGATGGAAGCCCCCGCGCTTGATCCCGCTGCCGCCACGGCGCTGGAACAAGTATTGGGGTACATGAACTTCTCGGCCGGGCCCGCCGACCCCAAAGTATTCGCCGCGGTCGACGAGGCGTTCGGGATCGCCGCGAAAGTCTCCCCCTCACCTCATCTGTTGCTCGGATCGTGGTTGCGGACTCGCCTCAGACAGCTGCAATCGGAATCGCCCGCCTTTGCCGAGGCTGAGCAAGCGGACGGAGTCGTCAACGCGATATGGGACTCGTTCTTTGGCGCCTACCGCGAGTTCCATCACGAGTTGATCTGCCATCGGGACGATGCGTCACTGTACCGGTCGCTCTTCGTTGCTCGCATTCTGGAAGCGGTGCTGCAAATGGGCGGACCGTGGGACGAGCCCGCGCGTCTGGTGGACGGCGCAATCGCTCAGCTCAGTGATTTCGTTGGCTACCGTCCGGTGGCGATGCTGGAGAACAAGAAGACAGAGCCCTACCCTCACGAGCGCATCCGGCCGATTCCGCTTTACATCGCGGGCTGCGGTGTTGGATTCGGACCGGAGAAGAGTGTTATCGAGGGCGCGCTGGCCCTCCTCGAATCGACCGAACCGGCGCTGCTCCGCGCCGCTCAGTTCGATCCCGATCTACTCGATGAACTAGCGGTCGACCCCCGCGCCTACGATTTTGAACACCCCGCGAACAAACGGCCAAACTACCATTTTGGTTTGTGGGATCCCGACCTGATCGACAACAAAGGTTGCTATCGGCGATTCGTCGTACAGCAGGTAACGCTCGACGCCTTGATGGACCGCCTGGGGAGCGACGAGGCGCCGGCGGAAGAACTGCTATTCGAGGCGTCGGCCGTGCTCGCCGGCACCGTGCTGATGGCGTCGGCGATTGGCGGTTACGGTCCCGGCGCGTTCGACTCGACCACCACGCTCTCTCTGCTGCTCCCCCACGTCGCGCAACTTCGCGACGTCTTTTATGAGCGGCTGATCGAGAAGGTCGCCGGCTCCCATGCAACGCGTTTGCAACAGGAGGCGAGTCGTCTGAGGCAACCGTTCGGCGGCGCCCGCCAGCACCTCAACGCCCAACTGGCCCGCCGCCGAGCCAGCCAATTGGAGCACGTACAACTGGCGAAAATCTACGCCCGCATGGGCTACTTGGAACCGGCCGCAGAGCAAGTCGCCGTGGTGTCCGTCGCCAGCGCAAGAGCCCTCTGCGATCTGGACTGCCAACTGACAACAGCGGATCGGTTGATCGCTCAAGGCGAATTGGAACAGGCCGCCCAAATCCCACAGCGGGCCCTGGCGGCGGTGAAGCGCAGCATCGAGTGCGGGGCGATCGTCGACCCCTGGAACATGCTCGGCTTCGATGCTCAGTTCAGCCTGTTCCCGGCGGCCGAGAACAGCATTCACGATCATCGAGTGGACGAGTTGATCGGCCTGGTCGAGAGAATCCTCGCCCTGTATTCGCGACTTTGGGGCGAAGCCGCTGCGACCGACAACTCGCCGCTTTCTGAACGAATCGATGACGAGTTTCGTGAACTCGCTCAGTGGTGGCGGCAGTTCGCAGCTCACGAAATCGAAAGCGTCGACTGCCCCGACGCATCGGAAACCTACAACGCGGCTCGACACGTAGCCGGCGCGCTCAACCTTTGGCACAAGGGCGGCGCCGAAACGGGCAACGTCTCGTTTTGGGCTCCCCACGTCAGCCTCTTCGACTCCCCCAAGGCCTACACGCTGGTCATTGAAGCGCTGCTCGTTCGGGGTGATTTCATCGCCTCCATGGCGCTCATGAATCATTGGCTCGGCCAAGTCGATCGCATCCCGCTCGAACAGGGCGACTGTTCATTTCAAGAGCTCACCGAGGCCTGGGTCGAGCAGTTCCAATCGCAGCTCGATGGCGGCGCCGACGATTGCTGGGACGTGCTGAAGAAGTTCTTCGACTACCTCGAGGCCAATGCTGAGGAGTACTGGCAGGCGCCCGAGTTTGAACTGCTTTCAGCGAAACAGCACGCCGAAGATCTCAACGGCGTCGACGAGGACGAATTGGACGATGAAGACAACCTGTTCCGCGCCGCATACGAGGACGTCGTCTACCGCGACAGTACGGACGACGGCGTCGACAACAGTCTGTTCGAGGCCGGCGACGAGGATCTGGATGAGTTGACGCGAGAATCCAATCGGCTCACGCCGCGGCTCGCCTTTCTCAACAACATCGCCCGGCTTTGGAAAATGGTGGCTGTGCGACTCGAGTGGATCGGTGTTGCGGACCTGGAAGCGGCGCGAGCTCGCGTAGACGCGTTTTCGCATTGGATTCAACAGGCGGAGAAGAATCGCACTGGCCTGGTCGGACTACTCGACCAAGTCCGCGCACATCGCATCCCCCACGGACTCGGCGATCACGAGTCGATGGTTGAATACGATCGACGCCGTTTGGTCAAGGAAACGCTGCTCGATCGGGTGATCATGACCTGCGTCGGAACTCGCGACGCCGAGCGATTGCTGCTGGCGTCGCTCGATGCGTTGCAGCGGCGCGTCGCGGACGAGAACGGAATCGCGTTGGGGGATGAGGCGAAAACCGTGCCCAATTGGCCGGCTCCCGACGATCCAACTCAGAGTTGCATCGACGTGTACTCGGCCGTTTACCGACGCGATATCGACGAGATCCGAGGACGCCTGCCCGAGCTGATCGATGGCTTGCAATCGCAGCCGCTGCTGTACGTACCACTTTCCAAAGGCGGCGACCCGACCGCGATTGTCGAGTCGCGGATGAGACAGCGAACCATTTACGATCTGCTGGTGTGGCTGCCGCGATGCGGGTTGTTGGTCGAGACGATCACTTTGATCGAAGCAGCTCGCGAAATGGAGCGGAACTGCCCAGTCGGCCCCGGCGCCGTGACCGAGTTCGATGAGATTTTCGCGGCCGGGTTTCGCTCGCTCGTCGAATCGATCGTGCGAGTCTGCGAGGAGATTGACGACGGCGGCGACACTCTGATCGATCTACTCGAGAAGCTCACCGAATCGCTGTTGGTCTGTTGGCTCGCCCACAGTCGAACTCTGCGGCTGTCCGTTCTGGAAAAAGTGCACAAACCGGCCGCCTGGACGCGACTGGTCGACTTCATCAAACGGCACGGCGACTCGCTATTCACGCAGCGATTTCTCAACCTCAGCAACATCCGAGCCATCCTGCACCAAGGCGTCGAGTCGTGGTTGGAGCAGATGCGGGACTACGCCGGCGGTGAGGAACGTTTTCCACTGCTCAACGAACTGGATGAACTGCAGATCGGCGATGTCGTCGAACATCTGACCCTCGTGCTTGAATCGGTGATTGAGAACTACGGAGAGTATCGCGACTACAACAGCACGACGACTCAGTCTGATCGAGGCGAACTGTTGTACATGCTGCTCGACTTCCTGCGGCTCAGGTCGCAATACGATCGCGTGGCCTGGAAACTGCGTCCCGTCGTCCTCGCGCACGACGTCCTGATTCGCTCCAATTGCGACGACGCCGCCAAGTCGTGGCGCGAGGCGTTGCGGGAGCGTGTGACGGAGGAGGCTGACGGCCATCTGAAACGCCTGCAGACGTTGCAGACGAAGTACGCCATGCGGATGCCGACGGTGGCCGATCGACTGGGAGAACGCTTCGTGATGCCGCTCGACATTGACTCAATGCGGGCGCTCGTGCAGCCGGCCATCGCCGAAGTCCAGGCCGCCGAGACACCCCACTTTGATCGGCTCGCTCAAACGGTCGACGAGTGGACAGCTGAACCGACCGGGGTGGGACTCGACGCGCCGCCGTGGCTGATCGCTCTCGAAGACGAAGTCGAGTCTTCCGTGCGGCCCGACTATCTGGCCGAAGAAGATATCGCCCTGCACGCTGAGTTCCCTCCGGTCAAACTGTCGTTGGAGGAAGCCCATCGCCAACTCGAATCTTTCTTGGACGATTCGGACACTGGCGAGGAATCCGCTGAGGATTCCGCCCCTGCTGCGGTTGAGGATACGGTTGAGGATTCCGGCGAGGCGTCCGGCGATGATCTCGACGAGGATGATCTCGAAGAGGATGATCTCGAAGAGTCTGACGAAGAGTGACTTCAAGAGTTTCACAGTTCGGCGGAGGACACAGAGAGGCGGCGGATGAACCGTGTCGGCGAGCGATGAATGCGGCTCCGCGGTCGGCCTATTTGCATGTACCGTTTTGCCGCCGTCGCTGCGGCTATTGCAATTTTACTGTCGTCGCGGGCCGAGATGATTTTCGCGACGACTATCTGGACGCCTTGCAACGGGAGCTTGCTCTGCCGGCCGACGTCGGCGAAATGGACACGATCTACATCGGTGGCGGCACGCCGACCCAGTTCGACAACCGCCAACTGATCCGCTTGCTCGACATGGTCCGAAACCACCTGCCGTTGCGAGATGGCGGAGAGTTCTCGGTGGAGGCGAATCCCGAAGATATCGACCAAGAGCGTCTGGGGATACTGCTGGCCGGCGGCGTCAATCGGTTGAGCCTTGGAGCTCAGTCCTTTCACGATGGAAAACTGCGAACTCTGGAGCGCTCGCATCGAGCGCGAGACATCGAAGCCGCTTGCGAATTGGCGGCCGCCTCCGGACTCAACCTATCACTCGACCTCATCTTCGCTGCTCCCGGCGAGAACCTGGAGATGTGGCGCGGCGACCTGGAGTCCGCCCTCGATTGCCGACCGTTCCACCTGTCGACCTACGGACTGACGTTCGAGAAGGGAGCCGCTTTCTGGTCGCGTCGGGAGCGGGGCGACTTGTCGGCGGTCGAGAACGGCGTCGAGGCGGACATGTACGAACTGGCGATCGACCTCTTGTCCGCCGCCGGCTACCGGCACTACGAAGTTTCCAACTTCGCCCGCGACGGCCGCGAGTGCCGACACAATGAACAGTGCTGGTTGTGCCGCCCGTACTTGGCGTTCGGAGCCGGGGCGGCGCGGTTCGTCGGCGGACGTCGAGAACGCAATCACCGCAGCGCCTTCACCTACGCGCGGCGGATCGCAGCCGGGCTCTCCCCGTGCGAAGAATCCGAAGAGATTTCCCCGCAGCTCTACGCCCGGGAGCGATTTGTTTTCGGACTGCGGCGCGGCGCGGGTGTCGAAGCGGCGCAGTGGGAGTCGGAAACGGGATTTCGGATCGCGGACCTGTTCGAACCGGCCTGCTCGCGTTTCGTGGATCTCGACCTGTTAGAACGCCGCGCGGGTTCGATCCGTCTCACCCGTCGCGGCCTGCTCGTCAGCGATTCGCTGTGGCCGGAGTTCCTTTAGAACTCCTTTAGGGGCTCCGAAGATGACCGCCGCCCGCCTATAGCCAGAGACGCAGTCGACCGTCCAGCATGTCGGGCAGTTTGCGCTCCACGAAACTGCGGATCTGGCGGTCGTGGTAGCGCGTGCTGAAGTGTCCCGCGATGACCACTTCGTTCTCGAACTTGTCTCGCCGCTCCACATAGTCGTCCAAGTGCATGTGACCGTGCTTATGGATCTTCTCCTTGCGATGATCCGGCGCGACGAATGTCAGTTCCGAGATCAACACTTTGGCGCGGAACATGTCCGGGTTGTCGTCGAGTCCTTCGGGCGCACTATCGCCTAGATACGCGAGTATCGGCTCGCGGCGTTCATCGGACACCTCCACGCCGCTCAACCGCAGGTCGCGAATCTCGTCTCCGCCCAAGTCGGTGTACTCCGCCTTCAACTTCCGCTTGCGCCGCCACACGATGTATCCCAGCGAGGGCACCGTGTGCTTGGTGGCGTGCGCGGTCACGGCCAACTCGCGTGACAAATCGATCTCGTCGCCCGCTGCGACGGACAGCAACTGACAAGGCAAGCGGCCTCGATCCAAGCGACTGACAACACGCAGCATCTGTTGAGCGCCGTCGAGCGCGTGTTCCGGTAAATAGATCGTCGGCGGATCCATCTTCATCATCCGGCGGCGCGCGACGTAGACGGGCAGAGCGGCGATGTGATCCAGGTGCGAGTGACTGACAAACCACGTCGGCGTGCCCATGAAATCCCAGGGCTGGGCCCCCAAATCGAAACCGAGTTTCAGCTCGGGGATTCGCCAATAGGATTGCACCGCGGCGCGCGAGTACCCCTCGATCGTGAGCTCGCCGTGCTTGTGCGTGATGACGGGAGCGTTCTCCACCATGGCAACACTTTGGCGTTAGGTTCCGTAGTTTCTCGCCGACTCAAACACCAGCGGAAAACCGGGCGAATGAGAAGTGAGCGGATGCTCACCCGCGGACTGACTCTGCTTCCGCGCCGAAGAAGAAGAAGTTTAAAGACCGATCTGCAAACCGGAAAGGAGGGACTGGCGCCGTCGAGGTTCAGTGTGGGATTGAGATGAAGTCGTTTTGCGAGCGACGCGTTATCTCTGTGCCCGGCAATATCTCTGTGCCCGGCAATCCGCAGCGACAGGACGTGAGGCCGAGTTGGTGAGTGAAGCTGCGAATCGAAGCTTCCTTTTTACTCGACCGGAACTCCGTAATTGTCAACTTCGGAGAGGTCGATGTTCTCGATGAATCCGGGGCCGGGCACGATCCAGATTTCGCCGTGCGGCTCGGTCTGTTCAGTGCGAGCTCCGTGGTGCCTGACGAGTTCCAAGATCGCCAGGAAGACGCCAATCAACGCGGACTTATGCATGCCGGTCGCAAAGAACTCAGTGAAAGCGACGCGATCTTCCTCGACCAAGCGATGGTGTATGGTCCGCATGTAGGATTGAATCGGCGTTTCGTCGTAGACGATGTTGGAGGGCCGCGCCGTCTTGTTCTCCCGGATGACTCGCCCGAACGCGCTCACCAGATCCCACAGTTCAACCTCTTGGATCGGTTGGTCGGCCAAATCGACGCGCCGCGGCGGCAGATCATTGGCGGCTCGCGGATAGTGCTGCTGCCAATCCC
>JASMLW010000074.1 GCA_030748485.1 Pirellulaceae bacterium
CAACGGCGTGTTCTCAAAGTCGATGTCGGTCACGATGGGTTCGACGTCGCGACCGCGCGGCAGCTCACGGCGAACTTCGTCCACCAGGTCCTTGACTTCAGTTCGAGCGCTCTCGGGATCGACGCCATCCAAAAACATGACCTGTGTGATGCTCGACCCGCGCATGCTGGACGAGGCGACAAAATCGACGTTGTTCAGTTTCTGCAGCTTCTCCTCAATCTTCCTTGTGATCTGCTCTTCAACTTCTGTCGGCTGCGCGCCCGGATGGGGAACGGCGACGAGGATGATCGCTTTGTTAATGGCGGGCGTTCGTTGAACGGGAATCGACACCAGCGCAAAGGCGGCCGCCGCCAGTACGACCGCCATCAACACCATGACGACCCGCGGGCGATCGATAGCGGTTGCGCTGAGCTTCACCGTGGCGCCTCGACTCGCTCGGATTCGCCGTTCGCGGCGGCGTTCGACGCTTGCTCGGCGGCCGCGCGGCTCAACTCATCAGCTTGATCGCCACCGGCCTGCCGGGGTTCGACTTTGGTTTCCGGCGGCGCGGTCCTATTCTCCTGCCGGCCGCCGCCCCGCTTCTTTTCCTCGGTCGTCCGCGACTCTTCGGAGAGCAAGGTGACCCGTCGTCCGGGAGCCAGACGGTGCTGCCCGTCAATGACGACTCGCCGCGAATCGGCGGGCAGTTGGCGGAGGATCAGATGATCATTCTGCTCGACGTATTCTCCCGCCGGCAACTCGACGCGATGCGCCCGGAACACGGACGGCTCGTCGGGGTCCGGACGCACACAATAGATGAAAGCTCGGTTCTCTTCGAAAATCGCCGCGGTGGTGGGGATCCTCAGCGCCTCGATTTCGTCGACGACAAGCGAACCGAGCGCAATCTGACCCGGCCGCAACCTGGCGGGAGCCGGCCTTGTTTCTTTGTAGCCCTCGTTGGCTCTCTGAGTGATCAACTTCTCGTAGGACGTCTTGGCTTCTTCGCGAGTGGAAAAGGTCGTCGTCGTCGATTGCCGTGTCGCGTCTTCCCGCCCGTAGGTCGTCGTGTGCGACGCGGCGCCTAACTGGATCGCCCACAGCTCTTTCGACTCGTCATTGCCGAGTTCGAATGTCCGCTCTACGCCGTTGGGGTTCTCGATCAGAACCTCCACTTCGAATAGTCCCGATGTGTCATCCGATGTCTCACCAATCGAATAGACGCTGCCCGTTACCGCGGGCCAGGGCCTGCCGAACACGTCAACGCCCATGAGTTCCACGTCGACCTTGAACGACCGCGGGACGTCGGCGCCACTGGTTTGTTGCCATTGACTGACAGTCTTTTGTCGGTCGAGCACGGGTCGGATTTGCGACTCGGGAACTCCCACCACCAACAGCACGCGATCGACTTGAACGATTTCAAAGACCGGCTGTTGAGCGGCAACGGACTCGCCAGCGCTAAAAAACCGCTTGGCGGTCACCCCGTCGAACTCCGCCTTTAGCTCGGCGTCGGCGAGACGCTTCGCCGCGAGCTTGGCCTGCGCCTCGGCTATTTTCTTGTCGGCCTCCGCTTCAACGACCCGTGTGCCGGTAACGGCCTTCGGATTGCGTTGTTTGAGGTCCAAAACGCGATTCAACTCAAGCTGGGCGCGCTCTAGCCGGGCGTCGGCTTCCTCCCATTGAGCCCGCAGGGCCTCGTCGTCCAAGTAGGCCACCACGTCACCGGCGCTCACCGGAACGCCGGTGTCGAACTCGGAGCCGCTCGCTCCAACGCCCAGTCGCGCAATGCGTCCGGGCATTTCAAAGCCCAGCGTAAAGCGCTCAAACGGGCGAATCTTTCCCGCGTATTCCTGCTTTAACTCGACCCATTCCAGCTCGAACGATTGCGCCTTCACCGGCGAGGCCGGATCGGGATCGACGAGCGCCTCAGTCTCGTCGCCGCCATCTTCCGTCTGAAAGATCTTGGCGCCGCTGCTGGCGAACATCACGGCGATCGCGAACGACGTCACTAACAACAGCGCCACAATGCGGCCAACGACTTTGCCTGTGCTCATTTGTGGCGTTTCAGATTCTGTTGTGTAATCGTTCGAAGCGATCGAGGGAACACGAAGCGACTCGGCGCGGAAGTCAGATTGTTTGTCTCAATCTGACGCCAAGTCGTCGACTGCCAATCAGTCAATCCTAGGCAGAGGCGGCTGGGGAATCAACGTCGCCGAAACGCCTGGACTGAAGCTGACTCAGTTATTGCCGTTCGAAGCGATTTGACAACCGGTCAACGCCCAATTCACCCCCGATTCGCTCGAGTCCAGCCTCCCCGTGGGGGAAGCGACAGGCGGTCGTGCGCGTGGTTCGGGAACAGGGCGGAGCTTGTCAGATCAGCCGCCGGCGCTTTGCGGACCAGCTCCCAATTGCGGTGGGTCGAGCAACTCGAGCGGCCCCGTCGCATCCAGCTCGGCGGGCTCACCCGGCTCGCCTTCCTCGGCGGCGTCGGCCGGTTCCGCCGGATCCGGGGTCGGCAGCCATTCGGCGTCCGCCGGGTCTTGGGCGAAGGGACCTTGCGACACGGGGCAGGGGAGTTCGAGGCAGTCGCCGCCTCGCATGCGGAACCGACGAGCCTGCTCTTGAGCCGAATTATGAGCCTCCTCGGTCCAAGCTCCCTCGGTCAGTCTCACCTTGTGGAAGTCGAGCAACGTTCCCTTGGCGAAATTCAACGTCGCGATCGCCAAGTTGTAATCGACCAGCGATCGATAAAACGCGCTGTTCGCCTCGGCCGCGCGACTCTGAGCATCCAACAGATTCTCCAACAACACATCGCCCGCTTCGTACTTGGCCTGGATCGGATCAATTTGCTGTTGTGCGGCAATGGCCCGGTTGTAGTTCGAGCGGGCCACCGCATAGGCGCGGTCCAGCTCAGCAAACGCGTCGGCCAACTCATGAGCCACCTGCAGCTCCTGCTCGCGCAACAGCGCCTGTTCACGAGCCAGCATGAGCTCCGCATGGCGTACGGCCGCGTGCCCCTTGCGATTGCCAATCGGCGTCGAGAGCTCCAGGCCGAACTGCCAGCCCTGCAGATTCGCTGTCAGCAAGTCGGCGTACGCGCCGCTGTTGACCACGTTGGTCGTGCCCAGCAAATCGTCACCAAAGCCTCGCCACCGATACTGCCCCACGAAGTCGAGCCGCATTTGCAGGAAGTTCTCCGCCGCCATCAGTTCGAGCTGACGGCGTTTGACTGTCCATTTCTGCCTCCGCAACTCGACGCGCCGCCACATCGAACTCGCCAACGCCTCATCCCAGTCGAAGACCATGTCGACTCGAATCGGTTCGTCCGCCGGCTTGATCACACGGCCATCGTGAGTCGGCAGACCCATCAAGCGGCGAAGTTTTCGCTCGACCGCGAATACGCCATTGGCTCCGTTGGCTCCGCTGAGCGACTGCTCGACGGCCGCGACCGCTGAGTAGTATTGCTCGCGAGCCAGCGCTTCGCGCTCGCCGTCCGCGTCGCCAAAAGCCAGCTTGTCCTTGACGATTCGCCAAGTGACCAGCGTCGCATCGCGGCGGGCCTTCTTGGCGTCCAGGTCGCGGTAGGCGAAGTACAGGTCCCAATAGGCGCGCTCGATATCGATCAGCAGATTGCGAATCGAAGCCTCGAAATCGGCGAGCGAAATGTCGGTGTTGATCCGCGCAATCAGCACGCCGTTGTAATTGCCGGCGGTCGCGTTGGGCCCGGCGATGCGGTTGAATTCGATACCGCCGCCCTGCAGCAACGGGTGCCGCAATTCCGCTTCCAAAAAAGTGTCGTAGGCGCTGGAGAATAGATTGAATGTCGATGTATTGCGGTTGTAGTTGGTGACGTTTCGAAATGCGTACGACGTCCCGGTCGCGGCCGTCTTGCTGATCTCCGCCGAGAACTGCCCCGTGTTCGAGATGAGGCTGGTGGCGCCGCCGCCGAAGAAGCGGTTGTTGAACGACTGTTCATCCTGCGCAATACCGATCGCGGTCGAGAACTGCGCGTCAAAGGCGCTGAGAGCCGCCTCGAGCCCCCGCTGTGGGTCGACATCGCTGGCGGCCGCGTCAAACACGGTCGCCGTTCCCGTCGGAGCAGAAACGACCCGGCCTCCCGAGTCTCGCAGCACCTCCGTGTTGGTTAGCGTCGTCCGAATCACCTCTTCCAGCGTGAGCGACCACGATTCCAACGACTCCGCGTTTCGCAACGACGCTGGCCGAGCCGACTCGAGAACGCGCACGTTCTCCTCTTGCTGAACATCGGGAAACTCGATCTCCGTCGCGATCGCCTGATAGTGGTCGATCGATGGGTCGAAAACGAAGTCGTGAGTTGACCGGCAACCGGACGTCCCGACCAACAGGATGGCCAGCCCAACCCAACATTCTCGCCGTATTCCAAGCATCCCGGTGGTTCCAGGTCTGAGAACGAACCTCTGGCGCAACTCGCCTCAGACTCTATCGGATAGGCATAACCGACATTTTCAGAAATACCGGAACATCGGGAAGAGTCGCCGCAGACCACCCAAATTAACTTTGCATCGACGGTTGTTTTGGATTTCGTCGAGTTTCCGGGTGAAAGGGTCGTAGGAACTCGGCGGCCTTTGACGATGAGAGAAGAAGACGTCTCCCCGCAAACACGTCGCTCCCGCAATCTTGAAGTCACGATGAGGCCCGCCGTGAATCACTTTCGGTCGATCACCCTGCTGACGGCTCTCCTCCTCTCGGCGCGCGCCGCGGGCCAACAGACCAGCCGGCAAGACAACCCGTTGCGCGTCCCGCTACTGCTGGCCCAAGAAGGCCTGTTCGACCTGCAGCCGCCCGCGGCGGATAACGCACAGCGCCAAGTCGAGCCGCCCACGACTGAGCCGCCAAAAGCTGATGCTCCAAAGAAAGAG
>JASMLW010000075.1 GCA_030748485.1 Pirellulaceae bacterium
GGTCGCCGAGACGATGGTGGGGCGGGGCCGAATCGTCGTCAGCGCGTTTCCCCTCAAGGCGAGAAAAGTTGTCAACTGGGGTTCCTACGACAGTTTCTTTCACAACTGCCTGCTGCGGCGACGACCGCGAGAGTTCGTCAAGACGGCGGATGAGTCGGTCAAGATGATGGACGCGTCGTACAAGACGGTCCACGAACGCAGCCCGATGCATGTAACCAACTCGCGATTCTTTTCACGCGACATCGCAGCTAAGCTGGCTGACATTCGATCGGCCAACACGGTGATTCCGAACACACCGGGCGCGCCGGGTGATGTGTGGCACTACGGCGGCCATGTGCCGACACCGGAATCCGGCGTCGGCGGATGGAGCGATTTCAGCGGAGCCGCCCATGCGGCGCGGCACGCGCTGAAGCAGGCGGCGGGGATCTCGATTCCTCAAGCCGGTTTCGTGTTCAAAGTGATTCTGATCTACCTGGTCGTCCTCGTGCCCGTCAACTGGGTCGTGTTTCGTTTGCTCGGACGCGTCGAGTGGGCCTGGGTGGCGGCGCCGATCATCGCCATCGGCGGGTCGGTCGCGGTGGTGCGTTTGGCTCAGCTCGATATCGGATTCGCCCGCAGTCGAACCGAGGCGGCCGTACTCGAGATGTACGGTGGATACCGACGCGGACACTTGACTCGATACACGGCGCTCTACACTTCGTTGTCGACCACGTACGACTTCATTTTTGATGACGACACGGCCGTCGCGCAG
This sequence comes from Pirellulaceae bacterium, assembly GCA_030748485.1. Taxonomy (GTDB): domain Bacteria; phylum Planctomycetota; class Planctomycetia; order Pirellulales; family Pirellulaceae; genus JASMLW01. Next base: position 752 of record JASMLW010000075.1, read on the forward strand.
CCGTTCGCGGCTGACGCCAACCACGTTCGCCGTACTCACGATTCGACGTACACCGTGCGGTTTCGCCGCACAAAAGATACTCGCCTGTCGGGGTTCGTCGTGCCATCCAACACGACCGGCATGGTGCACAGCGAACAGATGTACGCAGTCGAGGGGCCGTTCGTATTTCGCGGTGACGAGACCAAGGGTTTTCAACTGGAGAACAACACCGAGTTCCCGGTTCGCGACGCCGCCGTGTTGCGCTGCCTGGACGACGGTCGATACGCGATCGGTTACTTGGGAGAGCTGAAGGCCAAATTAACTCAACCTGTCAAGTTTGATGCGGTCGTCGATCGCACATCGCCCGAGGTTGTCACGCAGTGGAAGAACTCACTCGTGATGGGAAAGGGCAGGTCTCAAGAGGGTGAAGTCAGTTTGCACGAGTTCGGCGAATTGGCTACTCGAACCCTGTTGATGAAGCCGGGCGACGTGCGCCTGGTGGGCTGGACGGACCAAGATCTCAAAGGAACCACGATCAGCCCCGCCGCCTCGCAAACTCATCTGCGAACTCTCGTGCTCGTTCACTTGCGCGAGGGTGACTTGCAGATTCCCAAACCCGATCTCAACCTGCACGCGGATTTGGACGATCGCCGAGTGCTGACCGATGACGACGTAACCGGATCGGAAAGCGAGTAGCCGAGCGGCGCTCCGGGCTCCATTTCAAGCCAGAAAGCACCCATGATTGAACTGATCGACTTCGGCAAGGACTACGGCGATTTCACGGCGGTTGAACGGCTCAATCTGAAGATCGAGGCCGGCGAAATGTTCGGTTTCATCGGACCCAATGGAGCCGGCAAAAGCACCTCGATCCGGTTCCTCGCCACCCTGCTCAAGGCGTCTCGCGGCGAGGGCATCGTGAATGGACATCGGGTCACGCAAGACCCGATGAAAGTGCGGCAAAGCGTCGGTTATATGCCCGACAACTTCGGCGTCTACGATGGGATGAAGGTCTGGGAGTTCCTCGATTTTTTCGCGGTCGCCTATCGCATCGGCCGCACCCAGCGCAAGCAGGTGATCAACGACGTTCTCGAACTGCTTGACTTGGCCCACAAGCGCGACGACTACGTCAATGGTCTGTCGCGCGGCATGAAGCAGCGGCTGTGTCTGGCGAAGACGCTGGTGCACGACCCGCCGGTGTTGATTTTGGACGAGCCGGCGAGCGGCTTGGACCCTCGCGCTCGCGTCGAAGTAAAGGCGCTGCTCAAAGAACTTCGCCGCATGGGCAAGACGATTCTCATCTCGAGCCATATCTTGACTGAGCTGGCCGACTGCTGCACGTCGATCGGAATCATCGAGCGCGGGCAGCTGCTGATGTCGGGGCCGATCGACGACGTCTATCGGCGGATTCGCGGCAATCGCGTGATCGAAGTTCGATTTACCGAGTCGATGGACGCCGGCGTCTCGCTGCTTCGCAGCAGCCCCCACCTGCGCGACATTCAGATCGACGAGAACAAAGCCACCGTGGAACTGGAGGCGGATGACGCGCAGGTCGCCGAACTGCTCAGTCATCTTGTTCAGCAAAAAGTCGGCCTCCGCAGCTTCGGCGAAAAGGAACCGACGCTCGAAGACGTCTTCATGCTCGTCACCAAGGGGCTCGTGACTTAGTGGCCAGCGAGGTCGGCTGGCAACCGGGAAACTCAAGCTGGAAACTCAAGCTGGAAACTCACGCCGCTTAGTCCAGCAGCAGAGAGTTCGTCGAGTCGCCTTCCTCTTCCCACTCGCGGCGAACCTCGCGAAGCCCGTAGGCGCACAGCTCAAAGTTGACGCCCAACCGCTCCAGCAACTCGCCCGGAGCATCCTGCTCCTCGTCCGTTTCGATCGTCGCCGCGATCAAGTACGCGCGTTTTCCCTGCGCACAATAATCGTGAAATGAATCGCCCGTCTTCTGGCGACGTTCGAGCGCTTCGGGAAACAGGCCTGTCCAGAAGAGAGTGAAGTCGCCGATATGGCGGTGCACGTCGCGCCGCGCCAACCCGATCCGCTGGTTCGCCTCAACCGCCATCTGAGCGACACTGGCGACTCGCTTCCCCGTCAGGTTGCGAATGCGGTGGATCGTATCGGAGTGTACGAATCGGCAGAGCAGGTCGGAGACGTAGTCGACCAACGGTGGATCGACGACGCCGAGTTGAGTTTGAAAGGTACTTTCCGTGACGCCCGCGAAATAGCGAGCGAGCACGCCTCGTTCAGGTGTGGAGTGCGCCATGAGAACGCTCCGATCCAACGAACAACTTTCAAATTCAACTCTAGTTACGGTGGTCGAACCGGGTCAAGACGGATTTTCTCCCACCCTGGCGGGCGGCGCCGAAACCTCATAACTGCCAACAGCTTTCGCGGTTGGCGGACCGAACTGCCCCCGCGGGCCCATCGAGCCACTTGGCGAATCGACCAAGCTCTCTCGCGCACGGCTCATTCGCAGGCGGCCACCAATTGCTCGGCGAATTCCCCGACGTCCTCGAGCACTTCCGCTCGCGGCCGCTCGCTCGCCTGCGCGATCCGGCGGACGATGGCCGAGCCGACGATCAGCCCATCGGCGACGGGAGCCAACAGCTGGGCGTGTTCGGGCCGACTGATTCCAAAGCCAATGCAAATCGGCAGGTCGGTTTGCTCGCGCAGCCAGCTGACGTTGTCGATCAACGACGGCGGCAACTCTTGGCGCTCGCCCGTGATCCCCGTCACCGAGACGTAGTAAAGAAACCCGGTCGATGACTCGGCAATTCGCAACGCCCGTTCTCGGGGAGTCGTCGGCGTGGCCAGTTGGATCAAACTGAAGTCTTCGCGCCGGCAGATTTGGGCGAGTTCGTCGGCTTCGTCGACCAGTAAGTCGGGGACGATGGCTCCGGCGACACCCGCACTCTTGGCAGCGGCGACGTACGCCTCCAAACCGTGCCGATAGATGATCGCATAGCTGACCATCGTGACCATCGGCATCGAGATTGTCGGCGCGACCTGGCCCGCCATCTGCAGAATCTTGGCGAGTGTGAGCCCTTTGTCGAGCGCGCGAGTGTACGAAGCTTGAATGACTGGGCCGTCGGCGATCGGGTCGCTGTAGGGGATTCCCAACTCGCACAACGCGCAACCTCTTCGATCGAGTTCGCCGAGCACGGCGGCGGTGAAATCGAGATCGGGATCTCCGGCCGTCACAAAAGGCATGAAGGCCTTGCGGTTTTCAGCTCGCAGATTTCTGAAGAGGTCGTCGACAGCGGACATGAGGACTCCGGAGGATGGCCGATCTAGATTTGGTCGCGGAGGCGAGCGATTTCGTTCGCGTCCTTGTCGCCGCGTCCGGAAAGACAGACCAGCACGACCTCGTCGCTCGGCCGGCCGCGGGCTTCATCGATCGCTGCGGCGACGGCGTGCGAGCTTTCCAGCGCCGGCAGGATGCCCTCGGTTCGCGCCAAGGCGTCAAAGCCCCGCATGGCCTCCGCGTCCTGGCAACTCGTGTAGCGGACGCGGCCGGTCTCTTTCCAGTAACTGTGTTCGGGTCCGACGCCCGGGTAGTCGAGTCCGGCGGACATCGAGTGGACGTCGCAAGTCTGCCCGTCGTCGTCTTGCATCACGTAGCTGAAGCTGCCGTGCAGCACGCCGGGTTGTCCGAATGTCAAAGGTGACGCGTGATCGCCCGGTCGATTGCTGCGGCCGCCCGCTTCGACGCCGACTAGTTCAACTTCCGCATCTTCGACGAACGGATAGAACATTCCGGCCGCGTTGCTGCCTCCGCCGACACAGGCGACGACCGCGTTGGGCAGTCGGTCGAGTCGCTGCAACGACTGCTCGCGCGCCTCGCCGCCGATCACCGCTTGAAAGTCGCGGACGATGCGCGGAAACGGATGCGGGCCGACTACTGAACCGATGATGTAGTGAGTGTTCTCGACGCTCGACATCCAATCCCGCATCGCCTCGTTGATGGCGTCCCGCAACGTCCGCGAGCCGCTGGCGACGGGCCGCACTTCGGCACCGAGCAGTTTCATGCTAAAGACGTTGGGGGCCTGGCGACGGACATCCTCCTCGCCCATGTAGACGACGCACGGCAAGCCGAAATGAGCGCAAGCCGTGGCTGTCGCTACACCGTGCTGCCCGGCTCCCGTCTCTGCGATCACGCGCGCCTTTTTCATCCGCAACGTGAGCAGCGCTTGGCCGAGAGTGTTGTTGATCTTGTGCGCGCCGGTGTGGTTGAGGTCTTCGCGCTTCAGCCAGATCTGAGCTCCTCCCACGTCCTCACTCAAGCGGCGGGCGTAATACAGCGGCGAGGGGCGGCCGACGTAGTTGTGCAGCAGGTCATCCAGCTCGGCCTGGAATTCCGGGTCGTTGCGGGCTTCGTCGTACTGAATCGTCAACTCGTCCAAGGCGCGCGTCAGCGTCTCGGGTACGTAGCGTCCGCCGAATTCCCCGAACCGGCCCGCATCGTCGGGCACCTGGGCGGTCGCGCGGGATGGTGGCAAGGCAATTCCCCTGGCAGATGGAGGCAAAGCGTCGATTCTCCGCCGACGTTGCTGAGTGGTCAAGCCGACTGCCGGCCGCGACGGTCGTTCGCACCACACACGCCCCGGCGCGTCTCGTTGACGAGCCAGAGCGTGACTGTCATGCTGCCCGCTGCACAGTCGCACCGCGATAACCTCGCTTCTCTCTCCGCTAATCGCTCCTTCCAAGGTTCCCACTGTGCCCGAACTTCCCGAGGTCGAGACGATGCGGCGCGGGATCGCCTGCATCGTCGGGGCGACCGTCACGGGCGTGCAGCGCGAGCCGTGCGAGCGGAAGGCGATTCTCGTCCGGCCCCGCATCGACGCTTTCCGCCGACGAGCGGTCGGGTGTCGGGTCGCGGCCGTGGAGCGGATCGGCAAGCGAGTCGTCATGCGGCTCGACTCGCAAGATGCGATCGTTTTCGAGCCGCGGATGACAGGTCTCGTTCTGGTCGCCGATCCGCCGTCCATCGAGCACTTGCGTTTTCGCGTTGACCTCGATGGCGCCGGAGCCGTCCGCGGTTCGACGGTCCGTTGGGTCTGGTATTGGGATCGCCGCGGATTGGGTTCGGTTCGCCTCATGTCGCCAAAGGAGATCGACGAGCATTGGGGACCCGATACGCTCGGCCCCGACGCGCTGGATATAACGGCCGAGCAATTGCGCGAGAGTTTGCGCGGCAGCAAGCGAGCCATCAAGGTGGCGCTGCTCGACCAACGAGTTGTCGCGGGTGTCGGCAATCTGTACGCATCGGAGATTCTCCACTTGGCGGAGGTTCATCCCGAGCGGCGCTGCGATCAACTCACACGAGCTCAATGGGATCGCGTCGTGCGGGCGCAATCGAAGGTGCTCGAAGAGGCGATCGTGCACGAGGGCTCGACTCTCGGCGACGGCGCCTACCGCAATGTACTCAACGACCCGGGCGGTTATCAGAACCACCACAAGGTCTACGATCGCGAGGCCGAGCCATGCCCCAACTGCTCGTCGCCGATCAAACGCATCGTGCAAGCTCAGCGATCGACTTTCTTTTGCGCCCGCTGCCAGGCGAAGTCGAAAAGATAGTCAACAGGTATCCATGGTTGAACTCATGACGGCCTTCTCTTAACTGCTGCGTGCATCTCCGACTGCACTTTCTGCCCGACCGTCCGCGATTCTACTCGCGCAAGCATCCAGTTTCTGGTGCGACGTCGCGGATCTGACGAGCTTTTGTAGCAAGCCAGGTTTGCAGCAAGCCAGGGCGAGTGCAGTATCATACGCTCAGCAAACGGGACCACATACGAACGGAGCAAACCGATGCAGCAACAGTCGTACCTCTCTTACATGTTCAGCGCTCTGGGCATTTACGCCGTCTTGTTGCCGTTGGCGGGACTAGCCGTTTTCGCCGGCGCTTGTCTGGTCGTAACGATGAGTCGGCGACCGTCGGTGATCGCCGCCTACCTGGTATTCCTGCCGTTGCCGCTGCTGCTGGGAATCTTCGGAACGATCCAAGGTTTCATTTCCTCGTACATGGTGATCGCCACGGCCGGTTCTACTCCCAAGCCGTCGGACATGGCGACCGGGATCTCGGCTGGATTGTTCGCGTCGCTGGTGGGTTTGATGGCGACGTTCCCCGGTTATTTTGTCGTGGCGATAGGCTTATTCATCCGCACATTGCAAGCGAGATCTTCGCCGCCGGCCGAGTACCAGGATTCGTGATTCGCCAGCGCCCAGCGAAACTGGCCGTTCGATCATGATGTAGTAAAAAACATTCGGTCACCCGGTCTCGCCTACAATAGCGAGGAATTCGGCGTTTCTTGTCGCGATGTGGCGAATCCGCCCACCCGGCGACGTTATAGAGTGAGTCGACTGTCCGCCTCCCAAAGAAAGAGTCCTGATGAGAAACATTTTCTGCCTGTTTGTATCGGCGACCGCCGTCTTGTCCGCTCTTCAGCAAACAGCCCAAGCGCAGCGCGTTGATCCTGAGGATCTCGAGTTTGAGGTGGGAGTGGCGACGATTCCCAACCGAGCCACTTACGACAAGCTCTCCTACAAGGGTTTCGACATCGGCCGCGATCCGTACCTGGCCAACCTCCAGTACGTCAAGTTCATCATCGAGAACACGGGGACCGACCAGGCGAAGTTCTATTTCATGAACACGAAGAACTACCGCGCGCATCCGCCTTACATGCGAATGGTCGGTGTCAGCAACCGCGGCGTGGTGCGCGGCGCTTTGACCTTCTTGCCGCACCTCGAGACGCCCAGTGGTGGGGCCGGTCTGTACGTATTCGACTTCCAGCCAAACGACTCGTACACGTTTGAGCAGATCAAGATCATTCGCGACACGCTGCTCGCCAAGATGCCGTTGCTCAAAGGCAACGTCGCGTTTCACCCGTTGCCGGGCAACATGGCGCGTTATCGATCCGAGAAGAAGGAGTACGACGCTTCCGACGTGGCGGTCTACTTGGACGATCAGCTTTACGCCAAGATCGCATTCTTGCCGTTGAATGCGGCCGAGTCGTACGGACTGCTGCGAGTCATGGACAACGAAACTCGCCCTTCGCCGCGCGACATCGTGATCTGCAAGACACTGCCCAACCAGATGCCGCGCGTGGCGGGAGTTATTTCCGCCGTGCGGCAAACGCCACTGTCGCACGTCAACTTGCGAGCCGTCCAGGACAAGGTCCCCAACGCTTACGTCCGTGGAGCTCTCGAGCGCAAGGAGATCAGTTCGTTCGTCGGCAAGCTGGTTCACTACAAAGTGACGCCGCGGGGATACACAATCCGCGCCGCCACGAAAGCGGAAGTCGACAAACACTTCGCCAGCCTCAGGCCCGCCCAACCCCAGACTCCCGTCCGCGATCTGTCGGCGAAAAAGATTCGCCCATTGGCGGAGATCAAGTTTGAGAACTCAACCAGCTTTGGCGTCAAGACAGCGAATCTCGCCACGTTGGGCCAATTCGGCTTTCCCACTGGCTTGGTGCCCGCGGGACACGGCGTGCCGTTCTACTTCTACGACGAATTCATGAAGCACAACGGCTTTTACAAAGTCGTCGACGCGTTGCTCGGCAGTCCGCAATTCAAGAACGCCGACCGCGATTCGCAACAACAGCAACTCGCCGATCTGCGATCTCAGATCGAGCAGGGGACGATGCCCGAATGGATGACCGAAGCGCTGACGCGAGTTCAAAAGGTGTTTCCGGCGGGCGCGTCGATTCGCTGCCGCTCGAGCACCAACAACGAAGATCTGCCGGGATTCAGCGGAGCCGGTCTCTACGACTCATTCACTCACCGACCCGCCGAAGGAGACCTTTCCAAGTCGATCAAGCAGGTGTTCGCCAGCCTGTGGAATTATCGCGCCTACGAAGAACGTGAATTCTACCGAATCGATCATCGGCGGACGGCGATGGGTGTCTTGTTGCAGTTGAACACCAAAGGCGAACGGGCGAACGGCGTCGCCGTCACCGACGACGTGCTCTACGACACTGTCGGCAACTACTACATCAACACGCAGGCTGGTGAAGACCTCGTCACCAATCCGGGCGCGAGTTCCTCGCCCGAAGAAGTGCTGCTCGGCTGGTGGGAGCGCGACGGGCACGAGATCGTCCGCCGCTCAACACAGATCGAGGACGACGAGCAACTGTTGAGCGACGCTCACCTGGCCGAAATGAGAAAGTACCTGGCTCGAATCCACGGCCGTTTTCTCAAGTTGTACGGCAAGGGCGAGGATGACCCGTTCGCAATGGAGGTCGAGTTCAAGGTGACGAAGGACGGAAAGCTGCTGATCAAACAGGCCCGTCCGTGGGTGTTTTAGCTGCTCGCGTTGAAACGCTCATTGTGCCTTGTGGTGTGGCGCCGGCACTTGTCGACTCTCCGATTCCCAGCCAAACTTCTGATTGGTGAATCCCAATCACGTGGAATCGCGTGGAATCACACGTGGTTTCGCTGGTGGAAACTGGCTGGCGCCCGTCCGCGGGTTGGTGACGATGAGCGATGGCGAACAATCAGCGGCGGCGACGCCATCTCGACGTCGATGGCGGCAGTTCGGTTTGCCGCTCGCATTCGTCCTTCTCACAACCATCGCCATCGTGTTCGGTTGGCTCAGCTATCCACTTCAGCAGAGTCGGCGAGAAGCGGACATCGCCGTTCGGATTGAACAGTTGGGAGGGAGCGTCACGTGGGGCGGCATGGGAGCCGCCGGTGGACAGCCGGGCAGGTCGTACATTGGCGCCGTTGATCTCAGCGGCACGGCGGTGACCGACGCCGACCTCGAGTTGGTCGGTGAATTGCCAAAACTCACTCACCTCTACCTCAACGGCACGCAGATTTCTTCGGCCGGATTGCGGCATCTAGTTGGCTTGTCTCGCATCAAGCAGTTGGAGCTGGAGGGCTCGCGGATTTCCGACGAAGGGCTCGCCCATTTGTCGCAGTTGCGAACTTTGGAAGTGCTCAAGTTGGGCGAGTGCCGGATCACGGACAGCGGATTGTCATCGATCGCCGGTCTCATTCAACTCTGGATGTTGCACATCGACAATACGAGTGTGTCCGACGAAGGGCTCCAGTATTTGTCCAAACTCCACAACCTCCGTACGCTCGGCATCGTCGGTACTAATGTGACGGACGATGGACTGAAACAACTGTACGACCTCGAGCAACTCGAGATATTGTTTGTGGGAGGCGGCGCGGTCAGCGCCAAGGGGATCGCTGAGATCAACGACGTGTTGCAGAACCGGCCGGCCACAAAGGGCGATTGAATCGGGAGGTTGGGTGAGCTTGTTGCTGCACGAGTTCTTGAGTTGCAATCGAATCCGTAAAGACGACCGATCAATCGCGATGTGGTGAAGATGCTCCGCGCATGGATCTTGTTCCTGTTGTTGTACTTCGTCACCGCCGGAGTTTTTCTGGCGCTGCAATTTGTCCCGCGCACCGGGTGGGGCGACGCATCGCTCGGACTCGTCGACACGAATGTGGATTACGGCTGGCCGGTGACCTACCGTCACACGTACCAGGTTGTCGAGGAAGTGAGCGGCGTCGTGCATTCAACTGGCGGCGTGTCGGCGGCGCAGCCGCTCGCGCTGGACGTTGCGTTGGGTCTGCTGATCAGTCTTCCCATCGCATTCGCGGTGGGGCGGATCATTGTCGCCCGCCGCATTCACATCGCCGACAACTTCGGCATTGCCCTGGCGGTCGCGCTGACGATCGTCTGCTGGCCGTTGATCCCGCGCTGGTCGGACATGTTGGGTGTACAGGCCCACACGGCCGCGCCGATCTCGATCGAGATACCCGGAGCCATCTACCTCACGCTTTTCTTCTTCTCCGTCTGGTACTCCCTGCTCTGCTGGCGACGTGCCGCTCGCGGCGGCGAGGACTCGTGAATCCGCTGGTCTGGTTCGAACGACCAACGAGAGCAGGCACATGGCGGCCGAGCGGTGGCTCGCCCCGTTTGTGACGCCCGCCGACCAAACTCATCTTGTCGTGGGCGGCCGGTTGCCGTTCAAATAGGAGCGCCGCGAGGTCTTCATGCGGCGCCTTGATCCGCTTTGATCCTGGAGCAGACGCGAGCGACACGATGCGCGATGGGCGACAATGGAGACCGTGGACTTGCAGCTGCGGTGAGTCGGCTCCCGGCGGCTTCAAGGTCTGCTGGCATTGCGGTTCGAGCATGGACGGCGTCGCAGATCCGACCTTCGCCGCCGCCGCGATTCACGATTCCGATTCAGTGAGACGCATTCACTGTGCGAGTTGTGGTTTCGTTGGCAAGGCGGTGACTCAATTCGCATGCCCTTGGTGGATGCTCCCGATCTCGCTCGTGTTGGGATGGACTGTTGTCTGTGTCCCCTTCTGGTTCTTGCTGTTCGTCGCTGTTGGCTGCATGTACAAGACGATATGCCCATGTTGCGAAGGACGCGGGATTACTGATCGCCGAGACCTGCCACAGACGGCCGATGCTGAGTCCATCTGGCGATCGAAGCAGGACTACGCTGACGGCAGATTCAACAGCGCGCGGTGGGCGCTGATCGTCGCCGTCCTGGTCGTGTCGCTTGCGGGCGTGATTCGTCTTCTGTTCGTCCCCGAATCTCTATTCCCCGAGTAGTCTCTCCTCAAAACGCCGCTCCAGTCTATTCAACCGGAACGTTGTCTTTGCCGTTGTTTGGACTTGGCGTCGTCGTACTGCTGCTCGATGCGTGCGCCGATCTCGGGGCGCTCGGCGAACCACTGCTGGGCGATCTTCAAACTGGGCGACGCGATGTCGTACGGGTCGTGCAAGATGACGCCGTTGGAGAATGGCCAGCAATGGATGACATCGTCGCCGGTCACGTGGCGCATCAATTCGCTCTCGGTCTCCCACGCCACGTCGATCCTCACCCCTCGAATCTCGTCTTTGAGTTGCAACTGCCAGCGATTGTCGTCGTCGACGTAGCGATGAGTCTGTTGCGGGAGCTCATCGCCAGGGAAGATGATGTTCAGATCGATATCCGAGTTCGGACGTTCGCCGCCGCGAGCCACGCTGCCAATCAACACGACCGCACATCGATCGTGAATCTCGCGACAAACGCCCAGCACATCGGGTAAGACTCGCCGTTGCGAACTCATCGTCGCATACTCATCGTCGCATACTCAATCGTCGCAGCACCCAGCGCCGGGGAAACCTCCGTGTGGCCGCAGCGAAGCTTGATGCTCTTGCTGCTGCGCTCCGGGGGTGGCGTCAGTTGCTGCCTTCGAGCGCGACCCAGGATCGGTTTTGGTAACTGCAGCTGCAGCCGGACGACGCATCGGGGACGAGGACCAAACCGCCGACCGGCAGCGCATTGATCCAGCAGCCGGGTCGGATTCCGCCGTAGTTTTCCGTCCCAGCGTCTCGCGAGAAGTCGTAGTAGCCGAGCGTCCCTGAGCGGAACATCAGCAAGTGCTGCGATCCGGATACTTGTCCACAGCCGTAGGATTTCGGGACTTTGATTTCTTTGTCGGCGCCGGAGATGAGGTCGAGCGCCGAGGGGTGGGCGACGATCGTCTCTTGGTTGATTAGCGGACGCGTTCGGTAGCTGACTTTCTTCTCCCACAGCCGGTAGCCGGTACGAGCGTTGAAGGCCGCGATTCGTCCGCCAACTTCCGACGGCAAGCGAAACGAAGTCGGCTGGTAGAACATCAGCAAGATCTCGTGTTCGGCGCTGAATGCGAGCGTCGTGCCGAAGACGTCTTCATCGCCATCCCATTGAGGTTTTCCGGTGCGGACGTCGAGCGCGACGAGCTGGCCTTGCGGGTGTCCGGCGGCCGGTTTTTTGGGTGGATCGCCGCGCCGCTTGGGAGCTCGCGCCAGCAAATCGTCAACGGCGAGCGGACGGTCGATCAGATGAACGCGGCCGCCGCCGATGGCGATTGCGTTGTGCCGAATGGACTGCTGCGCTTGGTACCGCCAAAGCAGCTTGCCCGACTCGACATCGAATGCGAATAGCGAAGTCGACTCGGAGAATTGCCGCTTCATGTGCCCGTCGGCGCGGATGTACGCGTGGCGGACGATGTGCTGCTCGTTGGCTGTCGAGCCAAACAGCACGCCGTTCTCGCAGGCGATGTATCCCCAGGTTGAAGGCTTGCCGTCGGTGGGCGGCGCATCGTAGGTCTTGGTGACCTTCCCTGTTTTGGTGTCCAGACGAAAACACTTGCCGCCGTTGCGGAGGAACAGACTGTCGCCGGCGATGCAGATGTTGCTGCCCGTGACGGCTGTGCCGGCCAGGTGATCGGCGTTGTATGCGTCCAGCACTCCCTGCTGTTCAAATCGCCACAGGGGGAGCCCGTTGTAGGCGTCGACGCAGATCAGCTCATTCACACCTTCCGCGAACAACCGCCCCTGCGAGAACAGCGGCGAGGGCCCGCGGCCGTGGCGCTGCGGCAGATCGAGATCCATGTCGCGGAACCAAACCGCCGTCAGCGGTCCCTTGATCGAGTCGGTCGAACAGAGCGTGTTGGCCGGATTCGAATAGAGGTGCGTCCAATCGCCGGCTCCCTCCAGCGCGCCGCGCGCCTTCACCGCCAGCGAGCCGTCGGCTGTTCCCAGACACGCCACGCCACCGTAAGGCCGTTGCAGTCGCAGCACCTCGGCTGCGCTGGGACCCTTATCGCCGTCGGAGATCGATTGGTTGGAGACAACCAGGTTGGCGAAATACTTGGGAAAGAACGTCTGGCTGGGGTCGCCCAGGTGCACCGTCGCCCTCGATCCATAGACGCCGGCTTCGTCGAGGCGTCGGCGGGCGCGGGCGACATTGGCCGGATCGGCGTCGATCGCGACAACGAAGAGATCCGAGCGTCGCACCAATTCCAGCGCCAACCGACCATCGCCACAGCCGAGGTCCACACAGTAACCGCGTTTGACTCCACTGCGTTGCAGAATCTCGTCAGCAGCGGCTCCCAACTTCGCGTTCGCGTCCGCCTTCGCTTTCGCAGCGCGGTGGACGGCCTGCTTGTCTCCCGAAGCGGCAAAGCAATGAATCGCGCCGCTCGCCGTACTCACCAACAAACGACCGTTGGAGACCGCTAGTCCATACGCCGTGTCGTCGACGTCGGCGGACCAGACGGACTTGCCCGTTTTGAGGTCGACGGTGGCGACCTGCTTACCGTTGCTGAAGACGACTTTGTCGGCGGCGATGATCAGCGACGTGCCCGAGGGAACTTTCATCTGCCAGCGAGCGACGTGGGCGGGCACCTTGATCGGATTTCCCTTGCGGTCGCGGGCGTCTTTCATCACGACCTCGAGCGAACGCAACTGATCGGCGGCTCCGTGCACGACTCCGCCCGGATGAGCGGCGACGGCTCCAGAGATGCGATCGCCCAGCAGCGACCCGTCGTTCGTTCGATAGGCGTAGCCGCCGTTGTAGATCAGGTCGCCCGCCAAGACAGCGGTCGTCCCGCCGCGCCGCGTGTTCTCCTGCAGGCGGTAGTACTCGAACTTGCCCGTGTCGCGTCGAAATGAAGCGGGGACGGCGCGGCCCGTCGTCACGAAGAGGCGGTCGTCGTTCGCCAGCAAATACCCCTGCGCCGAAACGCCGCTCTTGGCGTTGGCTCCGCCGTGCGGTTGTGGCATGACGAGTCCGCCGGATCGATCGTTCTTCCAGACAACTTCGCCCGTGTCCGGCTTCATGGCGTAGAGATAGACTCCCTCCGACTGCCAGATCCCGGCTCCCCAATAGATCAGGCCGTCGCGCAGCACGGGCCCGCCGCGCACCGGCCACTTCGATACCATCTGTGCGTTGCCCAGCACACGGTCCTCTCGCGGACCGCCGCGCCATCGCCCGATCAGCTTTCCAGTGGCGACTTCCAGGCTGTAGAGAAACCCATCGTCACTGCCGACAAACAGTCGGTCCTTCCAAACGGTGGGAGCAAATCGCACGGGGCCCCCAGTGAAAAACGTCCACTTCGTTGCGCCCGTCTTTGCATCGAGCGCCGTCACCTTGCCGTCAACCGTACTGCCGAAGCAGACCACGCCATCGGAGATTACGACATGTTGAGCGCGATCGAAGCTCATCCGATCGTCGCGCGGCCAAGCCGGTTGCGGCGCATGGCGCGGGTAGTAGGACCAGGCGATCGACAACTGGGCGGGCAGCGAATCAGTCGTATAGCCGCTGCGTTCCGCGTCGCCTCGCCAAGTCGGCCAATCAGCCGCGCGACTCGCCTGAGCTGTGAGGAATGCGGCCGTCAGCAAGGCCAGCGTCATTGTCGTGCGATTCATTTTCAACCTCGTGCGAGTTACGGACTGGTTGTCATTTTATAGAGCAGCGAGAACTGATGCTCGCTCGGTCGCGGCACGAACTCAGTGCTCGTGCAGAATTTATTCGTCAGCGAGTTCCACGTACGGACTTCGATGCGGTTTCGCGCCGGGACGAACCGCATGACTCGCATCCCCTGCTCGCCGTAATCCGATAGCACTTCGTGCACGAAGTTCCCCTGAACGCCTCGCGCCGTCTGTCGCATGGTCTGCGTCCGGCTCTGATCACCGCAGCAGATCAAAAACAGATTCGCGTGTTTGCGAAAGCACTTTTCCCACATCTTCTGCGGCGAGTTGCCGCGTTTGCCGTGGCACTTCTTCCATGTCATGCGCCCCTTGGGCGACTGAAAAAAGTCCTCGGGCGTCTTCGGCCTGTCGCGCGGGCCCAGCCCCATGTGCGTTGTGATGATCGCGCGGCGCAATGCATGTCTTTCAAGTATGTCGTCCGCCCAGTCGAGCACGTCGTCCGGCGCGTTGCATTCAAGATGCAGGATAATAAAGTCGAGTCCTTCGGCCGTGAACAATTGAAAGCTGTTGGCGTTGTTCCCCGAGTGCGCGAAGTCGCCGTCCGGGTTGCGATAGTATCCGCCGTACCAGTCAAATCGTGCAAATCGCGACGCTGCGAACATTTCTTGGAACAGCGACGAGTCGCCGGAAGCCGCCATGTCGTGATTGCCGACCGAGATGCCGTAGGGCACGCGGCCATGAAGCAGGTCCATGGTCTGGCGCGCGAACGCCCATTGCTTGCGCTCGTTCACGTCGACCACGTCGCCGACGTGCGAAACGAACGCCACACGCTGTTTTCGCAAGTTGTTGACGGTCCACCGCACGTACGACTCAAATGCGTCGTTGTCGACTTTCTTCTTCTTGATCTTGTAGTGCTGCGTGTCGGGAATCACAACGAGGCTGAACGTACCCGCCGGCGCGGGCGGGAACTCGTCCGCGCGGACCGCCCCCACGACGCCCAAGGTGATGGCGGCCCACGCCAACAGCAGGAGAACGGCGTTTGCCGCGGCGGATGCGGAAAACAACTTGTCGATCGATTTCAAAATGACAGATTCTGCGGGATGGAGAGTTATGGGAATCACTCGCGAGCCCATATCTTACCTAGAGGCGGTTTCAAAACCTTGTACGATGGCCTTCCAAGGCCGTCGATTTTGGAAATCCTCGGGAAACGACGGCCTTGGAAGGCTGCCTTGGAACGCCATCGTACGGCAAGACATCGGTTTTGAAATGCGCTCTAGTCATTCCAAGAAACACCCCGGTCCGCATGGGTGAGGCGGCCACCCATGCGGACCTTTTGTGGGGTATCCTTCTGGCCCAGGCAAGAGCCAAAGTGAGCGTGGTGAAGGCTAGGCGCCTTCGGTCGCCGGCTTGCCGGCGGCAACGGGCTTCGCGGCCGGGGTGGCAACGGGTGCTCCCGAGAATCCGTCGACGATCCACTGCGGCGGATAGGCGTGCATCCCGTGCTCGCTGATATCCAGCCCAGCCATTTCGTCTTCAGCCGAAACTCGCAGCAGGCCAACCGCCTTGAGCGAGTAAAAGACGACAGACATTGTCGAAAACGCCCATACGCAGATGATCAACGTCGACAGCGCCTGAACGCTGACGTAGCCCGAGCGGCTCATCCCCTCGGGAATCGCCGTGCCGAAAATGCCAGTCGCGATCCCTCCCCAGACTCCGCACAAGCCGTGCACAGGGAAGGCGCCGACCGGATCATCGATTCGCAGCTTGTCGAGCGCTACGATGCCGAGGACGACGAGCAGACCGGCGACGCCGCCGATCGCCAGGGCCGACAGCTGCGAGACCTGGTCGCAGTTCGCCGTGATGCCGACGAGTCCGGCGAGGGCTCCGTTGAGCGCCATGGTGAGGTCCGGTTTGCGGAACAGAGCCCAGCCGAGCAACATGGCGGCGACCGCTCCGCCCGCGGCGGCGATCGTCGTCATCATCGCGATGGACGTCGTCAGTTCCGCGTTGGCGGCGCCCGAGTAGGTCAACTGGCTTCCCGCGTTGAAGCCGTACCAACCGATCCAGAGGACGAACACGCCCAGGGCGGCCAGCGGCAGATTATGTCCAGGCATGGGTTGCGGCTTGCCTTCTTTTGAGTAACGACCGAGGCGAGCTCCCAAGGCGATCGCACCCGCCAGTCCGGCGAACCCACCGACTGCGTGCACGACGACCGAGCCGGCGAAATCGGCGAAGCCCCATTCGGCCAGCGCTCCTCCACCCCATTTCCACATCCCGCTAATCGGGTAGATCAGTCCCGTCAGAACAGCGCTGTAGACAAGGTAGGCCCCAAATTTCATGCGTCCGGCGACGCAGCCGGAGACAATCGTGGCGGCGGCGGCGGCGAACGCAGCTTGAAACAAGAAGTCGACCGACGAGCTGTAACTAGCCAACTCGCCGTCCGTCCCATCGCGCGTGACCATCGTTCCGCCAAACCCAAACCACTCGCCTGCCGCGTCGGCCCCGGGATACATCAGGCCGAAGCCGATGAACAAGAACAGCAGGACGCCCACCGACAGATCCATCAAGTTTTTGAAGAGGATGTTGACGGCGTTCTTGGCTGCGTTGAGTCCGACTTCGACCATGGCGAAACCGGCCTGCATGAAGAACACCAACACGGCGCAGATGAACATCACAAGTGTGTTGATGGTGTAGTCGATCTCCGCTTTGGCGACGGCAACCGGTTCAGCGGCGACCTCTGCTGCTGCAGCGGGAGCCGTTGCGGCCGCAGCCGTCGTCGCCGTCGTCGCTTCTTGCGCGAACGCTATTTGGCTCGCGCCGCAGATCAAGCCAAATAACAAGAGTGCGGTGAGGGTGGAAGGGAACCGCGAAGAGTGCATGGGAGTGATTCCTTAGTGGCGTGGCTTTGCGTGAGGTCGAAGGATGGGTGACACAATTGCGCTAGTTGTGTGGATTGCGTTATTTGCAACCGACGTGCCAAATCGCCCAGCGGCGTTGCGACGGCGCCGCCTAACTCGCAGAAAGACAAGGCCTTATCGCGCATCAAGAAACTCGACGCGCGGCGGCGACGTTCGCCGCATGCGCGAGATGCATGCACGATTGCAAGCAACTTGAGCAGCCACTCATTGCAACGCCCCCCGGCGTCGCTCGATGACGGGTCGAATTGGTCTCGAAGTGTGCTCGCCCCCCGTTTGTCCCCCCGTTTGTCCCCGCAACCTCAACCAAATCGGACCCCTTTGCGCAGGTGGCCCCCTTCTGGGAAATATCTCGATTCTGGTCCCACTATTCTGGTCAATTCAGAGAAAGAACCGCGCCGATAGCAGAACCAAGATCACCGACCAACATTGTCGTTGGCTCATCGCCCAGAGCCGACGCCCAACCATTCGAGCGATGCCCGCCCGCGCATCGCCACGCCTTTACACTGTCCATTCAGGGAGAAACCGGACATGAGAATCTCGCTTGCCTTCGCGGGCCTAATGGTCTGCGCGTTCATGGCGAACGCTGTGCTCGCCCAAGATGGCGCAGTCGTTACCGCCAACAACTATCAATACCACGAAGTCCAAGCATCCCCCAGCGACTTGCCCGACGTCATCGGCGGCGGCAAGGCCGGTTGCGGATGCGACAACGCCAAAGGTTGCAAGGGCGACTGTGGCGACTTCTGCGAGCCGTGGCGACTATTCCCCAATTGCGGGAACTGGAACATCACCGGCTGGGCCGCCGTCGGAGCGACCGCGAACGCCGACAATCCGGCCAGCCGCTACAACGGCCCAATGACGTTCAACGATCGCGATGAAGTTCAGGTCAATCAGCTCTACGCGGTCATTGAGAATCCGATCGACAACTCCGGTTGCGGTTGGGATTGGGGCGCCCGAGTCGACCTGCTGTTCGGCACCGATTACATCTTCACTCAGGAAATCGGTTGGGAAACGACCCAAGCCGGCGCTCCCAAGTGGAATAATCGCAGCCATTACGGCTTGGCGATGCCGCAAGCGTACGTCGAAGTTCAGCGAGACGACATCAATCTCAAGCTCGGCCGCTTCTACACCATCATTGGTTATGAAAGCGTCATGGCTCCGCAGAACTTCTTCTACTCCCACGCCTACACGATGCAATACGGCGAGCCGTTCACCCACACGGGCGCCTTGGCGACTTGGGACTACAGCTGCAACCTCGATTTCATGGCTGGAATCGTCAACGGCTGGGATCGCTTTGACGGCGTCACTGACCGCATGGGCTTTTTGGGCGGGATGATCTACACCCCCGACCACGGTATCTACTCGATCGCGTTCACGATCATCTCGGATACCGAAGAGAGCTTGGTCATGCCCGGCACGTTCCACAGCCGCAATATGTACAGCCTGGTATTTACGTACGACGTGAGCGATCGTACGCAATACGTCTTGCAGCACGACGCTGGTCGCCACTCGAACGCGCTGGGCGCCAACGCCGACGCCGAGTGGTACGGGATCAACCAATACCTCTTCTACACGCTCAACGATTGCTACAAGGTCGGTGCTCGGTTCGAGTGGTTCCGCGACGACGACGGCACGCGAGTGGCGGGCGTTCGAGCTGGCAACCCCTACGCCGGCGGCAACTCGGGCAACTTCTACGAAATGAGCGTCGGCCTGAACTGGACCCCGTGCTCGAACTTGATGGTTCGACCAGAGATCCGCTGGGATTGGTACGAAGGCGCAGGGCCGATGCCCTTCGACGACGGCACCAAGAACGAGCAATTCACAGCGGCCGTGGATGCGATTATCGTCTTCTGAGCATTCGCGCCGCCAACGGTCAATTCAAATCCGCCCTCGCGCAAGTGAGGGCGGATTTTTTTTGCGTCGAGCAACTGGCTAGTCGAAGAGCGCGTCGAGAAATCGATCGACGTTGAAGACATCCAGGTCGTCGGCTGTCTCGCCCAAGCCGACGTACTTGACGGGAAGATCGAACTGCTGGCGAATCGGAATGATGACGCCGCCCTTCGCCGTGCCGTCCAGTTTGGCGAGGATGATGCCAGTGCAATTGGCGGCGTCCGAGAATCCGCGGGCCTGGCTGATCGCGTTTTGGCCGGCCGTGGCGTCGAGCACCAGGAGGACTTCGTGCGGAGCCTCGGCCACCTGCTTGCTCATCACGCGGCGAATCTTGGTTAGTTGATCCATCAGATTGGACTGCGTCTGCAAGCGTCCCGCCGTATCGACAATGCAGATGTCGGCCCCCGTCTCACAGGCGACCGCCACGGCGCGATGAGCGACGCTGGCCGGATCGGATCCCTGCTCGGCCTTGACGATTTCGCAATCCAAGCGGTCCGCCCAAATCGTCAACTGCTCGACCGCCGCGGCGCGAAACGTATCGCCCGCGCCCAGCACGACCTTCTTCCCCTGCTTGACGAACAGGTTGGTCAGTTTGGCGATCGATGTCGTCTTTCCCGACCCGTTGACGCCGACGACCACCACGACGGTGGGAGCCGAGGGGGCGAGCTCCAATGGGCTTTCCGCATCGCCCCCGGGAGCTTGAGCCAGCAGCTCGCGGAACTTGTCTCTGATCGTCGCCAGGATCTCCTCCATGTGAACCTTGCGAGCTCGGTGTCGCGCCAACACCTCGTCGCGGATGGCGGTGGCGGCCGCGTTCCCCATGTCGGTCTTCACCAAGATGGCGTAGAGCCGGGTGAGGAACGCGTCGTCGACAATGTCGCCTTCCTTCTTCAAGAGGTCGCGGACATCCGTCCGCAACAGATCGGACGTCTTCTGCAGCCCGCTCCGCAGTCGAGCAAATAATCCTCGCTTCGCCGGCTCGTCCGATTCACCTGTCGACGGAGCCTCGGCCGGAGCGTCCGCCGCCCCAGCCGCCGAATCCGTATCGGCCGCGTCTTCTTTGCGAAATCGATCGAGCAATCCCATGGTTCGTCTGCTTATCTGCTAATTGTCGCTGCTAATTGTCGCTCGGCGCGGACCCAAGGGGACGTCGAGGCGACTTCGAGGTCGCGTTGAGGCCATGCGGTCGAGCGTCGAGGAAGCCGCATTGTACTCGCGAGCGGCAATCGTCCCAACGCGGGTCCAGCGCGGGTCCAGCGCGGGTCCAGCGCGATCGATTGGGCCGAGCCAGTTGTTGTCGATCGGCGCGTTCCGCAGCAACTCAATCTGAGACTCAATGCGAGTCGTCGCCTGGCTGGTCTTGGAAGATACGGTCTAGAACTCCATTGACAAAGGGGCCTGAATTCTCGCCGCCGAACCGCTTGGCCAGCTCGACCGCCTCGTTGATCACCACCCGGCCCGGTGTGGGTGTGTAGAGCAACTCATAGACGCCGAGCCGAATGATGTTGCGGTCGATGACCGCCATCCGCTCCAAACTCCAGTTGTCGGCCACCCCTAACTCGCCGTTAATAGCCTCGCGATGCGACCGCACACCTGAAAACAGAGCTCGCGCGAATTCGATCGTCGATTCATCGCCCAGCAGTCGCTCGTGCAGAAACCGCGCGACGTAGGTGTCGGCCAACTCGGGGTTGACGTCTTCCTCGTAGAGCAGTTGCAGGCAAACTTCTCGAGCGCGACGACGGCGTGACATAGTGTGGCGGTTTCCGCGTGGCGGCCAGTGGGCGGGTGGGAACGGGACATTATACGTTGTCGCCGTCCAGCCGCGTCGCCGGTTGTTGGGTTCGTGGACAACTCAGGATGAATCATCCCGCAATCGCTGCATCAATCCGGCCATCTCCAACGCGGCCGCAGCGCACTCGCATCCCTTGTTGCCGACATTTCCGCCGGCCCGATGAATCGCCTGGTCGAGCGAATTGCACGTCAACAATCCGAACGAGACCGGAACGCCGGTCTCCAGAGAAATACGTCCCAAGCTGAGGCTGACCTGCCGGTTGATGTGCTGGTCGTGAGTCGTCTCGCCGCGAATCACAGCGCCGAGACAGAGAACTGCTTGGTAGCGTCCCGAGGCGGCCAGAACTTGAGCCGGCAAGGGCAACTCCCAAGCGCCCGGTACGCGAGCCACGTCGATGCGGTCGTCCGCCACGCCCGCCGTCGCCAACGTCTCCAACGCGCCCGCCAAGAGACTCCCCGTGATCGACTCGTTGTAATTCGACACGACGATCGCGAATCGACTCTCCGCAACGTTCAAGGCGCCAGTGATTTCGTTCGGCATGGGGGGGGATGGGGAATGACTAAGGACTAATGTCTAATGACTAATGAATGACTAGAGGACTAAGGACAGGCTAGCTAGGGAATGGCTGGGGACGATGAAACCTGATCTGGGCATTCGACATTCGACATTCGTTAGTCATTAGACATTAGTCCTTAGTCATTCCGTCCACTTCCGGCCGGCGGCCGGAAGTGTGACGGCGGCCGGAAGTGTGACGGCGGCTAGTCCGGATTCATGTTCATCAGGAATTCGGCGTTTGTTTTTGTTTTGTCGAGACGCGAGACGAGCAGTTCCATCGCCTCGGGTGGGCTCATATCGGACAACACTCTCCGCAGCACGCAGACTCGCCGATGCTCTTCCGGGTCCATCAGCATCTCTTCGCGGCGCGTGCCGCTGCGATTGATATCGATCGCCGGCCAGATGCGTTTGTCGACGAGACGTCGGTCGAGCACGATTTCCAAGTTGCCGGTTCCCTTGAATTCTTCAAAGATCACCTCGTCCATCTTGCTGCCGGTGTCGATCAGGGCGGTGGCGAGAATCGTCAGTGACCCACCCTCTTCCAACTTCCGAGCGGACCCGAAGAATCGCTTTGGCTGCTGCAGAGCGTTGGCGTCCAAACCGCCGGACAGAATCTTGCCGGAGGACTGGCATTCGGAGTTCCAGGCGCGAGCCAGCCGGGTAATCGAGTCGAGGAAGATGACGACGTCGACGCCGTACTCGACCATCCGCTTGGCTTTCTCAATCACCATCTGCGACACCT
>JASMLW010000076.1 GCA_030748485.1 Pirellulaceae bacterium
GGCCGGCGATGTGCTCCAAAAACACTCCGATCGAAGAGCGATCATCACGACGCACATGGGACTCGGACCGCGAGACGCCCCGCAGAGCGCGCGCGACTATTTCGATGCTCCTAAAGGTCGTATGACCTGGAAGAAGTGCCATGGCGAACGCGGCAACTCGCCACAGCAGATGTGGGACAAGTGCTTTCGACGATACCGCAACGTGTTCATGATTTGCTGCGGCGATCAGAGCCGCACGCAATCGCTGCGACAATTATCGCGCGGCGAACACGGCAATACCGTCCACGAGTTGCTCTCGGACTATGGCGTGAACGGTCTCCGCGTGATGCGCTTTGTGCCCCAAGCCAATCGGATCGAAGTCCGCACGTGGAATCCCCTAAACAGCCAACTCACACAAGCAACGTCGATCGTCGCGGACGCCAAGCGGCACCAATTCGACCTCCCGTACGCGATGACAAGCGACGGCAAATGACTCACCGCTGCGGATCGCGTTTTAGCGCGTCGCTTGCAGCCGGATAGCCATGGGGCGAATCTTTATCGGGCGTTACCTTTTTCCGTCGATTGAACTCAGCTCGGTTGGCCCTTGGGCGGAGGGCCATCTGTGTTGCTCGGTGAGGTAAAGGAACTAGCGAGCGGAGAAAGAAACATCATTGCGGGGAGACCGCCTTCAATTGTGGACGCGACTCCGGTCAACGAATGCGGAAAGCCCCATGCCAGGTTACTCTTTTGTTTCGCTGTCCCCCGGAAACTGTTCCCGCCACGTCTCGAAAGCTCGGGTCAGTCGGCCGGCGATCTCCGGTTGCTGTTTCGCCATATCGCGAGTCTCGCTCCAATCGGTCATCAGGTCGTACAGTTCAAAGGCGGCGTCCGACCGGGAACGGACAATCTTCCACCGGCCACTGCGGACGGCGCTCCAATCGCGAAACTCGAAAAACAGATACTCGTGCGGCGATCTTGCTTTGCCAGCCAGTGTTGCCGTGGGGTCGCGACCGTCAAGTTCGAGATTCTCGGGAGCTGAGAGGCCCGCCGCGCTGAGGATCATCGGAAGCAGGTCGATGTTGGCGACAGGCTCGCGACAGATGGTCCCGGCTGGGAACTGTTGGGGCCAACGGACAATGCATGCCGTGCGAATCCCGCCCTCGTAGGTTTCGGTGCGTCCGCCGCGAAAGGGCGAATTACTACCAGTCTCCAGCACCAGGTTCTCGCGGATGGACGCGCCATTATCCGAGGCCATCACGACAATGGTGTGCTCGCGCAGTCCAAGTTTGTCGATCTGGTCCACAATCCTCCCGATGCCCGCATCGAGTGCGGTCATCACTGCGTGATATCCTTCCGTTGGATCCGCCGAATCACCGGCATAGCCGTACTGCTCAAAGTACTTCGCCGGCGCCTGCCAAACCGTCGCCGCGCCAGACGCTTTGTTCTTGGGATTTGGTATATGTGCCGCATTGAACGGAACGTAGGCCAAAAACGGCCGCCGGCAATGACGCCGAATGAATTGGCAAGCCGCGTCGGCGAACAACTCCGTGCTGTAGCCCGCGATGTCGACTGGTTCCGTCCCGCGATAAAGGTCTTCCCGTCCGTTGTAGACGTGGGTGTAGTAGTCGATGTTTCCCGATCGGCAACCAAGGAATTCGTCGAACCCTCGGTCCGTCGGACGGCTCCCTTTCGCGAAACCGATGTTCCACTTGCCAAAACAACCGGTCGCATAGCCCGCATGCTTGAGGAACTGGGGTAAGATCCTCTCCGAGTGCGGCAGGCCCTCGCCGATCCAGTTCTCGTCGCGGCTGAGCTGATGAGTCAGGCCGTTGCGCAGTGGATAGCGCCCAGTCAGCAGCGCGCCGCGCGAAGGCGTGCAGGAAGACGTCACAACATAGAAGTCCGTGCACCGCACGCCATCCCGGGCCAGCCGATCGATGTGAGGTGTGCGAATGACAGGGTTCCCATAGCAGCCGATGTCGCCGTATCCGACATTGTCGATGTAGATCAGCACAATATTCGGCAGACGATTCGCGTCGGCGGCGTAGCAAGTTGAAAACCACCCAGTCGAAACGAAAGACGCAACCATCGAGACCAAGGTACGAGCAACCATCTTGCACTCACTGAGGCGCGAACCAGGCCTTGCCATCGGCTGCTGGCGCGGAAACCAATCCTATGTTTGATTTTTGTTCTTGCGACGAGCGATTCAGGGCGCGTTTGCTCCGCTCTTCTCGGCGGTGCTTTCTCGTTCCACGATGCTTTAACCGGTTATCATAAACGCGATCAGTTCCAAGTCCCAGTCAAGCGTTCCGCCTCCACAACTCAGCAGACGATTTGGCCCCGGGTGGAATACGGAATGTGAAATCGCGCCCTCCTGAACAATCAGAGAGCAGGAGGACTCGACCAGGTTGGTCGCCAACCAACGCCCCAACGCGGATCTGGCCGCGACCGTCTAGCGGTGCTGGACGCCGCCGGGCATCATCTCGTTGCCGCGGTTAGCCGCACGTTGTCGCATTCTACTGTTCCAGCATTCGAGATCATTCGCACGATGATCTGCCATGCGTCTCGCGACTTATCTCCCGTGCCGTCTGGTGAATTGGCGCTGACCGAGTATTCTCGCCAATTCAAGCCCGGCTTGAAGACGAACTCTCTTGAGGCGCCTTCTATTTCGTTGCGAAATTGCTGATCTCGAAATTCAATTCGGATCTTTGCTTCACCCGAATTCGGTGAGCGTAATTTCAGGCGATACGTATACCTTTTCGACTTCTCTGCCGGATTGGGCTGGTGTACCTGACAGTTTTCCGGAAGCCGCAAGAACCATTCTCCCGAGGGGCTTTCATTCGGAGCGTGAACTCGAACGGCCCCCGCTTGAAAATATCGCCAGCCGAAACCGCCAAACGGGGCCGCGAATTCAAAGCTGCCGTTGGCCACGTCTCCCTCTCGGCCGAAGCCGTCCATCACATCCATGGCGCGAACCGCGCGCCACGCTGGATTGACCGTAGTGAGATGCTCGGCCAGAACTCTTGCCATCCCGGCGTGGTCGTACTCGCAGCCATGCCATTCATTGAAGAGCCAGGGAAAAACGACCCGTGACATTCTCTTGTCTGCGGACTTGCGCACCACTTCATGCGTGTAGTTCGCGGTTTCGTCGCGATCCCAGCCATAGCCGTTCATCACAACGATGTGGGCTGCGGGATGTGCCTGGCGAAGCTTTCGAAGCAGCGCCAAGTAATCACGCTGGATTTCTTCCTTGCCGTTTCGATTCACATTGTTGGCTCCAATGTTGACGACACAGACGTCAGCTGGGAATCTCCCGAATTGCCACTTCGGTTCGTCTTCGTAGAAATCCATCTTGTCGAAAAACGACATCACCGAGTTGTGGCGGCCAAGGATCGTAGCTCCGCTGACGGAAATATTCTGGTACTCAGCGTCGAGCAACCTTGAGGCAATTCCCGCGAAAGTGAAATGGCAACCGGAATAGGCTGCGCCGCGTTTGTTCCTTTCGTGCTCGAGCGAGTAACCGGCGAGATTCGAGTCGCCGTAAAACTGAATTCGCAACCGCGGCGCCCGCCGTTTCGATGGAACGAGTTCACCGTGTACAGCCTCAAGGCCATGCAGGTAAAGCCTGCCGCGGCCACTGTAGGTCTCTTTGACGACTTCCATTCGGT
>JASMLW010000077.1 GCA_030748485.1 Pirellulaceae bacterium
GGCTGGCGGCTGAACAGGCGGCTCAGGCGGCGGCGCAAGCGGCGGCGGCGGCAGAGGAGGCCCCCGAGGAAACCGACCCCGAAACTGCTACTACTACTGCTACTGATGACGCCCCCGAGCCGACTGATGGCGGTGGGGATGCGGAGAGCGGGGAATCGGCCGCTGACGAGGACGCTGCAGAGCAAATCGCCGAAATCAGCGCGGCGGAAAATGACGAAAGCGCGGTGGAAGAGACCGCGAGTGAAGATAACGCTGGCGAGGATGCCGGCGCCGACGATGAGACGTCGGGCGATACGGACACAACGGAGGACCCCGCCTGATCTCGTTCGCCGATTGGCGGCGAATGGTCTGGCGAGATAGAAGCAAAATCCGCGACGCCAGCATAGGAGAACGCGGACATGCGATAGTTATTCACGAAGCGCGCCGTGCGTGGCGGCACGCGCGAACACCAAGAGGAGGCCTGGGAGTGCCGATTCGGATTTACGCCCTGGCGAAAGAGCTAAGCATCGACAGTAAAGAACTCGTGACTGTCTGCAAGAAAGCAGGCATTCACGGCAAGGGTTCGGCGCTGGCCAGCCTCGACGACGAGGAGTTGGCCAAGGTCAAATCGTACCTCGCGTCGGGTTCGGCAAGTTCTTCAGATTCCGGGTCCGCGCCCGCGCGCAAGGCTCCTGAGGCGGACGCCAAGGCAGCTGAAGCCGGACCCATTTCGCGCGACGACTACATTGCTCCCGGCAGCGGTAAGAGCAAGATCAAAGTCATCACAGCGGCCAAGACCGACGACGAGCCGGTCGAAGCGCCGCCGGCGAAACCAAAGGTGCCGACGAAGCGCCAGCCGGTCATCAATATCGCCAAGATGCCCGATGTGAAACAGCCCGCGGCAGGCGAGAAGAAGTCGGATGAGCCGAAGGCTCAAGAACCCGAAATCCGCTTGCCCAAGGACGCCATCACGAGCCACAAGCGCGGTGTCCGCGCGCCGTTGGAGCACTTGCGCCGCGACAAGGAAAAGAAACCCGCCGCCACCCCGTCACCCAGCCCGGCCGCCCCCGCTTCCGCCTCGCCAGGTCGCGGGGGGGACACGACGAGTTCGAAAGGGAAGCGACGAGGCAAGACCAAGGAAGGCGGCGACGAAGATTCGAAATTGGCCGGCATGGCCAATACCCGGCAAAACCGTCAATCGACTCGACGACATCGGGCCAAGCGAGTGGGCGACGACGATTCGCCCCGGCGGCGCCGCACGACACTCCGCCGCACGGGAAGAAACACGGCGGCCCCCCGCAAAGGGAATCTGATCGTCGAAATGCCCTGTACGGTGCGCAGTTTGAGCCAAGCGATCGGGGTCAACCAGGTCGCCGTGCTCGGCGCCCTCATGAAGCTCGGCGTCGCAGCCAATATCAACTCGACAATCGATGAAGAGACGGTCGAGATTCTGGCGGAGCAGTTCGAGGTCAGCATTGAGATCAAGTCGGCCGCTTCGCTCGAGGACTCACTACTCGCCCCTCTGCAACAAGAGGACGACGAGTCGCAGCTGGCGCCGCGGCCGCCGGTCATCACTTTCCTGGGCCACGTCGACCACGGCAAGACCTCCCTGCTGGACCGCATCATTGGCATCGATGTCGTGTCGGGTGAAGCGGGCGGAATCACTCAACATATCCGCGCCTACAAAACGACCGACGGCGAAGGCCGCGAGATCGCCTTTGTCGACACGCCGGGCCACGAGGCGTTTACCGAGATGCGGGCGCGGGGAGCCAACGTCACCGACATCGCCGTTCTGGTGATCGCCGCCGACGACGGCATCATGCCGCAGACCGAAGAAGCGATCAGCCACGCCCTGGCGGCCGAAGTGCCGATCGTCGTGGCGCTCAACAAGATCGACTTGCCCGGCGTCGACATCAACCGCGTCATGACGCAAATGACCGAACACCATTTGACGCCCAGCGAATGGGGCGGCGATGTCGAAGTCGTCCGCACCAGCGCGATTACGGGCGAAGGAATGGACACCCTGCTCGAGACACTCTTGACGATCGCCGAGCTGCACGACTACAGAGCCAACCCGGACCGCAACGCGGTCGGCGTTTGCCTCGAGTCGGAGCAAGAGGGCCGCCGCGGCGTCGTCGCCAAAGTGATGGTCAACAAGGGTACGTTGAACGTCGGCGATATCCTCGTTTGCGGCTCGTCCCACGGACGCATCAAGGCGATGTACGACACTCTGCAGACTCGCAAGAAAGTCAAATCGGCGACTCCGTCCACACCGGTCAACATCACAGGTCTGGATAGCGCTCCCGAGGCCGGGGAAGCATTCTATGTGCTCGACGAAATCGCCAAGGCGCGGGAGATTACCGAACAACGCGCGGAGCGGATTCGTCACGAAGGTCTGGCGCCGCGCAGCGTAAAGATCAGCTTTGTCGAGTTCGTCGAACTGCTCGAAGAGGGCAAGCTTGGTCGACCGGACGAGGTTGTCTCTCTGAATCTGATCATTCGCGCCGACGTGCGGGGCACGATCGAGGCGATACTCAAGGAGTTGGAGAAGCTCGAGCATCCCGAGATTGAAGTCAAAGTGCTGTTAGCCGGCGTCGGCGGCGTTACCGTCGGCGATGTCACGCTGGCGGACGCATCGCAGGCAGTGATCATCGCCTTCAACGTCATCCCCGAAGAGAATGCTCGTCAACTAGCGGACGAGCGCCAGGTGGAAATCCGCCGCTACGACATCATCTACAAAGTGACGGACGACATCCGAGCCACGCTCGAAGGCAAGTTGAAGCCGGAAGAGCGCGTTGTCGAATTGGGTCGAGCGCTGGTGAAGCAAGTCTTCCCGATCAGCCGCGTCGGTTCCGTCGCCGGCTGCTACGCGATCTCGGGCAACATCGAGCGCGGCTGTCGTCTGCGAGTATTCCGCGACAATCGGTTGATCGGCGAGTACGACATGGCGTCGCTGCGTCGCGAGAAGGACGATGTCAAAACGGTGCAGAGAGGCATGGAGTGCGGCATTCGGCTGCAGGGCTTTGACGATGTCAAAAAGGATGATGTCCTCGAAGCGTACAAGATCGAAGAAGTCGCTCGAACCCTCTAACCTCGCCCGCACCTGACGGAAGTAATCGATGAGTTCGCGTCGAGCCCTCAAAGCGGCGGCTGCCATTCGGGAGGTCGTCAGCTGGGCGATCCTCACCGAGATCAGTGATCCGCGCGTGGCCAACGTGACGGTGACGCACGTCGAAGTCTCCGCCGACATGCAGCAGGCCACAGTCAACGTCTCCATTATGGGAGACGAGGGGAAACAGCAACTCTGCCTCCGCGGACTGCAAAAT
>JASMLW010000078.1 GCA_030748485.1 Pirellulaceae bacterium
CTTGTGGGCGTTCGGAGGTTGGTACCAGTTTCAAGGCGGCGGCCAACGCGTCGACGGCGGCATGGCCGGCGTCCGCGGCTACCTGACGGATTCGCTGGCGATGAGTGTCAACGTGAGCGACGATCCGATGTTTGGGACCAACGTCGGTTTCACGGCGACCTACTTCTTCGGTGGCGGCTCGGGTGGTTCGGTCTCGCCCACCTACAACGTCGGCACGCGCATGGCCGAACCGCTGGTGCGGCGAGACATGGCGCCGCAAGGTACATCGACGGCGGTCGTGTCGACACAGACGCTGACCAACGGCGGCATGCCGATCACAGTCGCTCATGTGAACGACGCCGGCCCCGGTGGTTCGGGGTTGCTCAACGATCCGTTCGGCACGCTGGGCGATGCGGCCGGCTCGCCCGCGGACGTTGTGTTCGTTCACGCCGATTCGGTGTTCAATGGCGAAGCGTTCATGGTGGGAGCCAATCAGCGGTTTGTCGGCGAGACGATCCCGTTCTCGATCGCAACCGACCAACTCGGCGCGGTGGTGTTGCCCGCGGCGACGGGGGGAACGAACGCCCCGGTCATCCTGAATGCTCCAGGCGACGCGATTACCCTGGGACTGAACTCGGTTGTCTCCGGCTTCTCCGTGGTCACGCCGGCCGGATCGGGAGTTGTCGGTGTGGACGCCGGCAACGTGCTGATTCAGGACGTCGCAGTTACCGGCGCGGCGGGGGCCGGTTTACAACTGCAGGTGACGGGCGTCAATGTCATGAACGCCACTGTGCTGAACAACATGTTTGTCGGCAACGGCGCTCAAAGCGGGTTCCTGTTCGGCGCAAACGCGGGCGCCGTTCTCAGCGCCAACATCTTCGGCAACGAAGACTCGCTCGGCTACCAGCTGCACCGCGATGCCAACGGCTTCCTGCGTATCGGCGGAACGGTCGGTCTCGGCGGATTCTTCAACGACGACAACGGCAATCTCAACAACAACGGAAACACGACCGGTGGCGGCGCGCCGGTGATCAACATCCTCGGAGCGGGCAACCAAATCGAAATCATCGATCCCGCGACGATTCCGGCGCCGTAGAAACCCCCGCCGCGTTCGGAAGCACGTGTCAGGCCAGCAGCGGTCGGACGACGTTTGCCTGTTCCACGCCGGTGAGCCGCTGGTCGAGCCCCTGGAAAGGAAAGGTCAGTCTCTCGTGATCGATTCCCAGGCAGTGGAGAATGGTCGCGTTGAGATCTCGGATCGGCACGGGGTCTTCGACAATGTTGTAGCAGTAGTCGTCGGTTTTGCCGTATTGAACGCCACCGCGGATTCCTCCACCGGCCATCCAGACAGTGAAACATCGCCCGTGGTGGTCGCGTCCGTAGTTGTCCGCGGCTAGTTTCCCCTGCGCGTAGACGGTGCGTCCAAATTCACCGCCCCAGACGACAAGCGTTTCGTCCAACATCCCCCGCTTCTTCAGATCCTTGATCAGCGCGGCTGCCGGCTGGTCGACATCGCCGCACTGTCCGCGAATCTGATTCGGGAGGTTGCCGTGTTGGTCCCAGCCGCGGTGGAACAGTTGGATGAATCGAACGCCCCGCTCGGCCAATCGTCGAGCCAGTAAGCAGTTGGCCGCGAAGGTGCCCGGCCTTCTTGAGTTGGGACCGTAGAGTTCAAACGTGCTCTTCGATTCGTCGGACAGATCCATCAGTTCGGGGACGGACGTTTGCATGCGAAAGGCCATTTCGTATTGAGCGATTCGCGTGCGAGTCTCCGGATCGCCAAACGACTCGCCCTTGAGTCGATTGAGTTGAGCGAGTCCGTCGAGCATCGCGCGGCGGCTGGCCTTGTCGAGGCCGGGCGGGTCGGAAAGAAACAAGACGGGATCACTGCCGCTGCGAAAACGTACGCCCTGATGATTCGACGGCAGGAATCCGCTGCTCCACAGCCGCGAGAACAACGGCTGCCCGCCGGGCCGCCCCGTGCCTTGCGAGATCAGCACGATGTAAGCGGGCAAGTCGCGGCTAGCGCTTCCCAACCCATAGCTCAGCCACGATCCCAGGCTGGGCTTGCCCAATTGCTGCGTGCCCGTGTTGATCAGCGTGATCGCCGGGTCGTGATTGATGGCCTCGGTGTTGATCGAACGGACGATGGCGATCTCGTCAGCGATCGACCCCGTGTGCGGCAGTATCTCACTGAGCCACGCGCCGCACTCGCCGTGCTGGCGAAACTTGAAGATCGACGATACGCAAGGAAAGCTCTTCTGACTCTGAGTCATTTCGGTGATGCGCTGTCCGCGGCGAACCGAGTCAGGCAGTTCCGAGCCGTGGTGTTTTTTCAGTTGCGGTTTGTGATCGAATAAATCGATGTGCGAAGGCGCGCCCGACTGAAATAGATAGATCACTCGCTTGGCTTTGGGCGCGAAATGCGGGAGGCCGTCGAGTCCACCGTGGACTTGAGTGTCCGGCTCGTCGGCAACGGCGTCCCGCTTCCAGAGTGAAGACAAGGCGGCGGCCCCCAGGCACCCAGCCGTCTGGTGGAACAGTCGACGGTTCACTCCGATCGAGACGTGCGGACTCATCATTACTCCTTCGTAATCGTCTCGTCCATGTTCAACACAACGCTCGCGACAGTGGTCAGCGCGGCGAATTCGATCGCGTCGATTCTCTCATTCGATTTCGATTCGCCCACCGACAACAGTTTGGTGGCCGCCTCGGGGTCCTTCTGGAAGACTCGCAACTGCCGGCGGTAGAGGTCGAACAGCACACTTTGCTCGGCGGCTGCCGCCGGGCGACTCGTCGCTCGCCGGAAGATGAGATCGATGCGTTCTGATGTCGTCGCCGCCTTCGCCATGCCGAGTTCAGCGAGACCTCGAGCGGCTTCTACAAACGTCGGATCGTTCAGCATCACTAGCGCCATCAACGGCGTGTTCGTTCGCTGTCTGCGGACGAGACAGGTTTCGCGAGTCGGCGCGTCGATCGCGAACATATTCGGTGGCGGAACCGATCGTTTCCAGTACGTGTACAGGCTGCGGCGGAACAACTTGGCTCCGTGGTCCTGCTCGTAGCCGCGGTTGGACGTCTCTTTCCACAGTCCTGCCGGTTGGTATGGCTTGACGCTTGGACCTCCCACCTGCTCAACCAGCAGACCGCCAATGGCCAACGCGTTGTCGCGAATCAACTCGGCCGGCAGGCGAAATCGCGGACCACGTCCGAGCAATCGATTGTCGGGATCGCGGGCGATCCCCGCCGCCGTCATCTTGGCCGACTGCTGGTAGGTCGCCGAGCTGACGATCAGTTTGACAAGCCTTCGCACGTCCCAGTCGCGAGCAAACTCCGTCGCCAACCAGTCCAGTAGCTGCGGATGACTGGGCGGTTCACCTTGAGCTCCAAAGTCCTCCGACGTTTTGACGATTCCGACGCCAAATAACATCTGCCAAATGCGATTGACCGTGACGCGCGCCGTCAGCGGGTGATCCGCGCCGACCAACCACCGCGCCAGATCGAGTCGCGTGGCGGAGGCTTGCGGCGGCAGCGGCGGCAGCGCGGACGGAGTGCCGGCTCGCACGATTTCTCCATGCTGATCGTACTGACCTCGATTCAACACATACGTCTTGCGAGGAGCCTTCATCTCTTGCATCACCATGACCGTCAACTTGCCCGCCCGTTCGCGGTTCTCCTTCTCGGCGGCCTGAAGCTCTCGCAGTTTCGCGGCCAATCGTCGGTACTGATCATCGTGTTCAGCGAGATAGTAATCTCGCAGCGCCGCCTGTTGCGTTTTCGTGCGCTTCTCTTTGGCGATCGCCAGAATGGGAGTGATGGGATTCGCTTTGGCGAGTGTCGCAACTTCGCCGCCCGAGAGTTGGCGTCCGTAGATGCGGACGTCGTCGATCGCGCCGGTGAAGTAACCCGACGGATTCCGCCGGCCAATGTGCAAAGGCTTCGACGTCTTGATCGTCGCCGACAGTCCGTCTTGAGTGACATCCAGATCCTGAGGCTCACCGTTCAGGTAGATGCGAAGTCCAGCAGCCTTGCTCGAACCGTCGTATGTCACGAAAGCGTGTATCCATTCACCTCGCTTGAGGTGTTTTTTCGTCCGCGCGTGAATGGCGTTGGCCGGCCAGCGGTGGATGACGTGCGCTTCGATTTGCGTGCCGGCCAGGTAGAGGTCCCAACCTCGATAGCTGTCGGCGTCGTCCATCCGAGCGATCACGGCTCCACTGCTCTGGGGCGCGATCCAGGCTCCGTACGAGAAGGCATCTTCGCGGGCGAAACCGGCGACGTCACCGAGGTCGATGTACCCTTTCCCGGCGAGCTGCAAGGCACCGCCTGGCCGATCTTCCGTCCAGCTTGTCTCGCCCACCAGCTTGCCGGCGCCACGCTCGCCAACACGATTGGAGATCTCGTCACCGTCGGTTGAGTCGAGCGGGTAGTGGAAGACGACGCCGCTCGGCGGATCGACTCGCTTCCCTTGGCCCGCTTTGACAAGTCCCCGCTCCCACTTATCGAGCGCGTCAGCGGCCGACGACTTGCGGAGTTCGAGCGCGGCGCGGGTCGCCGCGATGCCTTCTTTTAGCTCGTTCCAACGAGCGTCAAGCGCCGGTGAATTGACTCGAACGAGCGGGTCGACATTGCCCGATCGGTTTTCGACGCCCTTGTCGGTGATCGAATTGAAATAGGCGAAGAATCGATAGAACTCCGTTTGCGATATTGGATCGTACTTGTGATCGTGGCACTGAGCGCAGTGCATCGTCAGTCCCAACCATACCGTGGCGGTGGTCCTGACACGATCGAGCACGTACGCGACTCGGTACTCCTCCGAGATGCCCGACGCCGTAACGCCGTGATTCCGGTTGAAGCCCGTCGCCACAATCTGGTCGTTTGTGGCGTTCGGCAACAAGTCGCCGGCCAGCTGTTCGATCGTGAATTGATCGAACGGCATGTTGGAGTTGAAAGCACTGATCACCCAATCGCGCCACGGCCACATTTCGCGGTGGTAGTCTTCGTGATAGCCGTGCGTGTCGGCGTAGCGGGCCGCGTCGAGCCACTCGAGCGCCATTCGCTCACCGTAGCGGGGCGAGGAGAGCAGGCGATCGACCACTCGGTCAAAGGCGTGGGGATCTGAGTCGTTCAGAAACGCGTCGACTTCAGCGGGCGTGGGCGGAATTCCCGTCAGGTCGAGAGACGCTCGGCGGATCAGCGCCCGTCTTGTCGCGGGAGGAGACGGGCCGAGCCCTTCGGCTTCAAGCCGCGCGAGCACGAAATGGTCGATCGCACTTCGCGGCCATGCGTTGTTCAGAACCGCCGGCGTCCGCCATCTGCGCGGCGGCGCAAAGGCCCAATGGTCTTGCCACGGAGCCCCCTGTTCGATCCAACTCGACAGCGTTGCGATCTGGTCCTTCGTCAAGTTGCGCCCCGAGTCGGGGGGCGGCATCCGCAAATCGGCGTCCGTTGAAGTGATCCTCAGATAGGCCTCGCTCTCCTTGAGCAGCGTCGGCGCAATCGCCGCTCGCCCATCGCGTTTCCCGAACGCGTCGGCCTGGCGGTCGAGGCGGAGATCGGCTTGACGTTGGCGGGCGTCCGGACCGTGGCACTTGAAGCAGGCGTTGGACAGAATCGGCCGCACGTCGCGGTTGAAGTCGATCTTGTCGCCTTCCGCTCCATCGGCGGCCAACGAATCCTCGACGCACGCCGCCGCGATGACGCCGATAGCGATCAGCGAAACACGACCGAATCGAATGAAGGAGTGCATGGTTGTCCGCTCCGGTGCGACGGGGAATTGTCTCCTAGTCTACCAGCAACCTTCAAACGGTTTCCAACTGCAGGGGATTCAGCTCGGATGTTTGACCGCGGTTGCTACGCTTGCTTCCGCGAGACGGCGATGCGGCGGCGGTCGAGGTCGACGTCGAGCACTTTGACCCGCACGACATCGCCGACCGAGACGACATCGCTCGGCGCTTGAACGTACTCGTTGGCGAGCTCGGAGATGTGGATCAGTCCGTCCTGGTGAACTCCCAGATCGATGAAGGCGCCGAACTTGGTGACGTTGGTAATAACACCTTCCAAGATCATGCCCACTTTCAAGTCGGAGATCTCATCAACCCCTTCGGCGAAGGTCGCCATCTGGAACTGGCTGCGCGGGTCGCGGCCGGGCTTCGACAACTCTTCGAGGATGTCGTCGATTGTGGGCCTGCCGCACTCGGGGCTGACAAAGTCGTCGGCGTTCAGTTTCGCCGCCAATCCGGTGTTGCCGACCAGATTGCTGGAGGCGACGCCGAGCGCCCGGGCCATCCGTTCCACCACGGGGTAGCGCTCGGGATGGACAGCCGAGTTGTCCAATGGCTGCCCGCCGTCGCGAATCCGCAAGAACCCGGCCGCCTGCTCAAAGGCCTTGCCGCCCAGCTTGGGCACGTCCAGCAACTGCTTTCGAGTCTTGAAACTCCCGTGCTGGTCGCGATGCGCGACGATTCCGGCCGCCAGCTTCGGCCCAATGCCGGCGACATGCGACAGCAACGATCCGCTGGCCATGTTCAAGTCGACGCCGACCGAATTGACGCACGACTCGACTTCGCGGTCGAGACTGCGGCGGAGCAGATTCTGATTCACATCGTGCTGATATTGCCCGACGCCAATCGACTTGGGATCGATCTTCACCAACTCGGCAAGCGGATCTTGCAGCCGATGAGCGATGCTGATCGCGCCGCGCACTGTGACGTCGAGGTCGGGGTACTCCTCGGTCGCCAATTCACTGGCCGAGTAGATCGAGGCGCCCGACTCGCTGACCATCACCTTGGCCACATCCGCGGGTCCGCCGCTGTTGACGTCCTTGAGCAGGTCCGCGACGAAGGCGTCCGTCTCGCGCGACGCCGTGCCGTTTCCGATGGCGATAAAGCGGACTGAGTGACGTTCGATCAAGTCGGCAAGCGTCGCCGATGCGGCGGCCACGTCATTGCGAGGCGGCGTCGGGTAGATAGTCTGGCTTTCCAGAAAGCGGCCCGTGCCGTCGACTACGGCGACCTTGCAGCCAGTGCGAAAACCCGGATCGATTCCCATCGTCACTTGAGGACCAGCGGGTGGAGCCAGCAGGAGATCTCGCAGATTCTGCGCGAACACCTGTATCGCTTCGTCGTCCGCGCGTTCCTTCAACGCCTGCATCGCGGCCGATTCGATCGACGGCAATAGCAGTCGCTGGTAGCAGTCAGTGGCCGTCGCCAGCAGCTCGCGGTGAAACTGGAATTGGCGGTTGTGGGCGAGCCGCGGCTTGAGCTTGCGGAGCACGTACTCGTCATTCAGCGCCACGCCCACTCGCAGCAGTCCCTCGGCCTCCCCGCGCTTCATCGCCAGCAAGCGGTGAGATGGGACTCGACCGAGCGGCTCGTGATGGTCGAAGTACATTTCGAACTTGGCCGCCGCCTCCTTCTTCCCGCGCTTCACTTGCGAGTAGACGCGGCCAAAGTCTCGCACTTGATCGGCCAGCCAGCGTCGCGTTTCCACATTTTCCGACCAGTGTTCGGCGACGATATCGCATGCGCCTTGCAGCGCCGTCGACTCGTCGGGAACGTCATTCTCCGGACTTACGTACGGCCTTAGTACGTCGGACCGCGACCCCTGCAGCGGCTGTTGCGCGAGCAACAGGTCGGCCAGCGGCTGGAGCCCTCGTTCTCGCGCCGCCGACGCCCGCGTCTTGCGTTTGGGTTTGAAGGGCAGGTAGAGGTCTTCCAGCGCATGCTTGTCCCGGCACTGTTCGATCTGTCTCCGGAGCTGCTCGGAGAGCTCTCCCTGCTGGTCGATCGACTTGAGGATCGTCGTCTTGCGGCGAGCCAACTCATGCGCCTTCTCCAGCGCGTCGGCGACGGACCGCAGAGAGGTTTCGTCGAGACCGTTGGTCGCTTCCTTGCGGTAGCGGGCGATGAACGGCAGCGTATTGCCGTCTTCAAGCAACTCGATTGCGCTGCGAACTTGACGTTCGGGGACACCCGTTGCCTGGGCAATCAAACGGACGACTTCGTCGAGATGGAAGCACTCGTATCCCTGGTTGTCCATTACCGTCGCCTGTTCCGTCGCGTAGTCAAGAGTTTGATTCAGCGTTTCGCTGCTGTGAGCCAGCGGTCGAGTTGGTTTGCGAACGCTTGGCGATCCTTGGCGTTGAAGTTCGCCGGCCCGCCCGTAATTTGCCCGCCGCCCCGCAGGTCGTCCAGCAGGTCTCGCACCGCCAGCCGCTCGCCAATGTTCTTGTCCGTGTACAGTTCGCCGCGTGGGTTGAGCGCTTGCCCGCCTTGGGCGACCACATCCGCAGCCAAGGGGATGTCCGCCGTGATTACCAGGTCGCCCGGCTCGACCAACTCGACGATCCGCCGGTCGGCCATGTTCATTCCGGATTGCACGAGCAAGCTGTCGATGAACTCGGACCCCGGCGTCGGCAGCGGCTGGTTGGCGACAAGCGTCAACTTGGTTTCCGTTCGCTTCGCCGCGCGGAACAACAGCTCCTTGATTTCGCGAGGGCAGGCGTCCGCGTCGACCCAAATCTGCATGCCGTAATTCTCATCCAGTTCCGCGTGAGGGTGGGGGTGAGTTGCCGCTCAACTCAGCGCCGAGCCAGCCAATGTACGCCGCCAAGCCTTAATTGTCGCCCTCGCTCCGAAGTTGGCAGTTGATTGTCAAAAACAGCACTCCATGTTGTTCGAGGTCTTTGCGCTTCACTTGTGGCGCAGGGGGGGACCTTGACTCGCTCGAGTCCAGCGACCAACGGGAGCGGACGAACGAGGACCGAGCGCAGCTCGCTTTGTCGCTACGTTCGCCAGACGGTGGGAATTGCGGACGACCTTGTCCGGTAGCTACCGTCGCCAGACGGTGGGGGATCGCGGATGACCTTGCGAAGTGGTGAATCGATTCCACGCTCTGGCGAGCGTAGCCACAAAAGCGAGCGAAGCCACAAAAGCGAGCGAAGCCACAATAGTGCCCGTAGCTACCGCAGCCACAAAAAAGCTCCGCTACCAACCAATCCGAATCAGAAAACCCTGTTCTTTTAGCCCTTTCGAAAGAGTGCATCAATGTCCGACGCTCGC
>JASMLW010000079.1 GCA_030748485.1 Pirellulaceae bacterium
GCCAGGCATCGCGACGTAACGTCGATACAGCCGCCGCCCCTCGCTTGCGCTGCGGGCTGGTGTAGACGAACCACTGCACACCAGCGAAACGGCGTCGCACACCAGCCCGCACACCAGCCCGACGCGCGAGCGAGGGATCGCTGCGCAACGGGTTTTCAACCGCCAGGGACTCGACGTAACGTCGATACAGCCGCCGCCCCTTGCTTGCGCTGCGGGCTGGTGTAAACGAACCACTGCATACCAGCGGAACGGCGTCGCACACCAGCCCGACGCGCGCGCGGCAACGCCCCAGGAACGTTTTAGCCCGAACGTCTTTGGCCGTCGTGCCCGAACGTTTGGGCAGCAGAGATTGTGATAGTCTATCGCGGAAGCACTTCAACATGGGCTTCACCGAACGAAGGGGCGTCAGACGAATGAACCAACCCGAGGAACTCAACCCGCTCACTCCCGAGGAGCGGCGTGTGATTGTCGACAAAGGGACCGAGCGGCCTTATGCGGGCGAGTATACGGATCTCAAAGAGCCGGGCACGTTTGTATGCCGCCAATGCAATGCGCCCCTCTATCGGTCGAGCGATAAATTCGAGAGCCGATGCGGGTGGCCGAGTTTCGACGATGAGATCGCCGACGCGGTGACGCGACATGTCGATGCTGACGGTCGCCGCACCGAGATCGTCTGCGCCAATTGCGACGGCCACCTGGGACACGTCTTTCTGGGTGAGCAAATGACGCCCAAGAATACTCGCCACTGCGTCAACTCGATCTCCATGAACTTTGTGGCCGAGGGCGATCCGCTGCCGATCGTGCTGAGCGGCCCAGAGTGAAATGCGAAAAAGTTTGTTTTTCGTGCAATAAACTCACCCGCAGACGAATCTCATCTCTTGTGCCCGTCGCATCCAGTTTGGATTTTTCTGTGAACCGAGCGAACCCGAATCGAACCGCGCCCTCTATTCTTCTCGAACGAAGTAATGTGGCCTGGAAAGGCCACTAACCCCTACTACGGAACAGTCAATCATGTTTTTTGTGTGCCCTGGTTTCGAGCGCGATGCGGATAGAGCGGCGCGGATTGCCTATGCAATCGAACGCGCCTGTCTGCATCCTCTGCGCTTGTGACACTCGGCCACATTTGTGCGAATCACACAAACCCGATGTCACCGGCGAGCGACATCGGGTTTTTTTGTTGGTTCATCTCGATCGTTCGCAGGACTTTGCAAGACGCGGACTGGTAGCTGAGACGGCATAGCGGCGGTCTGAAGAACCGCAGACGAGGATTCGAGCGCCTCCCAGTCCACTGTCAACGTAGCGGCCGCTCGCGCCCAGCCGCCGCGACTCCACCAAACGCCCCGTTCGTCTAACGGTTTAGGACAACGGACTTTCGATCCGTAAATAGGGGTTCGATTCCCCTACGGGGTGCTGAGCGAATCACAGAACGTAGCGAAGTCTGGTATCGCGCCAGTTCGGGGGACTGGAGATCGCCGGTTCGATTCCGGCCGTTCTGACTGCAGCGACAAAACGTGCAATGAGGTCGTCGAGGGCTGGTTGCCCATATTCGGCTGATAACCGAGTTGCGCCGAGTTCGATCCTCGGGGCGACCACTGAGTTGAGGCGACGAGAGTCGTCTCCAAAACACTGTCCCGTAGCCTAGTGGTGAAGGCGCCTGTCTTACAAACAGGAGATCGACGGTTCGATTCCGTCCGGGACGACTTGTGACACGATGTTGGCACTAATCCGCGTGGCGCGGGACATGTCCGCAAAACATGTTGAACGAGTTCGAATCTCGATAGTGCCTTTGCGGCGAGCGCCGCCGAATACGGCCCATCGGTCCAGTTGGGAGTGGACGCCACCCTGTCACGGTGGAGATCACCGGTTCAAATCCGGTATGGGTCGCTTGCGAGATACGTTGGTGCGGTACGCCAGTGGCGAGCGGCCGATTTTAGGGGTCGGTGTTTGAGAGTTCGAGTCTCTCCCGCACTACTGAGTGAGCTGCGATGTGCGATACGTCGTGTCTCAACGAAACAACGCTGTCCATGGAGTGTGTTGGATTCGCACGCGACCCTGCGAAGGTCGAGGACCAGGTTCGATCCCTGGCTTGGACACTGACTGGCGAAGACTGTTCATCATAACACGCTTAACTGCCGGCCTGCGAGTGTGATGGATGCACGGCTGACTTCGAATCAGCTAGACGGGGTTCGACTCCTCGGCGGGCTACTGGCGGCGCGTTTCGTTCGCGCCGCGATGAACAACTTTGAGTCGATCGGACAATTGGTCGTCCAGGCTGTCTGTAAAACAGTCGCCTGCGGGCGTTGGGGGTTCGATTCCCTCTCGGCTCACTTGCGACGCTGGGCAACATTGGTCTTGCAGCGAGCCCCTCAAGCTCGCCGATGCGGGTTCGATTCCCGTCCGCGTTACTCGTCAACCAAAAGACATCAACGGGGAAAAACATCAACGGGCTGCTCGTCCAACGGGAAGACACCTGACTTGCAATCAGGAGATCGGGGTTCGATTCCCCGGCGGTCCACTTTGGCGGATGGCGGGAGTTCTCTCGGTCGATTCCAGCGATCGACGGGAGCGGACGACTGACTACCGAGCAGACTTGCCCACCGCCTATTCGGCTCGATGGTGAAAGGGACGATCACACCTGTCTTCTAAACAGGTTTTCCAGGTTCGAATCCTGGTCGGGCTGCTCAATCCAGAGATGGTGTCCGTGGTGTAGCGGATCGCATGCGACCCTGTGAAGGTCGAGGGGCTGGGTTCAACTCCCGCCGGACACCCTGTCTTTTCGTCTCACTCGAGGCACCCTGCGACGAGGGCCCCCAAACTCGCCGTTTGTCTCGTACAATGGCGCCGACGAACGTCTGCTGCTTCCACGTTTATCGGGTGCCGCCATGTCAGGACCGGATGCTGCCTCGCGTCGCGAATTCTTGCTGGGGTTAATCGCCGGCGGCGGGGCGCTGGGAGTTGGATGGCGTGGCGACGGCGAGTTTTGCCGCGCAGCGACCTTCACACTCGCGGCCGCGCGACGCCAAGCGGCTCATCGACGTCGTCGAGTCATCTACAACAACGACGGCGACGACATCTGGAC
Source organism: Pirellulaceae bacterium (assembly GCA_030748485.1). Classification (GTDB taxonomy): domain Bacteria; phylum Planctomycetota; class Planctomycetia; order Pirellulales; family Pirellulaceae; genus JASMLW01. The sequence continues at coordinate 3,080 of JASMLW010000079.1, forward strand.
AGCCGGAGCTGACACGGTCGAGAAGTTCCTCGCCGTCCGCCACCAACCTCTTCTGCAAACGCACGTCGACAGCGTCTTTTATTGCACGACGCAGAGTTTCAACTACTTCACACACAACACAAAAGCGGCCGAGATCTTCTCGTCCCGCGAAGGCAAGTTCGCCAACAACAATCTGGCTCGTTTTCTCGCCCAGCAAACCGACGGCCTGAAGATGTCGAGCGAGTTCGCCCGTGCGCACGGGATGGAGTCGATTTGGACGTTGAGGATGAACGATATCCACGACGCCTGGACGCCGCAGTTTCGACCGAAGTGGAAGTCGACCGACCCCAAACGCGTCATGTCGACGCTGGACCGCGGGCAAGGTTTTCGCGACCGGCGGCGACTTTGGAGCCTGGTCGACTTTGAGCACCCGGACGTCGAGCCGCGCCTGCTCGAAATCATCGGCGAAGTGCTGCGAAACTACGCCGTGGACGGAGTCGAACTCGACTTCCTCCGCGCGCCGTTCTATTTTCGGACACACTACAACGGACAGCCGGCGACCGCTGCGCAAACCGCTGTCATGACGCACCTCGTTCGCAACATTCGCAAACTCGTGCTGTCCGAAAGCGACCGCCAAGGCAAGCCGTTGTTGCTCACAGCGCGGGTGCCGACCACAGTCAAATTGTGCC
>JASMLW010000080.1 GCA_030748485.1 Pirellulaceae bacterium
CCGCCCATTTCAACCGTTTCCCGGATGAACTTCACCGATCCGTCGCCGATGACGAACTGAGCTCCGGATGGATGAGAGCTCGAGGCTCCGCCCCAACTGGTGCTGTTGACGCCAACGTGCGAGATGTACGTCGGCTTGTACGCATACGGTTGTCGGTAGGCTCCCCACCAGGAGGTCATCGCCGAACCATCGGGCAGGTAGAGTGGTCCGATGCCGCCCTTGCGGGTTGTGTTGCGAGCGACCGTGGGATTCGTCGCGACAGAAATCAACGCCGAGCGGAAGACGCCCGCCGTCATGCGACGCCGGCATCCGTTGCCGCTGGTAATGCGTTCACGCCAACTCAGCGCGCCGCCTTTGCAGTTGTAGTTGGCGCGACTGCCGACTTCGCCGACGATCACTGTGTTCGACGTGCCGTCTTTGATGTCGCGAATGCGGTGCGAGTTCATCAGAGTGAATGCTCCCGCATACCACTCGCCGGCGCGATTCCAACGATCCCAGCCTTCCGCCCCGGCGTACGTGGTCACGCCGATGCCGTGCGGCGCGCCGTTGCCCAACGAATACTCGTCTTCGCTGGGGCACATGAAGACCGGCAATGACATCGACGCCAACGAGACGCCGTTGGAGTCCAACTGGCCAACCCCATGCGGTCCTGGAGCGGGACCGGAATTGTTTCTTTGGCCGGGACCAAATCCGTTCGGCGGACCCGTAAGCGGCTGGTTGAAGTTGATCTGCGAGTGAATCTGGTCGCCCTCAATGAACGGTAGGATCAAGGCGAGCCACGAGTAATTGCGACGATCGGGTGAGGCAGCCAGCGGCTGAAACCGATTCCAGATCGTCTCGGGAGGGAATCGGTTGTGCGCCGTGTGGTACTGGTGCAACGCCAAACCGATCTGCTTCATGTTGTTGCCGCAGCTCATTCGTCGGGCGGCTTCTCGCGCCGCCTGAATTGCCGGTAGCAACAACGCCACCAGGATGCCGATGATCGCAATCACGACCAACAGCTCCACCAAGGTAAATCCGCTCTTCTTCTTCATACAGGACCCCTAATAGAAAATGAAAATGATGAGATGAGAGTTGTCCGAGATCTGTATTAGGTTGCAGTTGGAAGGGAGATGAGGAAAGAGTTTTCGCTCAAGACCACCCCACCGCGCGCGTTCTGCTTGTTGCGCAGGAAGATCCTCCAGAAAGACGCTCAACGCATGAGAACCCACTCCGCGAACCCACTCCGCGAACCCATGCATAACCCTACTGAGATGCGAGACAGATTATAACACAACCGCTCGAGAAATGCGAATTCTGAATGGCTTGGCTGCGAGATAGCGAGATAATCAGCTCATCGCATCAAAGACGACGAATATGAAAGCCGCCGTCGACGTTGATTCGCTCGCCCGTACTGAAGCCGAGCGAGCCAGAGGTTAACATTCCAACAGCGCGGGCCACGTCTTCCGGAGCGCCCCATCTGCGAATGGGGGCCATGCCGTCGGCGATCAACCGGTCGTATTTCTCTTTGACGGGGGCTGTCATGTCGCTCGAGATGACTCCCGGGCAGACCTCGTAGACAAGAATTCCGTACTCGGCGAGCCGATCGGCCAGCTGCCATGTCATCATCTGCATCCCGGCCTTGGCGATGCAATAGTCGGTCCGGTTCGTGGAAACGGCGTATCCCGAAATCGACGAAACGTTGACGATGACGCCGCTGTCCGCTGCGTTTTCGGTGTCGGCCGCGGTCTGGTCGCGCATGTGGCGAGCGGCCAGCTGAGCCAGGAAAAACGGGCCCTTGAGGTTGGTGTCGAAAACCTGATCCCAGCTCTCTTCCGTCGCTTCGAGCAGGTCCTGGCGTCCCGGCGACGTAATCCCCGCGTTGTTGACCAAGACGTCGATGCGACCGAAGCGTTCGATGGTCGAGTCGATCAGACGTCGGCGATCGTTCTGATCGGCGACATTGGCTCCGGTCGCCACGGCTCGACCCCCACCGCTCTGAATTTCTTTGACGACACGGTCGGCTTCCGTTTGGTTGCGAACGTAGTTGACGACCACGTCGTGGCCGGCTGCGCCGAGTTCAATCGCAATTGCTCTGCCGATGCCGCGCGATGAGCCAGTGATGAGTGAGACGCGGTTTTCGGCCATGGCGTTGACTGTGCGTGGGAGTCGTCGTAGTGCGGTTCGAGCAACGACTATACCACGACGAGACGACAGGTCGGGCTCTCGGAATCGGACTACTCGCCATTTCGGCGCGTCAGCACAACTAGCGGAGCAACCGCCGCAGCTCACTGACGCGCCCTTCGTGGTCGGTCAGCAGGAGACGATCATCCTGCAATCGCCAGCGGAGGTTGAGCAGACTGCCGTCATCCCAGCGAACAAACAGGACGTCTTGCTTGGCTTGAAATCGCCCGCTGAGACGTTCGGATTTCTCAGCTTCACCGAGTGGGCGGACACTCGGTTCGGTCACGATTTCGATGCGACTGTCGGGAAAGAGCCGCAGGCGGCTCCGGTAGGCCTTCCACGAGCCGAGTATTGGATTCGCCTGTTGCGCGTCCTGTGTCAGGGCGGGGCCCGTCGGCGCGACAGGCGTGAACTGCATTTGGGCGAGCACTGTGTCAAAGTCGGCTCGACGCTGCTCAAACAACGCGAGGGCGGTCGAGGCATGCACTTCGCAGACTCCCCAACTGGTTCTCACCAGCGCGTGAAAGCCCCGTACGGGCGGGTCGTCACCCTGCCGAGTCGTCGTCTCAGCGAACTCTTGGGCGAACCCTTGAGCCGTGTGAATCGTCAACGGAACGACCCCCGATCCGACGGCTCGGTCGCCAGTCGCCAGCACGCGCCGCTGGCTGACCATCTGCTGCAACTCGGCTTCTCGAATGGCGTCCGCCGCGTAGACATGGCAAGTCAGCCAGACTCCGTCGCGAGGCATTTTGCGAGCGGACGCCATCTTCGCTGGAGTCAGCAGCAACCGCACCTCACGTCCAAACGAGACTTCGTAGACATTCCAGTTGGCCGGCGCTTGCAAGCGTACGGCGCCACCAGCGAATTCGATCAGCGACGCTGGTGACGATGGTGAAGTTGGGGCGTCGACAAGATCGGGATTCGGTTGCTCCGCCGCACCCGTTTGGCTTGTCGGCTGAGCCGGGGCCAGTTCCAGGCCGACGTTCTCGTCCCCGGGACTCGCCTCATCGCTCGATCGGTTGCCAGCTTGATCGCCGTCGGTTTGCGGGCCGAGCCGCTGGCTGGCCATCTGAATCAGCTGACCTGTCGATTGGTCATCCGCAGGCAGTTGCGGCGTTGAGGAATCGGGGCTTCTCTGGTTGGATTCCAGCGACGGCGCCGCCACTTGCGGCGGGGCGGAGGAGTCGCCGGAAACGGCGATCGGCTGCGGATCCGCAATGACCGCCGTCAGGCTGGCGGCGACGTCGAAGTTGTCTTCAATTGGGTCTTGCAGTTCGCGCAGCACGATGGTCCCCACGGCGATGAGGAGCACGGAGCAAATTGCGAATAGTCGATTCGACATACCGACGACCTGGGACTATGTAGCCTGAATCATCGGATCGACCGTTGCCGTCGTGCGCCGTGAGGTGTGTTGCTAAGAACCGGTCGCACCACAGGCGCAGGCTGCGCAGGGACCGTCAACCTTGACGATTGAACAAGAGTTGACGGTGGAGAATTGAGAGAGTCCTCGTCTCTCGCCAAAAAAAAGCTCGCCGCACGATTCGGCGAGCTTAATGAGTCGGTGTCAGCTGGGGGTGACTATTCGAGGTCTCGAAAATGCAACTCGTAGTGGGTCACGGTTGCACCATCGGATGTGTAGGTCACGGCGGTTGCGCTACGGAAGCATTTGAGCACGTTGACGACCGGCTCGATTTGAGGCCGGAAGACTTTGTATTGTTCAAACACCTCTTCACCGTCTGGATCAACTTCGGCTCCGACCGCCAGCCCGTACTCCGTCCAACTCACCAGCGTGTCGACGAACTTCGCCCAATTGAAGTGAGAGGCGGCGCCGAGCGCTCGAGACTCTCTTAGCAAGGGCCCGCCCGTCCGCGCGGCTCCAGGCTTCAGCAGACGCTGGCCGGTCAGCGGCGAAAGTGAGAGCACCAGAACGTCGTCAGAGACGGCCGCGTTGGGGCCAATCGCCTCGCCGACTCCCAGTTGTCCCAAGGGAATCTGAAACAGCTCACCCCCGTTGGCTTTCGTAACCTGCAGGTCGGGGACTTCAATCGGCGGCACTTCTCCCTCGGCGACTGCCTTTACTTCGTTCCAGGCGGCCTTGAGCACAGCCCAGTACTCATTGATCCCAGTCTTGATTTTCTCTTTGTCCGCCACTCCGTGAATGATCGCCAGTTCGGGCAACAGCAGCGGCGCGTCAACAGGTGGGACGGCTGGGTGGATCGGTCCATCGAGTTGGGTGGCGTCAAAAACGAGACCGCCTTCATCGGAAAGACCCGGCCCCCATTGCTCCCGGTTGGCGGCGTCGAGTCTCTTGAGCAGCGGGGTCGCTTTCTCCTTCGCCAACGCAAGAATCTGACGCTCGTCGTTGGACAACTCCGACTCGGCGAATTGTTCGAAATAGTAGAGTCCCCGTTTGCCGGCGTGCACCAGGGCGTCGTACCAGCCATCGACCGGTTTGCTGCGGCCGACGGCGAAGAAGATCGGCGAGCCGCCAACGTGGTTGAGCAGACTCAGTTCTTGAGACGCGTCGAGCGTTTTGTTTTCCGACCAGTTGTGGGAAATCCCTTCGATGCCTCGTTCGGAAAAATAACTGTAGCTGGCCGCGGCGCCGGGCTCGGGGATCAACGACTTGAATCCGTCGAACAACGTTTGCACGTCTTTCTTGATCTCCGCTTGCAGCGGCGGCGGAGCGTCGATCTCCGCCACAGCCAACCCGATCATCTCGGCGGCGTCATCCAACTGTCGATTCGTCGAATTGGCTTCCCGCACGAACTTCTCGCTCACGTAGCTGACGCCGAGGATCTGCTTTTCAGCGTCCGCCCGAAGGGGAGCCAGATACTTGCTGTCGATCAGCAAATCGCGATTCTTGTCGAGGTCTTC
>JASMLW010000081.1 GCA_030748485.1 Pirellulaceae bacterium
TTCCGTCTCCGCCACGAATCTCGCTACAACACTCCGCGGCAGCCGGGGCACAACCGGCACCGCGAGCGTATTCGATTCCGCTTCGGCGCGAACTTCGAGATTTCCGACCAGCTGCTGGTCGGCTTCCGAGCGAGAACCGGAAACCCCGACGATCCGAACTCGCCCCACCACACGATGAGCGACGCATTCGACAGCCTCGATTTCAATCTGGATCGAGCATTCTTGCGTTACACGCCCTATTGGGCGCCCAACGTCGCTCTGTTTGGCGGCAAGTTCGCCAATCCGTTCGACGTGAACCCAGTCTACAGTGAATTGGTCTGGGACGCGGACATCAATCCCGAAGGGATCGCGCTGGTTTGGGATGGCGGCGGGGCCGTGCGGGCCGTTGTTGGCGCCTACATCGTCGACGAACGACACCAGGGCATGCCGGTTTCGTTTGAGGAAACGACCCTCATCACTGCTCAAATCACCGGTCGCAAAGATCTCTCGGACAGCTCCGAGGTCTTCGGTTCGGTGGGCTACTACTACTACAGCGAACTGAATCCGAACGGCAGCACAACGCTTGTAACCGGGCAAGAGGCTCGCGGCAACTTGATGGTCGGCGCCCCTGAGCTCTACGCGTCGGACTTCGGGATCGTGGACGCGTTCCTGGCCTACAAGACTCACTCGGGCTGTGTCCCGATCGTCTTCTCGGCTGAGTACATCAAGAACGATCGAGCGATCAACAACAACGACGAAGGTTACGCAGCTGGTTTCGCGATTGGCCAAACCAGCAACCCCGGCGACCGCAAGGTGTTCTATCAATACCAGGACATCGAGCAAGAGGCAGTGTTCGCCGGTTTCGCCAACGACGACTTCCCCTATGCAACGAACTACTCGGGCCATGTGATCGGCGGCGAGCAGAAGTTGGGTAAGGCCACCGTCGTGCGAATCTGGGCTTTGAATTCAGAGCGGCAGATACTGGACGCGAGTCCCACCAACCGATTCCCCGACAGCTCACGCTGGACCTTCCGAGCTGACTTGAACGTCAAGTTCTAGTTCTACTACGCGTACTGAACACGAGCTGCAGCCAACTTCAGAGACACTTCGGCGCCAAGCCGGAGTGTCTCTTTTTTTGGTTACAAGCGGTAACCTGAATCACAGCAACCCATGGCCCGTTTGTCGTGCTTTGTTCGGCGTTCTTGTGGAACGCGGTGGCGCGGGGCAGCGCGAGAGTGGAACGTTGGATGCAGCCGGAACGTCTGGTTCACCCGTGCTCAAGCACGGGCCTATGCCGCCTGCGGCGGAGGAGGGCGTGAACGCCCTCGGCTTTTGGAACGCGGTGGCGCGAGGCGACGCGAGAATGGAACGCGGACGCGCGGGGTGACGCGAGAATGGAACGTTGGATGCAGCCGGAACGTCTGGTTCACCCGTGCTCAAGCACGGGCCTATGCCGCCTGCGGCGGAGGAGGGCGTAAACGCCCTCGGCTTTTGGAACGCGGTGGCGCGGGGTGACGCGAGAATGGAACGTTGGATGCAGCCGGAACGTCTGGTTCACCCGTGCTCAAGCACGGGCCTATGCCGCCTGGCGGCGGAGGAGGGCGTAAACGCCCTCGGCGACAATCAAATCTCACGAACGCATTTGCGTGATTTGGCGAGGCCGACTGCCGAACGCGATATGGATGGCGGAACAACTGACTCATCTGTCGGAGAACTCAAGCCTGTGAGTTTGGCGTATTGTCTCTTGCCAAGGTTCGGCTACACCCGCTTCGGCGGCGTACTCGGGCCATTTCTGAACTGCGCTGCGAACTTCATCGACAATCGTGTCAGCCCGTCCGCGTTTCATCAGCGCCGTTTTTGCGCAGGCTTGAAAATCGCCCATCGCGAATTCTTCACGCTTCCCGTTCATGGACATCTGATGTTTGGCGGTCCATACCCCGCTGGGATTGAAGCTGTACGTCATATCGAACGCTGGCGAGAGTGACCAGTCGCCCGCTTTGTCCATCAAGAATGCAATGTTCTTGACGTGATCATCCTGATTCCGCGCAATGATGTTGAACGCCATTCGCCGGAATTGCTCTTCAATGGCGGACGTGGGAAGTTCAAGTTGTCGGATGGTCATGATCGCCTGCTCATAACTGTGTGCGCCGGGGTCGTTAAAGTCAAAATGAGCCAGCGCGCATAACGACTGCATGTGCAACTTCTCGCCGCCGCCATGACGATCAAATCGTTCTGTCATGAAATGCCGTCTGCCGTTTTCTTCCAGCAAATGGCATTCGCTCATGCTAATGCCCGCCGCGCGAGCCATCAGGTAGTAGGCGTACTCAACGGCGCCATATCCTTTGGGGTCTTCAAGCTCCTTGTCCTTGTTGCCCGCAACTCCGTCAAATTTCAATAACCAATCGCTGAATCCCGGTCCGGCGTTGGTCTGGCCTGACTTGACTTCATCGGTCTTTTGGTTCCATGCGATGACCGCTTTCGCCCGCGCTCCTCCCGCAGAAGTGCCGACTCGCAAAATGTCCAGCAGCGCGTTCTCCCGGGCCTCATCCGCGAATGACGCAGTCAGGCTTCCGCGGTCGGTTAGCACTTCGGACGCCAGTCGCACCAAGGCGTCGACCTCGATCTCTTTCGCCCCTTGTTCTTTGGGCCCGATGCTGGGCACAAACTCCAGCGCGCCCATTCCGCGCGAACCCGTGTAGCACAGTCGTTCCACAGCGTTAAAACCTTCTGGCTGGCGTCCCTGAGTCGCCAGCCACGTGTCGATCAGCGCGTTGCCGAACTTGTCCGGCAGTGAGTCCGCCAGCAAACCGGGGAGGCCGTGGAAGGTCCTTCGCGAAAGCTCAGGGAAGACTCGCACCCCATCACCGAGCGGCGTGGCGATGGGCGATACTTCAATTCTGCTCTTCACGAACTTGGGGGCGTATTCAAATGCGGCGTAGTCCTTTCCCTCAACCATCGAAACGGCCCCGATAGTGCGGGCCCAGAGCACGACGTTGGCGGCGGTCGTCATGTCTGCTCGCCCCACTTCCACTCGGCGGGCGAATCGTCGTCAAGGTTGGGAGAAGAAGCGCGACGGCGCGTTCTGCCTTGCATCTTGATTTGATCGATCGGACTCGGTACCGGCTCAGGGATCAGCGAGTCGATGCGTTCGATCAGGTCGAGCTCGCGGCAGACTCGAATGAAGCTGGTCAGCTGCACGGGCTGCCCATTCTCCAGTCGCTCGACGGTTCGCTTAGAGACTCCGGCACTTTCGGCAAGTTGGGCTTGAGTCTGGTTTCGGTCGAGGCGAATGCGCTCCAGCCGGCTCCCGAGTTCTAAGCAGATCGCCTTATCGGTGAGATTCTTTTCTATTTCCATAACACGCCAATTATGGCGAATAATCGAGAAAAGTCAAGTTAAGTCGACATTTTAGGCGATTTAAGAACTGTCAAGTGAGGATTGAATTCAATTCGCCATAATTGGCGAATAAAGATGAAGAATAGCGTTAAGTCGTCATAATCGACGAATATACGATTGGTCCACTGGCGGCCTCACTAGACCGTGGCGCCTCGACGAAAACGTGGGTGCTTGTCTCTCGGGGGAGGGGATTTGAACGCAGAGCACGCAGAGTCGCAGAGGAACGCAGAGAAGAAAAAAGTGAAGAGACAAGCCTTGATCGTTCATGTTCAATGTCACTGACCACATCGTGCTTTCGGTTGTGAGACGTGGGGGCGCGGATGAACGGTTCTCAACGGCGGTCATATTACAACGATCAATCAGATCGTGACAGCTGTGTCGACTCTGCCTGGGGGGCCGAGACGGGAATCGGCGGCGGCCGATCAGGCTCACCGCGGCTTCCTGACCTAGACTTCTAATGGAACGCAGCGCGCTTGCCCGCTGTTCTTTGAAGGGGCCAGGAGACTCGTCATGTGGGACGTCGTTTTTTCGGTTGGCGACAAGCTCGTTAGCCACGCCGGCGCATTGGATCGAACGCAGTGGATTCTCGTGTTCGCCGGAGCGTTGGTGCTGGGTTTTATCTGCATGCGCGGGTTTGGATCTCGCTCAAATTACTAATCCGGCTCGGGTCAACTGCTCGAACGCAGCCACCGACTCCCTGTTGGCGTTGTCGTTTTGACTTCGCCACGGGCGCGAAAGCGGCAACGTCCGCGTGGTTGCACGTCCGGGAAGAGCGCCCCGTCCGCGACCTATGTTTTCACGGAGAGAACGGGGCTCAGTTGTTCGTCAATCGATCAGGACCGTCATGGAAATCTGGACCATCGGCTTGCCAACGCCTCTCGCCCTCGCCCTCGCTGTCGTCGCCGTCGTGGCGTATTGGATTGGAGCACGACGTCGCGCGCGCAGCGCCGACGCGAGCGAGGACGCTCGCCGTGAACTGAAGCGGGCGCGTTCTGTGATACGCGAGTTGGAAGGCATCGCGCAGCAAGTGCGGAAGAGCCTGGCCGCTCACCACAGCAGCGTCAACTCGTTCAAAGACCGCATCGAAGAGCTTAGCAAGACGAGCGACAGCGAGCCGTGGCGCGAGCTCTCGGAAGAGGCTGAACGGATGCTGAAGCCGACCCTGCAATTGTCGAATCAGATCGCCCACGCCTACGATGAGATCCGGCAGCAAACCAATCTGCTGATGACCTTTACCGAAGTGCGGACCGACCCGCTCACCGGACTCCGCAACCGACGGGCGCTCGACGAGTCATTGGTGACGATGTTCGCCTTGATGTCGCGTTACGATTCGTCGTTTTCGATCGCCATCTTCGATATCGATCACTTCAAACGGATTAACGACGAGCAGGGGCACACGGAGGGAGACAACATCCTGCAGCAAGTCGCTCGCCAACTGGATGACTGCATCCGCGACACAGACATGGTGGCTCGCTTCGGCGGTGAGGAGTTTGTCGTGGTCATGCCCGAAACGGACCTCGAGGGCGCGGAGATTTTCGCCGAGCGAGCCCGCCGGCAGATCGAAGACAACGTTCGCATCACCGTCAGCGGCGGAATCGCCATGGCGCTCGACGGTGACAACCCGCGGACGCTGTTGGCGCGAGCCGATTCGGCGCTCTACAGCGCCAAGAGCGCCGGCCGGAACTTTGTGTTCCTTCACTCGGGCAACCAGATTGAGCCCGTGGGCGATCGCGATCCGGTCTACGACTACCAGAGCGGCGAGCCGCTCTCGACTTTCGCCGCCGACTCCGCTGGTGAGAACGCCGTCGCGCACGTCGGACAGAGCGACGAATCGGTCGATCAACGGGCGGTCGGCAGCGCCGAGTGATGACGGGCAAGCAGCGGCGCTGTGCACGCCGCCGGGCTTATTGCAGCGAGTCGTCGGGTCTGGCCCCCAATTGGCGCACGCGTTCGATGTCGGCCTTGGCGCCGCGCGCCTGCCGCGCCGCCCGGCGGATCAAAGCTCGGTGATAATACAACACGGCTTGGGTGTGGAGATTTCGCTTCGTTTCCTGCGCTGCAAGGCGCTCATCGGCGAGCAATTCCAAACGGACGCCTTCGCCTTTCATGGCGGCGGCCAAGTCGTCGCCGCGTTTGTCGTAGAGCCCGATCTCGATCTTGTCGTCCATGTCTGCGATCGCCGCATGCATGTCGGCCAGGGCCAATTCGATTTCCCCGCGGCGGTAGCGGATAAACGCGCGGGTGTCGAGCATCCCGAATCCCACGGACGGCGAATTCCGCGTCGCCTCTTGGATTTCCTGCAGCGCCTCGTCCAGATCCCGGTTGGCGACCGCTCGCGAATAGGCGAGACCGTTGAGGGCGAAACGAACGCGGGCGCGGTTCAATTGCGAGTCGGGTCTTGCTCGCGCGACCCGCAACGCGCGGCGGTGATCGTCAATCGCCCTTTCGTGTTCGCCGATCGTCTGCAGCAAGCTGGCTCGCCTTTGAAGAGCGTCTGTGTTTTTTGGATTGCGCAGGAGCAGCAGATTCAGGTCTTCGATCGCTTGAGGATCGGCCGATTGGTAGTCGCCCAGAGCGCTATTCCGCCAAAGGGCTCGATGCAGCAAGACAGCCGGCAAGTCGGGAGCTGTCTCGAGCGCTGCGGACGCTTGTTCGATAGCAGCCGGATAGTCGCCTTCTGCCGCATGGTGCCCCCCGATCGCCAACTGCCAGCGAGCGAGCTCGAATCGCGGCTCGTTGTACAGCGGTCCCAGCGCGATCGCGCAAGTAATCAAGGTCAGTGTCGGAGTCAGCCAGGCCGGCACGGCGGGTGGCTGTAGTTCGGGCAGGTCGAAGTCTGCGCTTTGCGCGGGCGTCGTCGCCATCAGTTCGCCTCCTGGCCGCTCGGCGGCGACTCGCGCGTAACAATCCACCACGGAGTCTTGCCGACGGGATGAGTCGCGCGCCGCTCGAGCCGCCCCGAATCTTCGTCGACTCGGAAAACAGCCAATTTGCCGCTCCCTTGTCCGGCGGCAATCAGCCACTGGTCATTCGGCGTCAAGGAGAACTGTCGAGGCGTCTCCTCCGTCGCCGTAATCGCTTCGCGGCTCAGCCGGCCGTCGTCGGGGTCGACCGCAAAGATCGCGATGCTGTCGTCGCCCCGATTGGATGCGTACAGATGTTCGCCGTCGCGAGTCATCTCCAAGTCGGCGCAGGCGTTTCGACCAGTGAAGCCCCGGGGCAACGTCGAAACGGTCTGCGTCGCTTTCAGTCCGCCCTGTCGAGGCCGCCAGTCGAATCGAGTGACACTGCTGCCTTGCTCATTCACCGCATACACGACCGGCAAGCGAGGATGAAACCAGACGTGGCGCGGGCCCGAGTTGTCGGGCGTTTTTACGATCGGTCTTTCAGACGGAGTCAATTGGCCGTCGCGAACGCGAAACTGATAGATCGCGTTGGGGCCCGTGTGTGGGACGATCGCAAACTTGCCGGTCGGGTCGAGCGCGATCGCGTGCGCTTTCTCGGCGGTGGGCAGCCATTGGACACCGCCCTCGGTCAACACGCCGTCGGGCAGGATCCGATGGCTGCTGATTTTCGCTCCCACATAATAGGCGGCTAGCAGCCGCTGGCCGGTCGGGTCTGGCAGCAGGTAGGCGGGATCGGCGGCGGCGGGCACGACGCTGCGCAGGCTTAACAACCCGGTCTCGGGATCGATCCTCGCGCTGGCCAATCGGCCGGTGGAGCGGATCGAGATGAACATGAATCGTCCGTCGGCCGAAACGGCCAAGCCGGCTGGCTCGCCCGGTGTCCGCAACTCACCAATCTCCCGCAACTGGGCCGTCCGCTCGTCGAACTGGAGCACGCAGACGCGGTTCTCGTGCAGCAGCGAGACGTAGGCGATCGTCCGCGCGTTGGCCGCTAAGGGGAATAGCGATGGGAGCGCGCCGAGCAGGAAAAGGCCGGCGGCGGATGCATGTCGGAGCACGTTGTCAAACCTCGAAATCCAGCTGGGAGGAAACGCACATTTTATCGTGACGGCGACGAAAATGTCTCCCGTGCAGACGCTCTAACCGGCGTTTGGGTGGGATCGCGGAAATCCAGGATATCGGTGATAATGCCCCGCTGATGACGCCGTCACGAGCGGGAGCCGGAATGAATAGGAGAGCCTCTCATGCCGCTTTTTGAGGTAGAAACGAACGCACACATCATCATCACCTGGGCCGTAGACGAAGCCGCCGCCTCGGAGGTCGTACACGATGCGTACCCGACCGACGATGTGATTCGCATGACCAAGCGGCCTCGCGACACCTGGGTGATTTCCAAAGGCGCGTTGGGCCTGACTGGTCGCCAGGTCGATCCCTGCGCCACGGCTCGAGACTGTCTCTCCAAGGCGTCCGGCGACAAGGTCCACGCCATTCGACTCTACATGCACGAGACCGGCTCAGATCTCGAAATGGCTCGCAAGGTAATCGAATCCAACATGGTGATGGGATGGTAGGTGGCGTCGTTGTCGCCACGATCCCGCAAGAACAAAAAAAGCCCGCGGCCGAAGCTGCGGGCTTTTTGTATTCGATCCAATTGGCCGGTCACCCTACGGCGTCGACCAACGGCTGGTTGTGCCGCCACTACCCACGTAGGCGGATCCCGACTGGGAACCGGAGTGCGACGCGGGTTGAACTCCCGAGTTCTTCAAGTAATTCGAAGTCCCCGCCCCCGTGGTGCCCGGAGCGAAAGAACGCCCCGGATCGACGGACGATGTCGGCTGTGGTTGATACTGGTACGCCGGTGGTTGCGGCTGATACTGCGGATCCGCAATCTGCTGCGGAGGTTGGTACTGCTGCTGTTGCAGTTGCTGCTGCTGTGGTTGTGGTTGTTGATAGCTGTTGGTTTGGTCCCAGCTTTGAGCACCGCTGACGACGGGCGCCGCAGCCGTGCGAACGCCGCCGGTCAGACCTTGCGCCGCGCCGCTGACCGCACCAGCCGTGTTGCGAGCCGCTTGGATTGACGAGTTGTAGGTTTGGAAACCAGCATTCGCCGTTTGGTTCAGTCCGTCCGCCGTCTGTTGATACGACGTGGCGGCTCGTTGGAAACCACCGGCTCCAGCTGCGCCTTGGCCAGCCAAGAACGGCGACTGAGCCTGTTGTTGTGGCGGGTAGTTGTTGTAGTTGTATTGTTGTTGGGCGCCCGGCGATGCAGTCGTCGACGGGGGAGCCGGGAGCGTGCTGGCTCGCGCCATCGAGGAGGACGAGGGCGTGGAGCTTCCCCAGCCTAACCAGGCGGCTCCAGGCAATTGCCACGACGAACTGGACTTACAACCTGTGGACGCCGCGATACAGACGACGAGCAACCCGGTGGACCAGCGCCACAATTTGCTGCGCATTTTGATTGTCCTTGTTAGTTCCGGGAAGAGAGCAAAGGTACGCAGTGAGTTGCGGCCCGGATCCTCTTCCCTGAGGACTCAGTTGGAGACGTTGATTCAATTGCGAGGGTCGCATTCTTCCCCCGCAATGTTTGTCGTCAATAAACTCCCGCCAAGCCATACAATCCGGAAACTTTGCCAAGAATTCCTGACCGCGACGGGCGGCGGATATTAGGAGGGCTCCAAAGTCGAGTCAAGAGCGATTCTCGCTCCGAGATGCAACGATGCAACGCGACTTCCATGTACGATGGCCTTCCAAGGCCGTCGAATGCGGGTTAACCCA
>JASMLW010000082.1 GCA_030748485.1 Pirellulaceae bacterium
TCAGTTCCAGCGCCAGGCGTCGAGTTTCATCGAGTCGCGAGACTCCGTCGCGACGCGCGTCCATCGAGTAGCTGGAGTCAAACACCAGCACCCAGTGCGTGCGGCCGCCGCCGCCCCGGTTGGCGAACAGCGGCGACAACACGGGGTCCGCCAGCGCCGCCGCCAGGAACAGCAGAATCGCCGTGCGGATCAACAGCAGGATGAGCTGCTCGACCTGAATCCTCCGCGCGTTCTTGCGGACGGCGGCGAGCAGATACTCCATCGCCGCCCAGGTGACTTCGCGGTACTTCCGCCTGCTCCACAGATGAATGATGATCGGCGCAGCGGCGGCGAAACCCCACATCAACAGCCACGGACTGGCGAACGGCCAAAACGCGAAGACCGCGTGAGAAGGCATGTCGAAGTGGATCATCGCTCCTCCTCGTTATCGAGTCCGCGCCAGGCGATTGGCCAACAGTTCGGAAAGAGCGATATCCAACGGCTGGTCCGTCATCAGCCGGCGGTACTCCAATCCGTGCGAGCGACAGCCGCGCTGCAACTGCGCGAGGAACGCCTCAAACTCGCGCAAGTACGCGCGTCGCAGGGAGCGTGGATCGGCCAGCAATTCAGGGTACTGTTCGAGGCCTTTGAACAACGTCGGACGATCGAACGGGAAGTTCATCTCCGCCGGATCGAGGATCTGCAGTGCGAGGATGTCGTGTCGTCGGTGACGAAAATGTTTCAAGCCGGCCAGCATCGAATCGACGTTGTCGAAAAAGTCGCTGATGATTACGACCAACCCGCGCTTCGTCAGTCGCTCCGCCAACTCGTGGAAGATCGGCCCCGTGTCGGTCTTCGCCGCCGGCGTCGTTTGCTCGAGAATCCGCAGGAGTTGCTGCAAGCTGGCGGTCGAGCCGCTCGGCGTGGCGTAGCTGCGGATCTGATTGTCAAACGTCGCCAGTCCGACTGAATCTTGCTGGTGCAACACGAGCCAGGCCAGCGAGGCGGCGACGCACTGCGCGTACTCGTACTTCGTCAACATCTCGGGCGAACTCGAGTACTGCATGCTCTCGCTCGTATCGACGACGACGTAAACGATGAGATTCGTTTCATCTTCAAACTGCTTGAGGTAGAGCTTGTCGGTGCGGCCGTAGACCTTCCAATCCAGATAGCGGAGGTCGTCGCCCGGCGCGTATTCCCGGTGCTCGGCGAACTCAATCGAGAAGCCGTGGTACGGACTGCGGTGCAGACCGCTGACGTACCCTTCAACGATGTGCTGCGCGCGGAGCTTGAGGCTTTGAATCTTAGCCAGCGTCCGCGGATCTAAAGACTTCGGAGGTTTCATCGGTTTCCGCGGGGGCGAGCTCAAGCAATTGCCTAATCACATCGTCGGCGTTGATCCCTTCAGCGTCGGCGTTGAAATTTGTCTTGATGCGATGCCGCAACACAGGCGCGGCGACAGCGTGAATGTCCTCTTGAGAAACGTAATTGCGTCCCTGCAGAACGGCCCGCGCCTTGGCTCCGAGAACGAGGTACTGACTAGCTCGCGGACCGGCGCCCCACATGACGTACTCCTTCACGATGTCCGCCGCGTCGGCCTGGTTATGACGCGTTAAGCGGGCGAGCTTCAAAGCGTATCGAGCGACGTGGTCCGCGATCGGCACTTTGCGGATGATCTTGGTCAGCTGCATGATGTCGGCGTCATTGAGCGTCGGCGTCACGGACACCTCGACGTCCGTCGTCGTCCGTTTGACGATCTCCAACTCCTCGTCCTCGTCAGGGTAGTCGACCAAGACGTTGAACATGAAGCGATCGAGTTGCGCCTCGGGCAACGGGTAGGTCCCCTCTTGCTCGATTGGATTCTGCGTAGCCAGGACAAAGAACGGCTCCGGCAGCGGGTGGCGCTCGCCGCCGACCGTCACTTGATGCTCCTGCATCGCTTCGAGCAGCGCCGCCTGCGTCTTGGGCGGCGTGCGATTGATTTCGTCCGCCAGAATGATGTTGGCGAAAACGGGGCCGCGAATAAAGCGGTAATCGCGCTCTCCGGTGGAGCGATCCTCATGGATCACTTCCGTGCCGGTGATGTCCGACGGCATCAAATCGGGAGTGAACTGGATGCGGCTGAACTGCAGCGTCAGCGCGTCGGCGACCGTGCGGATCAACAGCGTCTTGGCTAGACCGGGAACTCCGACGAGCAGGCAATGTCCGCGAGCGAACAAGGCCACCAGCAACTGCTCGATGACGTCATTCTGTCCGACAATCACCTTAGACACTTCCGAGGTGATTTGCCGGTAGGCCTCGTGCAGTTTTTCTACGGCTTGGAGATCAGCGTCTTCGAGCATCGTCTTGTTGCGGTTTCCGTGAGCCGGCGCTCACTTGAGTCGTTTGCGGATTTGAAAATGCGTAGAGCCGATCGGCGGCGGCGATCAGCAGAACGCTCTGCGAAACCACCAAATTGCCGCCCGTCGCGCCCCGGACCTCCAGTTCAATGGGCGGTCGCTTCATTACGGGACTCCACCCCTGAGGAGTTCTCTCCGTCTTCGCGTCAAACACGAAAAGTTTATCCCGGGTGGGCCAGACGACGGATCCGGCCAGCACCAGCCCGCGACCGTGAGTCCGAGGTGAGGGAACAGCGAAACCAGGAGCCACCTTCTTCGCCGCCGGGAATTGGCCCATCCACCGCCCCGTGTCGATGTCGATCCAGTAGAGGTAGTCGCCGCTGGCGATCAAGTTGCCGTCGGCGACGCCCAGCAAGTGCTGCGCGTCAACGGCCAATTCCGGAGCCGTTCGCCACAACAGCGCGCCGGTCGCCACATCCAGAGCCAGGATGCGATCGCTGTCGCGCGGCGCAACAATCAACCGACCCCGATAGACGAGAGGCGGGTTCAGATCGCGGAGGTAGTGGAGGTCGCTCTTGTCGATGTTCTTGGGGCGAAACTCGGCCCGCGGATACGCAGCGACCCAACGCAACTGACCGGTCTCCGCATCAACTGCTCCGACAACTCCCAGATTGGTGTTGATGTACGCTACGCCCTCATGCAGCGTGAGCAGCGTGTGGGTGACTTCAACCCAGTTGGCCGGAATGGAAGATGCTGCGATCTGGGTCCGCCAAATCCGCTCGCCCGTCTGCATGTCGAAGGCTGCGATGTGCGCTTCGGCGCGAACGTCGTCGCGCCGCCGCATAGCGACGAGCAAGCGCTTCCCGTCCGAGACCGGTGGCCCTTCGAACGCCCACCGTTCATCGTCGGGCGCGAGCGGGAAACCCGGCAGCAGTTTCCCCTCCTCATTCAAGTCAAAGCCGAGCACAACGCCGCGCTGCTCGCGTGTAACGTCCTCGATTCGCGGCGTACTGGTCCAGGTCACGCCCATCTTGGCGAACAACCGACGCCCCGACGACGACAACGTGTATCGCGACACGCCGGCGAAGGCGCGCGGGGGATATCTCGGGATCGGAAAGGGGAACTCGAAAAACCGGCCGACCGCGCGCGTGTCGGCTTCGTCTCCCGCGCCGCTCGGATCGGCGGCCTCCAGGTCGTCGCCGCCAGCCGAAAACGCCGGTTCTCCTGTGTGCAGATGAAACGCGCGGACGGCCGACGCCTCGGCGACAAACACGGTGTCGCCGATGACGATGGGATGCACGTCCAGCACGCCGATCCGCTCCTCGCCGACACGTTGTTTGTCGGACGTCATCTGGTCGCGGGCGGCGTCACGATCCGAATCGAGCGGAACAGTCCAGAGCGGCTTCATCGGCGGGTCGAGTTCGATCGGCGAACCGGAACGCTCCCGCGCCGCACTCCCCGCGAACACGGGCCAGTCGGTCGACTCCGGCGGCGGCTGCCAAGTCTTGCTCTCGGCGAGCAGTTGGTCGAGCAGCTGGTCGTAGGCCCCCTGCTTGGCTCCGAGTCGCCCCTCGGCGCCCGGATGCAGCGCTCGGAGAATCTTGATCTCAACCGCCGCTCGCTCCAACGCCCCTTCAAAGATCGACGTCAAAGTCAATCTCGCGCGGATCGGAGCTAGATCGAGGTCGGTGTCGGGATAGACGAGCCCGCGCATCTCGGCAGGCTCCGCAAACGCGGCCACCAACTCGTCGCGGCGGTTCGCAAAGTCAAACTTCCTCAACGTCATCCACAAGGGAGCCCCCGGGTATCCGATGAAGACATCCGCCTGGCTGGGCGTCCGCAGTCGAGGACTGATCCGCTCCCAATGAAGTCTCGCCTGATCCCACTCGCCGCGTTCCAACGCCATGTCGCCCAACGCGAGCAAGGCGTCGTCACCCGACGAACTGGCGAACATCTGCGCCACGATCTGCTTCATCTTGCGGTGGTCTCGATCGCGCCGCGCTTCGGCGATCCACCGCGCAGCGAGCGGATCGACGCGCGACCGATAGAGCGCCAACGCCTCGGGGTAGTCTCGATGCATGCGCACCAACATGCGGTGACAGTAGTCGCGGATCGGCGCGTACAATCCGAACGCGTCGTCACCGTCGTTCATGCGAATCAACTCGCCTTCCGGAGCCTCCAGGACGCGGAGCAGCGTCTCCATGGCGTCGTCGAACTGCTCGTCCTGCAGCAACTGCCGAACGCGCTCCAGATGAGACTTCGTGCGGTTCGTCGCCTCGTTCAGATCGACCGTCAGGTCGAACGTCTCCTCCAGCGGAAACATCGGGAATCCGCGGATCTGTTGAGCCCAGAGTGAGCCTGTGACACACCAACAAGCGAACGCGAGAAACAGTGTCATCCCGCTGCGCAAGGCGAGGTGAATCGCAGGTGGACGAGGCATGCATGCTCCTTGGGGGTCGGCCAAGCTAGTATAGACGCGTCCCCCAACCTGGGAAAGCAAGACCGCGCACCGCAGCGACCGGCGCGCGGAGCGTCTACTGCCCGCCAAAGCCCTCGACGTATCGGCCGGCGTAGAACAGACAGAAGCCGAACACCATCATGATCAAGAGGCCAGCCACGGGGCGCTCCCCCGGCAGCGCCCCCGTCAACTCCATGACGACGCCAATCGGCAAGAAGGCGAGCCCGGCGAATTGCGTCAGTTTGCCAATCGCGCGCATTGCATTCGCCTTCAGGCCTTGACTGCGGAATGCACGGAGATGGCGCCCGCCCGGAGTTCGCTGAGCCGCGCTTGGCGGACATGCCAGTAGAAGTAGGCGGTCACGCCGCCGAATATCGCAAACGGCATCGACATCATGAAGAGGATGCTCCAAAAGTAGCCGCGCACCATCATCGCCGTGTCGGGGTCGCTGGTCATGCCGTCCTTGCACGTGGGACAGGCCGACGCCGTCGCGCAAGCGACACTGATCATCGCCACGGCAATGATCAAGAACGCCGCCATTTGTCGCCAACCGCACATCAAA
Organism: Pirellulaceae bacterium; assembly: GCA_030748485.1. Classification (GTDB taxonomy): domain Bacteria; phylum Planctomycetota; class Planctomycetia; order Pirellulales; family Pirellulaceae; genus JASMLW01. The sequence goes on from JASMLW010000082.1 coordinate 5,339, forward strand.
GTGAATACCGTGTTCTCGACATGAACCAACCCCCGCACACCGCGAGCCGAATTATAGACCGCTCGACGCGACGGCGGTAGGTGAACCCGCTCGACTAGCGGCCGAGCTGCTTGAGGGAAACAGCTGGTAGAGCATCAAATAGACGACGACTCCCGTAATCGAAACATAGAGCCAAATCGGATACGTCCAACGAGCGACTCGGCCGTGCCGCTCCCACCGCTCGCGCAAACCCAGCACGATCGTCCAAATGGCTAGAAACGGGACCGCGCCCGCCAACACGATGTGCGTGATCAACACAAAGAAGTAAAAGTAACGAGCTGACGAGGGAGCGTCCGCGGGAAAACTCTTGCTCCCCGCCAAGGCGTGGTAGATGAGATAGCAGATGAGAAACAGAACCGACACGGCGAAGCTGGCGAGCATCGTGTTTTTGTGGGCTTCGCGGCGGCCGCTCTTGATCAATAAGTAGCCGACGATCAGTAGCGCCGCGGCAAGACCGTTGAGAGTCGCGTTGACGTGCGGCAGCAGGTGAACATCCACAACTAGTTCCCCGGCTCAGTCGGCGCGGGCGACGGCGACGTCCGCTCGGACGAATCGTTCGATCCCTTGGGAATGATCACACCCTGGACCGGCGTTCCGCGGCCGTCATCGTCATCGCCCTCGTCACCGCCGTCGTCTTCGCCTCCCGCGGGGGGCCGCTGCTGCTGAGACTCCGCCTGCGCGGCGGCGGGCGCCTCCAACTCTTCCCGCAACTCCCGAATCTGGGCGCGAAGTTTGTTGAGTTGCTGAGAGTTGCTCCACTCGTAACGACCGCGAACTTTGCCCCACTTATCGACGACGGCAAAGTAGTCCATGTGCTGTTTTTCGCCGACGAACAACTGGAAAAACTCGGCTCCGACCCGCCGCGTGTAGAGCAGATCGCCGGTCAGAAATAACCACTGCCGAGGATGAGCGTCAAACAGCTTGGCGTATTCGGCGAGGCGGTTAGGCGAATCGGCCTGGGGGTCGCAGGTGATGCTGACGAAAACCAACTCGTCGCCGCCCCGCATCTCGCTGTGCAGACTCTTAATGGTCTCGTTCTGCTTGCGGCAACTGCCAGGACAGGACGCCCAGAAGAAGCTGGCCACCCACACTTTGCCCGACAACTCGTCGGAGGAGAACTCGCGCCCGCTCCGTTCGGTCAGGGTGAACTCCTTCAGCAACGCCTGACTGCTATCGTCGGGCACGGCCAGGTGATTCTGAGGAACATTTTCGACCTTCACTCGAGCGCTGTTGGAGAACCGCCAAGCGGCTCCGATCGTCAGCAGACCGATGACCATCGATAAGACAGCGCCGAAAAAGATGAGCGCCGGCGGCGGTCCCTGTCGTGTCGGTGGAGTGTCCACGGGATTCTGTGCGTCCATTACATTCATAACAAGTCTCCGGTCGTCCGATGTCCGGCGATGCGTCACGCGATGGTGAAAG
>JASMLW010000083.1 GCA_030748485.1 Pirellulaceae bacterium
CTAGTGTTTTGAGGGCCCAAACGACTACTATGGTACGCCGAGTCGGCTGGCTTCAAACTCTGCACCTGAAGGCGGAACGGTCGCGAATCAAGATTGCCGCATTTCTGCGGTTCTTGTGTGCGCAAAATGGGACGGCGCCCGCAGAAGCGTGGCGATCTACTATTAGGTCTGGGTGTGCGCGTTGAGGGAATCGTTCAAAAGGTGGACGAGTTCCTCGAGGAGCGACTCCGCTCGGCCAACAGCGATCTATCGAAGGGGCAGGTTGAGGAGCGCACATATCTGGAGCTCGAGTCGCTGGTCGGCGAACTGGGCGACACCGACCTCAGCACGTCGCTGACGAGTTTCTTTGGCGCGGTGCACGACGTACTCAATCAGCCGGAGAGCCTCTCTGTCCGCAACTTGGCGGTTTTGCAGGGCGAGACCTTGTCGACAGGAATCAGCCGGCTCGATGGACTGGTGCGGGAACTGCGCAAGGACGTGAATTTTCGCGTGATCGCGGTTGCTGGCGAAGTGAACAGCTTGCTCGAAGAGATCGCGCGGCTGAACACTCAGATCGTCGCGCAAGAGGGCGGCGGAGTGCGGAACAGCGACGCGGTGGGATTGCGCGACTCGCGGCAGGCGGCGCTCGGCCGGTTGTCCCAGCTGATCGATGTCAGGTCGATCGAACAGGAGTCCGGGTCCATCACCGTCTTTTCGGGGGGCGAATTCCTGGTGTTCGCCGGCGAGTACCGCGAAGTGACGACGGCCCTGTCGGCTGACAAGGGACTCTCGATCGCCGAGATCCGGCTGGCGGAAACTGATGCGGTGATCAAATCGACGTCGGGAGAAGTCGCCGGGCTGATCAATGCCCGCGACGAGATCCTCGGCGGTTTCATCGACGACTTGTCGGAGTTTTCGCAGACGTTGGCGTTCGAATTCAACAAGGTCTACTCCGGCGGCCAGGGGTTGCGAGGTTACTCGGAGTTGACGAGCGAGCACTTTGTCGACGACATCACGGCTTCCCTCGATCAAGCCGGTTTGCCGTTCACACCGACCAACGGGTCGTTTCAGGTCCACGTATTCAACAAGCAAACCGGCTTGTTTGAGACGACGGACATCGTCGTGGATCTCAACGGGCTGGACGAAGACGTGTCGCTCGAGGGGCTCGCCGAACTACTCGACAATGTCGACGGCGTGGCGGCCGAGATCACTCCGTCGCGAGGACTTCAGTTGACTGCCGAGTCGGCGAATCTGGAGTTCGCTTTCGCGAAGGACACGAGCGGCGTCTTGGCGTCGCTGGGGCTGAACACGTTTTTCTCGGGGACGTCCGCGTCCGATTTGCGCATCAATAGCGCTGTGCGGTCCGATCCCTCGACATTCGCCGCCAGTGGGGGCGGCATCGGAAATGACATCGACAACGCGTTGACGCTCGCCGACCTCTTCGACGCGCCGCTCGAATCGGCGAACGGCCAGTCGCTGGCCGTCCTCTACGATCGATTCACGAGTGAAACAGTTCAGGCTTCGTCGGTGGCGCGGTCGGTCGCGGAGGGTTTCCGCGTTTTTCAGAAGACGTTGGAAGGCGAGCAGTTGGGCATCAGCGGCGTGAGTATCGACGAAGAAGCTGTTCGCATGATCTCGTACCAACGCACGTTCCAAGCCTCGGCCCGCTACATCGCCACGATTTCTGAATTGCTTGACGTGCTCGTGAACTTATAGGCCTCGTCCGAAAAACGCCGCTCAGGAATCCCGAGCGGAGGAGCCGTTAGATGGCGATCATCCCAGTCCCAATTCTGCGATCCAGCGACGTTCTGGTTCAGCAGCGCCTGTTGACGCAAATCCAGTTTGACCAACTCTCCTTGCTCAAACTACAGGATCAGTTGAGCACAGGGCGACGGATTTCCGTCCCCAGCGACGACGCCTCGGCGTCGGTGCGAGCGATCGGGCTGCAACGGCTGCTCGAGCAGAAAGGTCACTCCCAGCGCAATCTCGAAGCCACACAGTCCTATCTGGCGGGGACCGACAGCGCCGTCTCCGGAGTGTCGCAATTGGTCATCGACATGCGGGCGTTGGCGATCTCCATGGTCGACAACACCCGCACGGACCTGGAGCGGGAAGCGGCTACGACGGAGATCAATCGAGCGATCGAGCAGATCGTCAACGACGCCAACCGCCAATTCCGCGGCCGGTCACTCTTCTCCGGCACCGAGAGCGGCATCGCGGCGTTCAGTTTTCAAAAACAGTATGTCGTTTACGAGGGAAACGAAGGCGACCTGGAAAGCTACGCCGACGTCGGGCTGCGGTTCGACGCCAATCTGACCGGCAGCGAAGTGTTTGGAGGACTGTCGGTGGAAAAGCAGGGGGTAGTCGACCTCAACCCGATCATCACGGCCAACACGCGTCTGTCCGATTTGCGCGGCGGCGCCGGCGTCACGAAGACGAGCGTGCTCGTATCGGATGGCGTTAGCGACAGCGTGATCGATGTCAGCGGCGCCGAAACGGTGGGGGACGTTGTCGCGTTGCTCGAAGCCAACCCGCCCGCCGGCCGCAAGTTGACTGTGCGATTGACCAATAGCGGTCTGGCGTTGGAACTGGATACGGCGGGCGGCGGCAACCTCAATGTTCGCGAGGTTGGGGGCGGCACGACCGCGGCCGAGTTGGGCATCTTTGATCCGCAAGGTGTCGGCGTCAATCAGTTGGTCGGCGACGACCTCAACCCGATTCTGCGGAAGACGACGTTGTTGTCCGGTGTGCTTGGCTCGCGGGCCACTGCCGTGCTCAGGTCCACCGCTTCTGGTCCGGGGCTGGTGGAATTCAACAACGACATCGTTTTCGATGCACTTTTGCGGGGTGAGAGTTTCAACGACGTCCGCATCCACTACGTGGACGACGGAGCGCTGCAGGCCGCCGCTGGCCTGGAAGCGGGCACCGAGGTAGCCCGCTACGAGGAGACGGCGACCGCGGCGTCTACGGCGCTGACGCTCGGCGGATTGAACAATAACCTCGTGCTCACCGCCAACGCGGCTGGTTTGGAATACAACAACGTCGAGATCCGGGTTCTCGACGGCGGCGCGCTGGGGACCGCCGCCAACGTCGTCTACAACGCGTCCACCAAGGTGCTCGAGGTTCGCGTGGATCAAGCCGGCAACACCGAGATTCAGAACGTCATCAACGAAATCAACGCCAACTCACCCTTCACGGCGACCTACGACGGCTCCGATCCCGCTGACGGCGGATTCAACCCCACTGCTCAAGTGCTGGCCTCGGACATCAACTCAGTCACCGCCAACACGGCCAATTCGGGCGGCGACGCCAACACGATTTTCATCAACATCCAAGCGGGAGCCACGACGGCGGAGCAAGTCGTCGCCGCTCTGCGGGACCCGACGTCCGGAGTGCCAGCCAGGTTCGACGTGCAACTGGACGCCAAGGACGCCAACGAATTCGGCGAACCCGGCTCGGGGTTTGTCGATGTGGCGGCAGTCGCCGCGACGGCGGGGGGAGCCGGGGAAGAGTTTGACAAGGGAGCCGGATTCCAAGTCGTCAACGGCGGCGAGTCGTACACGATCGACATTCAAGCCGCCGAGACGGTGGAGGATCTGCTCAACATCCTCAACGGGTCCAATGCGTTTGTCTTCGCCGAAATCAACTCAAGCGGATCGGGCGTCAATGTCCGCTCGCGACTCAGCGGCTCTGACTTTCAGATCGGTGAGAATGGGGGACAGACGGCGACTCAGTTGGGGATTCGGACTTTCACAACCGACTCGCTGCTCGCCGATTTCAACCACGGTCGGGGCGTCGATTCAGAAGTCGGTGCGGACTTTGTCATCCGCCGCACAGACGGCGTGGAGTTGTCCATCGACATCTCGACGGCCGCCACCGTGCAAGACGTCCTGGACTTGATCAACAACCACCCCGACAACTCCGCGCCGGGTTCGATTGAAGCGCGATTGGCGTTGAGTGGAAACGGCATCCAGATCCTCGACAGCGCGCCGGGGACGACCGCGCTGGCCGTGCTGAGAACATCCAACAGCGAAGCTGCCTGGGACCTGGGACTCATCGCTCGCGGAGAAGCGGAGGCTTTTGCGTCCGTCGGCGCGCCGCCGGAACCGGCGACCGCCCTGATCGCTTTTGCTGCTCCCAACGACGTCGATACGGCGTTCGGCATCGAAGCCAAGCAAGCCGGTTCGACGTACAACGGAGTCCAGGTCGTGATCGACACGTCGGGCGTCAGCCAAACGCCGACCGTTGTATTTGACGGTGGAGCCGGCACGCTGACCATCACAGTCGATCCGACTCAGACAACGACCGCCGACGTGGTTGGAGCCATCAACGGCGACGCCGGCCTGCCGTTTACGGCCGCCTTGGACACCTCGACCGATCCCAACAACGACGGCAGTGGGTTGGTTGTCCAACCGGGGATCGCCGCGCTGGCGTCGGGAGGGACGATCAACCCGGTCGCCCAGCCAGCCACATCGGTGGCGGCGTTCCCCGCGCCGAACGACCTCAATTCATCCATCCGATTCACGGCGACTCAGACCGGCACGACGTTCAACGACGTGCAGGTGATATTCCAAGACACGGGCGGCCCCGTGGCGGCCAGTTACAACGCCGTCGCCAAGACATTGACGATCGACATCAATCAAGGTGTGACGACGGCCAACGATGTCCTGGCGGCGCTGGGCTCGGTGACCGAATTCACCGCGGCCTTGGAGACGTCGGTCGATCCAGGCAACGACGGCGCGGGGCTCGTATTGGCCCAGACTTTCACGACCGGCGGAGGAAGCCCCGAGATCATCGCCGGATCCGACGTCAATTCGTCTGAGACGAAGAGCATTTTCAACACGCTCATCAAATTGAACGAAGCACTGCTCGACGGTGATCTTCGCGAGATCGAACGGCTGGTCGAAGAGATCGACACCGACTTTCGCCGCATCAATTTCGCCCGCGCCGAAGTGGGTGCTCGACAGCAAGCGCTCGACTCGCTGCAGATTCGGTTGGAGGACGAGCACGTGGAGTTGCGGCGGACAATCTCATTGGAGATTGATGTCGATCTGGTCAACACGATCTCGGATCTGACCGCCCGCCAGGCGGCCTTTGGGGCGTCGCTGCGGCTCATTGGCCGCACGTTCCAGTTGTCACTTCTCCAGTTTATCTAGCCATAAAAGTCCGCCGCCTGTCGACGCTGACAGATTGCGATGGATCCTCCAGTAGCTCGAGTCGTGCCGATTTTCTTGCCGCCAACTCGTTCTTGAGCCGATGAAATGGATGGCCGGCAAACCTCACCGGCCCCATCAATCAGCGGAGCGTACCCAATCCTTACCGAACGGTAGTTCGAATCAGAAGTGGCCCGGCCACCTGCAATGTGAAGGTCAGGAAGATGCAAATCGCGACAAGTCGGTTCGGTAATGTGGAAATCGCCGCGGACGATATCCTGATCTTTCCACACGGCATGATCGGTTTCACCAATGCCAAGCACTGGGTATTGCTGGCGGACAGCGTGAATCCCGCCGTCGGCTGGCTGCAGTCCGTCGCCCAGCACGAGTTGGCGTTCGCTGTGGTGAGCCCCCGGCGGTTCGTCAGCAATTATCAAGTGCGAGTTTCCCGCCGTGAAGTGGCGCCGCTCGGTTTGGCTGAGCTGTCCGAGGCGTACGTGTTGGCCATCGTCAGCCGTCGCGACGATCAGATCACGGTAAACCTCAAGGCTCCGCTAATCATCAATCTCGACGGCAACGTGGGACGGCAGGTCGTGGTCAACGACGATCAACCGTTACAGCTAGTCCTGGGCGGCGCAACTCAGTACCGCCGCAGCGCGTGATACAGCCGTTGCGGCCAGAAAAACGCAACCTGTCGTCCGTTCGCTGATTGTTCCTGCGCGCCAGGCCGATACTCTCTTGCACGTAGGATGCAACAGCGCGTTTTGCGATCGCATTTGATCGCGAGAGAAAGGAGCCCCCCATGCTGGTCCTGTCGAGACATCGCGACGAGAGCATCATGATTGGCGATGACGTCGTCGTGACCATTGTGGATATTCGCGGAGACAAGGTCCGGTTGGGGATCGACGCGCCACAAGACATTCCCGTTCACCGCCGCGAAGTATACGAGGCGATTCAGCGGGAGAACCAACAGGCCGCCCAAATGCAGCCGAACGACACCCGCGATCTGGCCGATTGATCTCTGCGCTTGTGGTTGAGGCCAGATGATGGGCGGCGCCCGCGCCGCGAGCGGAAGCATCCGACGCTTCCGCATCTCACTCCCGCCCCGCCAGGCAACTCTTCGTCGACTGCCACTCCGGTCGCCCCGTTGCCGCAGCAAGTCAGCAATCTCATTCTTCCCCCTCCTGTCTCGGAACGCCCGTTCTGAGGGAGGATTTTTTTTGCGCCTCGCCGCATGCGCATCAATTACGAGCTATATCCATTTGATCGCCGACAAAACGATCAGTTTCTTCTGGGCTCGCTAAAGTGCCTAGATTGAAATGACGATGTTTTCCCTAGATGGCCCAGATTCACTCGGCTCTCATCAGGTGGGCTTGGTGGATCGGTTTTGAATAGATCAGCTGTATTCGGCATAGGAAAAGCGATTTGACGGGCTGCGAAGGGCAGCCAGCCACTTGCCAGCGTAGTCCTCAAACTCATGAAGGGGGTTTTCTGGCATGACCCGCATTAACACCAACGTTCCGTCGCTTGTAGCGCAGAACACTTTGTCCCGCACCAACAACGATTTGCAAACATCGTTGACTCGACTGAGCACAGGTTTGCGAATCAACACTGGTAAAGACGATCCGGCTGGTTTGATCGCGAGTGAATCGCTGCGAAGCGACATCACGAGCATCAACGCGGCCATCAACAACAGCGAGCGAGCCAATCAGGTCATCGCGACCGCCGACAGTGCTTTGGGTCAGGTCAGCAACCTGCTCAACGACATTCGCGGCCTGGTCACCGAGGCGGCCAACGAAGGCGCCTTGAGCGACGACGAGATTGCGGCAACGACATCAGCATCAACACGTCGACGCTCGACTTGAGCTTGACGCTTTCCGCGGGATCGACGGCGAACTTTGAGTTCGACATCACCGGCGGCGGCGCCCTGTTCCAACTCGGCCCCGACGTTGTCACCAACCAGCAGGCCCGCTTGGGATTGCAGAGCGTCAACAGCTCGAAGCTGGGTGGCAAGACAGGACGTCTGTTCGAACTGAAGTCCGGCGCCGCTCGGGCTCTCGACACGGACGCTCGCGGAGCGGCCAAGATCGTCGACGAGGTGATCAACTCGGTCGCCAGCCTTCGCGGTCGATTGGGAGCGTTCCAGCGAACGACTTTGGAGACGAACATCTCGTCTCTGACCGACACGGTTGCGAACCTGGTCGAAGCGGAAAGCACCATCCGCGACGCCGACTTCGCCCAAGAGTCGGCCGCTTTGACACGAGCTCAAATCCTCGTGCAATCGGGCACCTCGGTGTTGTCGATCGCCAACCAGAACCCGCAAAACGTCTTGGCGCTGCTGCGATAAGACACCGCGGCTATTCATAAGAGAGAACCGCCGGCCCGCAATTAGCGTGTCGGCGGTTTTCGTTTCTTGGCTCCAGTCCCGCCGCCGCCGCGTCTCGCTCAAGCCGGCCCGGGCCGCTGACCGATGAAGAATAAGCGGAACACCGCTGAGTGGGAGGCTGCGCGCTGTCCGAGCGTGTGCTACTGTTGAATGACCCGTCTGACGCCACCCGCAGTTGTTGGCCGCTGGAAGTCGCGCCCGCAGTTCGCTCATCGCGCGACTCCAACGCCGGTTTTGGCTGTAGAACGAGGCCCGATCATGGGGCGGATTCAATCCAACGTGGGGCTGGTGACCGGTGTGCCGATCACGGACACGGTCGATCAACTGATCAGCATTTCGGCTCGTCCCCGCGACTTGTTGGTTTCTCGTACAGCCGGACTGCAACAGCAGCAGGTCGCCGTCTCCGAGTTGATGGCTCTCGTCATCGGCGTGCAGTTTTCCACAAACTCGCTCGGCAACGCGGACATCTACCAGTCGACCTCGGTCGGTTCGTCGAACGCGCTGAAGCTGTCGACAGTCAAGACGGGGTCGCCGTCCGTCGGCTCCTACCAATTCACGCCCGTCCGGCAGGCGAGCGCCCAGCAGCTGTTGAGCACGGGATTCGCCGGTCGTGACGAACCGCTCGGCGCGGGATCATTGACGATTCGCGCCGGCGGATTCCTCGATCGCGGCATCGACTTGAGCCAATTGAATGGCGGGGCCGGCGTGCAGCGGGGCAAGATCAAGATCACTGACAAGGCCGGGGACGCGGCCGTGGTCGACCTGCGGTATGTCCGCACGATCGACGACGTCATCGAGCAGATCAACTTGTCAGACGATATCGCGATCACAGCCGTCGCTCGCGGCGACGCCTTGCGGTTGGTCGATTCATCTGGCGGAGCCGGCTCGATCTCTGTTCAGGAAGTCGGTCTGACGACGACCGCCGCAGGGCTCGGACTCGATCTGCTCGACGCCAACGACATCGGGCAAGACGTGTTTCGATTGAGTCCCGATCTAGCTTTGAATTCACTGAATGACGGCGCGGGCGTTCGCTTCAACGACGCGCTCAATGATCTACAAGTAGCGCTGGCCGACGGCACGACACTCGACATCGACTTCGACGATTTCTCGAGCGCCGCCAGCCAGGCAGTCGGGGTGACGTCCGCGGCCAACGGAGCCAACGCAGTCGTCACGTTCACCGCTGTTGCGACGGGTGGCGATTACGACGACGTGACCGTGAGATTCGTCGACGACGCGGCTGTCACGCAAGGCAACGAGACCGTCGCGTACGACGACAGCGACCCGGACAACAAGACTCTCACCTTCAACATCGACGCCGGCCAAACGGACGCCGACGGCGAGCGCCGTTTTCACCGCGCAAGCCGGCGGCACGGGGGCGGGTGCGATCGCCACGAGCGACCTCGCCGTCACGACGGGCGGGGCGGCCGTGTCGGCTCCCGAGACGCCTTCGCTGGGCGATGTGATTCGCAAGATCAATGAAGTCGACGCCGACAAACTCGTCGCGCGAATCAGCAGCGGCGGCGATCGGCTCGAACTCGAGGACAAGACGAGCGGAGCCAACACGTTCTCGGTGACCAGCGCCTTCAGCGGCTCGACAGCGGAGGACTTGGGATTGACCGGCTCGCCCTCGGGCGGAGTCATTTCAAGTCGGCGGCTGCACGGCGGTTTGAAGTCCGTCCTGCTCGCCAGCCTCAACGGCGGCTCCGGTCTCGGTTCGCTCGGGCTCTTATCTCTAACCGACCGGGACGGCGATTCGGCGAACGTCGATCTCTCGGCGGCCGAGACTCTGGACGATGTGCTGGCCGCAATCAACGGTGTCGGCGGCAATGTCGATATCCGCGCCGAAATCAATCGAGCCCGGAACGGCGTCAACCTCATCGATTCGTCGGGCGGCACGGGCAACTTAATCATCACCAACGGAGACGCCACCAACACGGCGGACGCATTGCAGTTGGCGACCAACTCGGCCACGTCCACCGCGAACAGCGGGTCACTTGACCTGAAGATCTTCTTCGAGCATCTCGAGATCTCGACGCTCAACAACGGGCAGGGCGTCGACGACAGCTCTTTCGTCATCACCGACTCGAGCGGAGCCTCGGCGGCCGTCAACATCGCCGTCAGCGGCGCCGAGACGATTGGCGATGTGATCGATGAAATCAACAAATTGTCGATCGGCGTCGAGGCGCGGATCAACGACTCGGGCGATGGGTTGTTGCTTGTCGACACGGCTGGCGGTGGGAATTCGCTGACTGTGGTCGACTCGGGAAGCGGCACGGCGGCCCAGGATCTGGGTATCGCAGGCACGTCCGAGGAAATTGTGCTGGGAGGTCAGCCGACGAAGGTGATCAACGGTTCGACGACCGTTCGCATTGAGCTGGACTCAGACGATACGCTCGACGACCTCGTGCAGGCTCTCAATGACGCCAATATCAACGTCACCGCGTCCGTCTTCAATGAGGGCTCCGGCACGAAGCCTTTTCGATTGTCGCTGACGAGCAACACGCCGGGTCGCGACGGCGAATTGCAGGTGGACGCCTCCAGCCTGGGGTTCGATTTGTTCGAGGTGGCCAAGGCTCAGGACGCGCTGCTGCTCGTCGGCAACGACACGACTGGCGGAGGCATTCTCGCTTCATCGACCACGAACACATTCGATGGCGTGCTCGAAGGCGTCTCGCTCACGGTGGCGGGCGAGTCGGAGGATCCAATTGAGATTACCGTGAAGACCACGGACGACACGATCGTCTCCAACGCCAACGCCTTCGTCGATCAATACAATCGACTGGTTGACAAAATCGCCGAAGTGACATTCTTCGATGAGTTCAATCAATCGACGGGCGTTCTGTTCGGGTCGTCCGCCGTGCTGCGAGTTCAAAACAGCTTGTCGTCGCTCGTGACGAGTCCGTTTTTCGGAGTGGGGAAGATCCGCTCGCTCGCCGAATTGGGTTTTGGCGTCGACGCCAAAGGCAAACTGTCCGTCGACACCGACGCCCTCTCGGACAAGTTTGAATCCGATCCCGACGCGGTTCGCCAGTTCTTCAGCACAGAGACGACTGGCTTTGCCGCCAAAGTCGGTGCGGCCATCGACTCGATCGCCGGCGAAGGCAACTCGTTGCTGGTCAACCGCAACAACGCTCTGCAGGCGAAGATCGACGACAATGTTCAGCGGATTGAGTTTCTCAGCGAGCGGCTTGACCGCGAACGGGACCGACTCTTGGTCGAATTCTTCACACTGGAAGAGACGATCGCCCGACTGCAGAACAACCTCACCGCGATCAACTCGATTCAAGCGATCGCGCCGCTGGTCAGCGTGAACTAGTACTAGTCGTCGCTCGAGTAGCCGAAGCGTTCGATCCACGGTTCGAGCAAGGGTCTCACGGAGGCCAACTGCGGCTCGTACCCACGCCAGCGGCCAATCGCGCTGACCGACATGGGGCGGCGAACCTGATCGCGACTCACCGTGGCGATGCGCTGGCGATTCGCGTGCTCGTGAAATCTCAGCATGCTCGGCTCAAACGAGATGCGGAGAAACGAGCAGATGACTTCCACCGAATGACGGGGGTTCCGCGCCAGGTCCTCGTAGCGAATCTCAAGGATGGGAGCTGGAAAGACTTTCAACCAGCGCTCCCAAAGTTCCATCGTGCGGATGTAGATTCGACACGTCTCTTCAAGTGACGTGAGGTTCATCGTCAAGTTGTTCGGTGCAAAGTCTTGCATCCAACAGCTCAGGCAAATGTCGAGCGGGTGGCGGGTCAGGAACATCATCGGGGCGTCGGGGAAGACGGTTCGCGCGACGCCGGCGAACAACACGTGGTCCGCCGAAACGTCCACCATGACTTCCCCGTCGCATCGTGATTGGCCGTCGAACGCCTGCCGATAAGACGACTGCAGTGAGCGCCGTTGTTGAGGCTCAAGCTCCCACAACGATTGAGGATAACCGGCGGGAGTCTGTTGCAGTCGCTGCCGCAGGTCACTCAATAACGGTTGCTCCTGCAGCGTCCGGACCTGGCTGTGCGAGTCAAGGATTTGTGCGACAAGCGTCGTTCCGGTGCGCGGAAAGCCGATCACGAATCGTGGCGGCTCACTCGTTTTCGACTCGTCGTCGGAGTGCCCGCCCCGAAGCGACACGGGTCCGGACGGGAGTGTGAGCAAGTGGTTGGTGATGTCGTCCAGGCGTTGCTGCGGCTCGGCTCGCCCAGACAACTCGCTCTTCGCCAGTTCGTTCGCCTGTCGCCAATAGCCCCAACTGGCGGTGAGGTCTCCGAGCTCGTCGCACAGTTTCCCCAGTTCGAAAAGCGCTGCTCGTCGTCCGTCAGTGTGCTGGGCGTTGGACAGCGCCGCTTCCAAGCACTCTCGACCCGCCACTATTCGACCGGCCCGTCGCAGCTCGCGCGCTCGCTCGACAGCATCGGTCAGCGTCGGCAGTTCAGATGTCGACGCCGTCGGCTCGGCCACGGTGTCGGCGGGGAGTTGCGACCGCAACTCGCGAATCGCGCTGTTTGTTTCAGGATCGTGTGGAGCCATCTGTTGCGCTTGGCCGAAGCACTCCAGGGCGGATGTCCAATTGCCGGCGCTGGCTTCCACGCGACCAAGGTTCTTCCAATGATCGACCACGTCAGGTGCGAGATCGGCGGCTCGTCGGTAGGCGGCCGCCGCCTCCTCCCACATCTCGACGTTGCAGTAGGCGGTCCCCAGGTTGTTGTGAGCCGCGGCGCTCGTTGAATCGATTTGTAGCGCTCGTGAGATCGAGGCGATCGCCAATTCGGGGCGACCGCTTTGCAACAGAACGACGCCCCGAAGATGCACGGCGTCGAAGTGGTCGGGGGCCCGGCTCAAGACCGCTTGATACGCCCGCTCGGCGGCCGCCAGATCTCCCGCTTGATGAGCCGCCAAGCCGCGCTGGAGCAACCGGGAGACGTCCGCCGCTAGTTTCCGCCGCCGACCGCCGTTGGATTCTTGTTGGGTCCGTCGTTTACGAGATCGAGTGGCCATCGCGATCGTCCTCCGTACCGTGCCGCACGTCTGATTTATCGGCGTTCGGCAACTCACCAAAACACCCCCAGCTGCCGTTCGAAGAGCTTTGCTGCAAGGTTGCGTTAAAAGGGGATAGCTGGCGAATCTTGTTGCTCGCCCACTCTACGCAATCCGCCACCACGACGACCGCTTTTCCTCGACTTCTGCAGGCGGGATGGGTGGAGATAGTTGATTGGTTGCCGGCGTGGAGTCGGGAATCTTTGCCAGCGAGCTCGCCCGCGCGCCGATAACGATGAAGTGGATTTGTCGTTCGCCGCAAGCAGGAGGTCGTCGCGTGGGGTCGAAATCTCGCAGCCAACAACAGCGCAAACAAAAACAGCGCAAACAGGAACGGCGCAAGAAGCTGCGTCGCTCTGCGGCTCAGAACTCCCAAAAGTCGCCCACAGCCGACAACAAGGTGCGCACGGCGCAGTCGGCCGGGCGGATTCCAGCACCGCCGGACCCGACTGCGGGAATCGACGACCCGCAAGTGCTTTTCAAACTGGGGCACGCCGCCCTGCGGCGGGGACAGTTTTCAGACGGCGAGCGGCTCTTGCAGGCGGCCTTGTCGAAAGGTTCGCCGACCGGCGAGACGGCGAACTACTTGTCGCTCACGTTCCTCGGGCAGCAGCGATGGGAGCAGGCATCCGAAGCGGTGGAGTTGGCGATTGAGCACGGCGTCAATCAGTGTTCGGCTCAACACGGCATGGGAGTGGAGTTCTTTCGCCAGGGCGACTTCGAACGAGCTGAACACTGCTTTCGGCTGGCGTTGCGCATTCAACCTCAACTAGTGGAGACGCGCAACAACTTGGCGAATTGCCTGCAGCGCCGCGGCGACCTCGAGGAGGCGATTGAGATCTACCGCGAACTGCTCGACGAGCGTCCCGATTACATGATGGCTCAATACAATTGCGGTGTCGCGCTGAAGGGGTTGAGTCGATACTCTGAAGCGATCGATTGCATGGAGGCTACGCTCGCCGTCGATCCTCGTCACGTCGACGCGCTTTGTAACCTGGGGCAAATGTCGATGATGGAGGATCGGCAAACCGACGCGCTGCAGTGGTTCCGCATGGTGTTGGAGATTGAGCCGCAGAATCACGAAGCGATGTACTGCGTGGCCAAGGCTAGCTGGAAACTCGGGCGGTGCGAGGAGGGGGAGTCGTGGTACCGTCGAGCGATTGATGTCAAGCCGGACTACTACGACGCTTGGAATGGTCTGGCCGCAGCTTTGGTTGAGGTCAACCGATTCACAGAGGCCCAGGAGTGTTTCGAACACGTGTTGGCTGAGAGTCCAGCCAACCTCTACGCCAAGATTCGTTTGGGCGAATTGCATTGCATTCGCAACGACTTTGAGGCGGGGGAGCGTCTCTTCCGCCAGGTGTTGGAAGTGGAGCCGAGCCGCCCCGACGTGCTCTTGATGATGGCGAACTCGTTTCGCTTGCGGCGAAAACTCGACGAAGCTCAACGATTCGTGCAGCGAGCTATCGACGCCGATCCTGAGCGCGCAGCGGCGTACTTTGAACTGGGTCACCTGAACATTCAACGCCGCGACATTCCCGCCGCCCACAGCGCGTTCGATCAAGCGCTCGCGGTTTCCCCCAACGACCCCTGGATGCGCTACCAGCGGGCCGTCACTTTGCCGGCTATCTATCGCTCCGAAGGCGAGATCGATGAGTACCGCGGCGAGACTCGTCGCCGACTCGAGCAGATGGCGGCCGACGGAAGCCGCTTGGACCCGATTCGCGATACGGCGACGACCACGTTCTATTTGGCCTATCACGGTCGCGACGACGATCTCGCCCTGCAGCTCGCCATCGGAGAGATTTGGAGCGAGACCAGCTACCGGCCGCCGATGGGGGACGTCTCGCGGGCCGACGGCCGCCTGCGAATCGGTCTCGCGTCGCGGTACTTCTCGCAACATACGGTGGGAATTCTCTCCGCCGGCCTGATCGCGCATCTGAACCGCGAGCGATTTCACGTCAGTCTGTTCGCTTTCCAGCAGGAGTCGTCGTGGTTTGAGCAGCACTGCGACGACTACACGCTGATCCCCGAGTCGACCAAGGGCGGCGCGCGACAGGTAGCCGATCAGATCGCCGCCGCCGATCTGGACATCTTGATCTACCCGGAAATCGGCATGGACCCAACCACAAACACGGTGGCCCGTTTGAGATTGGCTCCCGCCCAATGCGTCATGTGGGGGCATCCCATCACCACCGGAATTCCGACCATCGATTACTTTCTCTCCAGCGAACTGATCGAGCCCGAAAACGCCAGCGAGTACTACAGCGAGACACTCGTTTTGTTTCAGTCGCTGCCCTCGTTCTATTTCCGTCTCGAGGATTGCGAGGGATCGTTGTCGCGCAGTGAACTCGGGTTGCCGGACGATCGCACAATTTACTTGTGCCCACAGTCGTCTTTTAAACTGCATCCCGAATTCGATCAGATGTTGGACGCCGTGCTGGACCGAGACCGCAACGGCGTCGTCGCGCTCGTTCAGGGGATCGAGTCCGAATGGGACGAAGTCCTGCGAGCTCGATTCGCCGCTTCCATCCGACACCGCGACCGCATTCTGTTCTTGCCGCGAGTCGATCCGAAGCGATTCATCCATCTGCTGAAAGCCGGTGACGTCGTGCTCGATCCACTGCACTTCGGCGGGGGACGGTCGAACTATCAGGCCACCTTTGTCGGCACGCCAGTGGTCACGCTGCCCACTGCGGCGATGCGGACGCGAGTCGCCACGGGAATCTATCGTCGACTCGGTGTGCTCGATACGATCGCTCAGGACAAGGAGCAGTTCGTCGACTTGGCGGTCGATTTCGCCAACGATCAAGATCGTCGGCGCGAGTGGTCGGCGCGAGTTCGCGAGGGGGATCACCTGATCTTTGAAGACCAGACTCCCGTTCGTGAATTGGAGGCGTTTCTGCAGTTCGTCTCCAAACAACATCCCAGACGCTGACCCGATCGCCTGTGACGGCTGTGACGCCTGCGGCGGCGGCGCCGACCAGGTCGACTGTGCTGCTCTCGCGATAAATGCCAGCTCCCATCCCGCCGCCAATGGTGGGGCGGCCGTCGTGTCGATATCCACTCTAACGAGAATCGCACGGTCAGCCTCCAGCCCACGTTCGGTGAAGGAGTTGGTTTTGAGCAGCCAGCCGCTGGAAACGTATCTTGAATCGCAGGTGATGACTGCCACGCCACAGCGTCTCCGCCTGATGCTCATCGACGGAGCGATTCGCTTCGCTCGGCAAGCAATTCAATTCTGGGGCGACGACGGCGCCGCTCCCGAGTCGATCGAAGCCGTTGTTCGCTGTCGAGCGGTGATCTCCGAATTGCTCTCGTCCGTTCGCGAAGACGGCACCGAACTGCCGAAACAGGTCGCCGGCATCTACCTGTTCCTCTTCCAAAACCTCACCGAAGCGCAGCTCAATCGCGACGTTGAAAAAGTCGAGGAGACGGTGAGAGTCCTGGAGGTTGAGCGCGAGACCTGGACGCAAGTTTGCGAGCAATTCCCCGAGGCGCCCGACCCCGCGTTGATCGCGAAAATGCGGCCCAAAGAGATCACCGCCAAAAGTAGCGGAGCCATTCCGCCGCCTCCGCACGCGATCATGCCCAACGATGAGAAGAAGTCGACCGGGTTCTCGATCGAGGCTTAAGTCGCTTTGGCGGCGATGACCTTCACGTCGCTTCGCGATTGGGGCAAGACTGAAGCTCGGTTGGCGAAGTAGGGAGAACGTCCCCACGCTTTCCGAATTCCATTCGACGGCCGCGCCATGTCCTCATGGGGTAAGTTCAAGCCTCCAACCAGCGCCGAATTCCGCGTTATCGGAACGGCCCTGTTGCTCGCGCTTCTCGCTGGCGGCTGTTATCGCTTCAGTCAATCGTTTGCCGACGGAGTCGAGCCGGCGCTGGCCGCCCAGTCGCGATGGGTCGGAGCCGGCCTGATGGCGGCGGCTTGGCTGATGCGATTCGATTGGTTAGTCGCCGCCTTCAATTGGTTGTCCTGGAAGTACACCGAGCGCCAATGGCAAAAGGAGAGCGACGGCGACGACCAGGCTACTCCGTAAGCGCCCACACCTTCCCTAGTTGGACAGCGCTACTTTAGAAGCTGGAGAAGCTAGCATCGCCCTAAGTCGTTTAGTGAACGTGCGCACAAGTTACCTATTTCCCAAAGTGGCGCCGTCCGATTAGGTAATCGTGGGTAATCGTAGGTTGTAGGACGGGTCTCCAGGCGTCTCCAGGCCCGTCGAATGGAACGAGCAATCGACGGGCAAGCCAGC
>JASMLW010000084.1 GCA_030748485.1 Pirellulaceae bacterium
GCGCGGGATACGTTCGCTTTGACACCTATAACGAATTGCCTCGAATTTCCAATACTGGCGGTCGATCTCATGGTTGGGATGAGAGGCGTTCTCCGTAGTAAGCGAGCCCTGATTATGAAGTCAAGAATCACGATTTTGGCGGTAGCAATGGTCGTGCTGACCCAAGCGTGGACCCTCCACGCTCAGCAAGACACGAGTCTTGCGCCAACAATCGTCGAACCGACTTTGGCGCCGGTGGTGCCAGCCGGCGTTGCCCCGGTGCAGATCATCCCTGTCCCCGTTGGATTTCCTCCTATCGTCCCCGCCAGTTTTGCCGGGGAGGCCGAAAGCTGCACGGGCAAAGCGAGCGATTGCGCTTGTCCAAAGTGTCGCCGAGCGGTCTACGGCACGTGGGGATCGGTTTCGTACATGCACGCTTGGACGAAGGGTCGGCACATGCCGATTCTCGCCACGACCAGCCCGGCGGGTACGAGCGGCCTGATCGCCGGTGTGCTGGGCAACGCGACAACCAGCACCGTCTTTGGCGGCGGTCCCGTGGGCGACGAACGCCAATCGGCCGGTCGGATCGACTTTGGCGTCTGGCTTGACGACCAATGCGGCAACGGCGTCGGCGTTCGTCTGTTCGGCATCGAAGGCGACCGCACGAACTTTGTCCGCAGCTCGCGCGGCTTGGAAACGATCGCCGTTCCGTTCTACAACATCGACTTGGGCGCCGAAGACGCGACCCTCGCCTCGCTGGCCCCCGTCGGCCTGCAAACGTTCGGCGATTTCGGCGGCTCGGTCAACATCTTCACGCAAAACGATCTGCTGATGGGCGAAATCTACGCTCGACTTCCCGTCCACTCGCGGCGCGGAGCCGACCTGGAACTGATCGGCGGCTACCACTACGTCTCGATCAACGACGGCGTCAACATCAGCAGCTTCACCGAGTTCCTGCGAGCCGGGATCTTTCCGGTCGGCACGACCATCGATATCTTCGACTCGTTCTCCGCTTCGAATGAGTTCCACGGCGCCGCGCTCGGCATGACTTCGGCGCTGCACCAAGGTTGCTGGTCGCTGAAGGGACTCGCCAAGGTCAGTATCGGCTCCATGCACCAGGAAGTACTCGTCCGCGGCCAGACTATCACGGATGTCTCCGGCGGCCCGATGACGACCATCGGCACCGGCCTGTTTGCTCAAGACAGCAACGGCGCCAGCAGCCCGGCCTTTGAACGCGATGAGTTCACGTACATTCCCGAAGTCGAGTTGACGCTGGGATACCAACTGACCGACTGCGTGCAATTGACCGCCGGGTACTCGTTCATCTACTTCCCCAACGTCGTACTGGCCGGCAATCAAATCGATCGCTACATCGACCTGCCGCCCCAAGCGGTAGCGCGGCCGGCGTTCGTCATGCAAGACACCGACTTCTGGGTCCAAGGGGTCAACCTGGGACTCACCTGGGAGTATTGATCGGTCGGATGATTTCTTTGATCGGTCGGATCGGACCGATGATCGAGAGATCGGACGGATCAACAAAAAAGACCCGCCCTTCGATCGAAGGACGGGCCGTGCTTAACGGTGGATTATTGCCCCTGGCCATTAAGCGGTATGATCGCTTGCAAAGATTGCGTCGACCGCATCGGCGTATTCGGCGGATGCTTTGCTGTCGAGCTGAGCGAGCATCGTTTCGATCGCCAGGGCCTCTTCTGGTGAGGCTTCGCCTTCACCTTCCGGCTGAGCGGCGCTGAGAGTGTCGGCGCCCGTACCGTCGATTTGGTAGATCCGCGGACCGTTGACTCCCAACTCACCCATCATGCGGATCAACGGGCGATTGACGTGTCGAGTCGTTGGTGAGAGGTTGAGCAGTTGGCCTGTCACATCGGCGCCCGTGATGTCGCTGTTCGTGACTCGGATCCCCGAGTAGTTGTCCCAGCCGCCCATGTTGATACGGAACATCTCGTCGCCATTGCCGTCGACGCCGACGATCAACCGCTCGTAGAAGACGTCGCCGAACTGGTCGAGCTGACCCTGCTGCGAAGCCAGGATATCCCAGATGCTGACGTAGGCCGGGCTGATGCCTCGCAAAGCGAAGTTGTTGCCCGTGCCGTGCACGTCGCCCAGGATTGGCATGGAAATGTCGAAGTAATTCGTGCCGGTCACGCCGCCCTGTGTGCCGATCACGTCCATTCCGTCCAGCATGAACGGCGTCTCAGCACTGGGATCGAAGGCCAGCCTGTAGCTGCTGCCCGGCAGCGGTGGAGCCAACCCGGCGAACTGATAGTTGCCGTCGTTGTCGGTCGTCATTGTCATGTTGACCGCGTTGTTGCCGATGTCCATGCCCGTCAGAGTGACATCCACTCCGCCGATGCAGAACTCATCCGGCTGCACGACGCCGTCATTGTTCGAATCGATCCAGACCTTGCCGCCGAGGTCGCTCGGCACGAAGTCAAGCACTTCGACCGCGATCGATTCAGCGTCCGTTTGACCGTTGAGAACAGCTCCGTTGTTGCCGTTGTCATCCGCTCCCACATCGACTCGGACGTCGCCGACAAAGTTGGTCGCCGGCGAGTACGTCAGGCTGCCGAGCGTGTTGTTGATCGCGGCAACCGAACCGGTCAGCGTGACTCCATCCGACCCGTTGCCGACGAGCGACGTCAATCCCATGTTCGTGACGTTCAAGTCGCCAGCGTCCATGACATTGTTGTCGTCATTGACGATCACCACGTCCAAGGTCACCGTGACATCGTCGTTCGCCGCGTCCACATCCGCGACCGAAACGCCGGACAAGTCGTCCGATTGGTCCTTCACAAACTGTTGCGGTCCGGGAACCGTCAAGACCGGTGGATCGTTCACTGGCGTCACGGTCAGGTCGAACGTCGCAGTCGTCTGCAACGCACTCGGTGATCCTTCATTGCCCAGGTCGTCGGCGACGATTTGGAAGGTCGTCGTCAACTGCGTGGGGCCTGGGTAGTTCAGGTTCGGCGTATAGACCGTGCCGGCGAGCGACGCGTTGATCTGGTTCACCGTGCCGTCGAGCTGAACACCGTTGGTCACGTTCGTCGCCGCGGCGCCGGCGCCCGGGTTAAACGCGCCATTCACGTCGGTCAGTGTGACGCGAATCGGCGTGACGTTGGGATCGACATCCACATCGCCCACCAAAAACGCGTTGCTGAAGTTAAAGTCGTCGCCCTCGGCGATGCTGTCCGGACTGGGCACACTTACCGTGGGCGGATCATTGATGGGCTGAACCGAAATCGAAATTGTGCCGGTGTGCGCCCCTTCGTTCGGCGTGTTGACCGTATCGTCGATCGTGTAAGTGAACGTGTCGTCGCCGTTGTACAGTGGCGTCGGCGGCGTGTACGTGAAGTGGGCGCCGACGAGATCCGCGTTGGGCTGGACCAGCGCGACTGAGCCGCCCATGGTGGTCGTCATGTCGAAGGCCGAGAGACTCAGCCCCGAAACGCTCACAACCCCGAGGCCGTTGATGTCGTTTAAGAAAGCGTCGATCCGATTGTCGGAACTCTTCTCGTCAGGTGAGATGAAGTCGTTGGCGGCAAATGGAGCCCGGGGCGGGACCACGTTGAGCACGATCTGCTCCGTGTCGGTCATGCTGACCGACGGCGAATTGCCCAAATCGTCGAGATCCAGGTCCAAGTTGACCGTACCGATTAAGGCGGCCGCCGGCGTATAGATCAGCGATGTGAGCGAGGCGTTGAGGTCGGCTTGCGGGCCTCGGAGCGTCACGTCCGCGCTGTTGTTGGCGCCGCCGGTGATCGACGCGGATCCCGAGGGCGTGATGCTCAACATACCGGGCCCTTGCGGCTCGGTCGTCGAGATCGAAAGCTGCAGCTCAATCGGAGCCGCGCCGGCGTCGATGTCGGAGAGCGTGATCGTCGGGTTGCCGCCGCCGTTGAACGCCAATGTGGCGGTGTTGATCACCGTGGCGCCCATAATCGAAGGCGACAGGATCGGCGGATCGTTGACCGCATTGATGTCGATCGTCAGCGTTTCGGTGTCGGTGCCGATGCCGCCCACATCGCCGCTGTTGCCGTTGTCGTCGGCGACGATCGTGATCGTGTCCTGAGCGTTCGTCTGAGTCGCGAACGGCGTGTAAACCAAGCTCGCCAACGTGCTGCTGACGTCGGTTTGCGAACCGGAAATCGTCGTCGTCGCACCGCCGACCACGTTGGCGCTGCCCGCGGCAGTCACCCCGATCGAGCCGCCGTTGTTGACCGTCAACGCGACGTCAATCGTGTTCGCGCCCGCATCGGGATCGCTCACCGAGACACCCGCAATCGCCGTGGCCGTGTCTTCATTGACCTGTGGGTTGGAAGGCGGCAGAGTCAACACGGGTGGATCGTTCAACTCACCGATCTCGACCGTGATGGTCGCCATCGCAATCGTGCCGGCCGCGTCGATCGTGTAAGTAAACTCAACCGGCGCCGTGCGGTTCAAGTCGGGCGTGAAATCGATCCGGTCGTCCGCCGGATTGGTCGGCGTGCCGTTGCGATCGATGGTGGCCGTGCCGCCGTCGATTACCGACTGCACGGAGTTCAGTTCCGGCAGGATGACGTCGCCGTTGGCGGCCACGATCTGGAAGTCGGCCATGCCGAATCCCGGCATGGTGGCCGAGGTGCCGTTCGTGAATGTCTGCTCGTAGTTGACGCTCTGGCCGTCTTGGCCCTGAGCTCCGACAACCGCAAAGCGGTCGTCGACAGAAACGTTGGGGAAGACGTCAATCGTCGTCGGCTGGTTTTGGACCGTTCCCGTGGTGATGTCGGTCGCCGTCGCTTTGACGTTGCCGACTTGAATCTGCACATCCCACAAAGAGAATGACGGACCCGTGAAACGCAACGCGTCGGGCGGATTTTCCAAGGGGTTCACCGCCAGCAAACCGCCGATCTCCTCCAGCGTCGTCGGCGCCGTCTTGTTGGGCACGACCATGCCGCGGCGACCATCGATGCCAAACAACGTACCGTCGAATCGGAAATCGTAGTTGAACGCGTCGTTGTCGTAGAGCGCCGAAGCGGGCGTGTCGGGCCGATCGACCACCGATACGCCGTGACCCTCTTCAAACGAAACGTCCGAATAGAAGTTACCGACGCCCTTCATGGCGTCCGGCACGCTGGTCCGCATGTCGAGGATGTTGCCCGTCAACAGGACATTCGTGTTGAGTGGAATCTGAACCAGCGGCGTGCCCGTGTCCGCCAAGTCCGTCTTCACGCCCGGATCGGCCGTGCTGAACAAACCAAACTCCTGGGCTAAATCGAAACCGCCTTCCGCCTCCGCCAAATAGCTGGCGACCGACAAGACGTCCGAAGGGCTGACTCGCGAGTCGTTGTTGGTGTCGACCCAGGCGTGTTGGCCGATGCCCTCTTCAGTCGCTTCGCCCGCATCGACGCTCATCTGCCCCGGCTCGGCCGTCCCCATCGCCGCCAGAACCAATAGCAGGTCGGAGCCAGTCACCGCCGCGTCGGCGTTGACGTCCTGGTTGGTAATCGGATTGTTGAACCCGTTCTCCGGCACAAAACTGGCCAGAATCGGGTTGACCGTGAGCACCACGCGCGGCTCCAAGGCCTCCGACATCAGTCGGCGCTGGTTGGCCTGGCGGCGGCGCTTGAGTTGGCGACGGTTCTTGCGGCGGGAAAGCTTTTTCATGTCTCTTCTCGTCACTCGCGATGAGCTTGGTTCGTGACTGGTATTGTGGCGGGCGTTCAGAAGCCCGTCACCCGACCTAAACCCTAACTATACAGTGATTTACGAATCGGCAACCAGTCCTGAACAGGACGTCCTGATTCGGGGATGCAAATTCCAAGCTAGTTACGATGCAAAGTCTTTGCAAACAATTTGCGCCTGCTAACTGGCAAGGTTGAAAGATTCTCACACATAACTACCAGATTAAACAAGTTTTCCTATTTTAACAGAAAAATCACTTCGCACATCTCCCAAATAACCTATTTTGACTGGCGATTGGGCCGTCAGAGCGTTGGCGTGCGAGTGGATCAGGGGGCGTCGCCGGATTGGTTTGGGGCGTGGACTGGGGCCGGCTCTTCCGTACCGAGTCCGTCTTGCCAGACCGAATCGACATCCATGGCGATCTCGGCCACCACCTCCTCCAGAGGGGCGTCGGCTCGCAAGTCGGCCACGCTTCGGCTGGCCCACCACCAGTGGCGAGCCCGATCGGAACGGGGCGAACTTGTGGAGACGACCAGGGGCCCTCTCCGGTGGCGTTGGACGCTTTGAGTTGGCCGGTCGTTCCGATTATTTGGAGGATCGGTTGGCGAATGTGCTGAAACGGCTG
>JASMLW010000085.1 GCA_030748485.1 Pirellulaceae bacterium
CCGCATGACGTGTTTGAGATCGAAGTCGTGCGCCACCAACTCATCGGCCAGATAGTCCAGCAGCCGTTCGTTCGTGGCGGGGTTCGTACTCCGCAAATCATCCTCCGGCTCGACCAATCCTCGCCCGAAGAACTGTTTCCACAGTCGATTCACGGCAACCCGCGCGAACCAGGGGTTATCAGCGTCGGTGATCCAAGTGGCGAGGTGAGTGCGCGGATCGCCCGCTTCGCCGGTCGGCAGCGGCGGTCCGTCCGGCGGGCGCGTCGTGACGATCGCGTTCGTCAGCGGCATCCTCGTTTCCTGCCGCCCTTGGTGAAACACCAGCTCGCGGCCGGCGCTCACCTGAGTCCGCTGGATGCCGTTGAAGTATCCAGCGAGTCCAAAGAAGTCGGCCTGCGACCATTTTTCGAACGGATGATGGTGACATTGAGCGCAGTCCATGCGGATGCCGAGGAAGGCCTGGCTAACTGACTTCGCCAAATCTTCTTTAGTCCGCAGCGCGCGGTACAAGTTGACCGGACCGTACTTCGCGGAGTTGCCGGTCGCCATCAACAGGTCGCGGACCCAGGCATCGTACGGTCGATTGACAGCCATCTGCGCTCGCAACCAGCGGTGGAATTCGTATGCTCCACGATCGCCGAGCGTGCTCTGATCGACGAGCAGGATGTCGGCCCATTTGAGCGCCCAATAGTCGGCGTATTCGCGGCGTTTGAAAACCTGCTCGATCGCCCGTTGCCGCTTGTCGGCCGCGGACGACGCCAAGAATGCTCGCGTGTCGTCGACGGCGGGCAGCGTGCCGATGGCGTCCAGATGAAGTCGTCGATAAAACGTCGCATCGTCGCACAGTTCCGAGGCGCTGATCCCCAGTTTGTCGAGCTTGCTCCAAACAAACGAGTCGATCTTATTAAACGGCTCCGGCGTCGGGGCGGCGACGACTCGGGGCTTGGGAGTGATGAATCGCGCGGCTCCGACCTGGCCCATGTAGTTCACGGTAATGGCCGCTTCGCCGGGCCGTTCGCCCGTGCGAACCAGCCCGTTCTGCTCGCAAGCGGCGACCGCTTCGGCGTTGCCCGCGTACGAGGCCGCGAACGTCACGTCGCGGCGCGACATGTCCGAGTAGACGGCCGTCACCAGAAGCTGGTACTCGGCGTTCATCGCGGCGATCACCTCGGCCGGGGCGATTTCAATATGAGAGAGCGTCGGGGCGTCGTCGTCGCCCAACGGGGCTCCCTGGTCAATCCACGCCTCGAGGAGCTGGGCGTCGTTCGAATCAGCCGCGCACCGCGCGCCGCCGCCGTGCGGAGATACGCCGGTTGCTTTGCGGATCAGCAAACTTTGCCGCGGATCCGCTGGAAAGATCCGCCGTCCACGCGCTTCCTTGACGACCGCATTGTGGTCGGACGCTGGATCGTAACCGAAAACGGACAGCTTGAAGCCGTTCTGTCCGACGGCCTTGCCGTGGCATCCGCCGCCGTTGCAACCCAGTTTCGAGAACAGCGGGACGATGTCATTCTCGAAGTGCAGCGGCGGGTACGCCGAACCGCTCGCCACCTCGACGACCACCGTAGCCGTCTTCCCCGAAACGGTCGCCGTCAACTCGGTCGTTCCCGCGTCGCCGCCGACGACACGGCCCTCGACTACCGCGGCGATGTCCGGTGCTTGTGACTCCCACTGGACGAGGCGAGTGACGTCGCGAAGACCGTCTTGAACGCGGACTGTTTGCCGGCGATTGCCGGCTTGCAAGCGGATCGGATTGGGTGAGATGGTGAGGTCGGCGGTCTCGGCTCCCGAAACGGGAACAGCCAGGCCGAACAACAAACCGAGAGTGACTATTGTGAGGACTCGCCTCATCCCCAAATCCCTGGTGAAGGCTCGTGAAGTGTTGGTCGAGGTGTCTCAACAAACGCCGCTAGTTTAGCCAGATGGCCAAGCAAATACCAGCAAAACGGCGAGTTACGGCTCGCCGTCACTCGACCAGTTTCACTTTCGGCCCGAGCTTTCCCCTTCCGCAAGATCGTCAATGGCGGATCGTGTCCGACTTTGTAATGCAGTTTGACGTGCAAGTTGAATCGGTTGTTGTTCAGGCTCACCGACTCATCTCCCACGGCGACGATGACATCTCCATAACGGTGTCGCGTCGCGACATTCGCGTTCGCCGCCTTCATCAGATGGCGGCGGCCGGAGTCGCCGTCACCTGTCGAGATCGCGAGTTCTCCGTAGAATGGGCCCAGCTTTAGTCGTGGGATTCGCCAGAGCTCCAGGTTAGGCGGTGACGCGATCCGATGGCTGACAGAGCAGAATGAAATGTGATGACGTGGTTTCGATTCGGATGAGGATGACGATGGCGAAGTTGACGATTGACAAAGTGGATGTCGCGGGCAAAACGGTGTTGATGCGAGTCGACTTCAATGTGCCGCTGGACGGCGAGGGAGCCATCTCCGACGACCGCCGCATCCGCATGGCGCTGCCGTCGATCGAGTCGGTGCTGAATCGCCAGGGGCGATTGGTGCTGATGAGTCATCTGGGAAGTCCCAAGGAGGGAGAAGACCTTTCCAAGTTCACGTTGCGGCCCGCCGCGGAACGGCTGGCCGAATTGCTGGGTAAGCCCGTGCATTTCGCCACCGACACGGTGGGCGACGACGCGGCGGCGAAGGTCGCCGCGCTGACCGATGGCGAGGCCGTGCTGCTGGAGAACGTGCGCTTCAATCCCGGCGAGAAAAAGGGTGACCCCGCGTTCGCCGCCAAGCTGGCCGCGTTCGCCGACATCTACGCCAACGACGCGTTCGGAACTTGCCACCGCAAGCACGCTTCGATGGTCGCCGCGCCGGCGGCCATGGTCGGCAAGCCGCGAGTTACCGGGTTTCTCGTCGAGAAAGAAATCAAGTATCTGTCCGACGTCATCTCCTCGCCCGAGCGTCCTTTTGTGGCGATCGTCGGCGGCAAGAAAGTCTCGGACAAGATCGAAGTGATCAAAAACCTGCTCAACATCTGCGATCAAGTTCTAATCGGCGGCGCGATGGCGTACACGTTTTCGGTCGCCAAAGGCGGGCGAGTCGGCAAGAGCCTGGTCGAGTTGGACAAGGTCAACCTGGCCAAGGAACTGTTGGATGTCGGCGGGGACAAATTGGTCCTGCCGACGGACACGCACTGCGCCGATGGTTTCTCTTCCGAGGCGAACAAGCTGGTCGTGCCCGCGGGGCGGATCCCCGATGGCTACGAGGGACTCGACATCGGTCCCGATACGGCCGACGCGTACGCCGGCATCGTCGCCGTCGCCAAGACGGTGGTCTGGAACGGGCCGATGGGAGTTTTCGAAATGCCGCCTTTCGACGCCGGCACAAAAGCCGTCGCTCAAGCGATCGCCGCTGGGGACAGCATCAGCATTATCGGCGGCGGCGACAGCGCGGCCGCGATCCAACAACTCGGCTACGCCGATCAAGTCACGCATGTCTCCACCGGCGGCGGAGCCAGCCTAGCGATGCTGGAGGGCAAGTCGTTCGACGCCGTCGCCGAACTGGACGATGTGTAAACTCATGCGCGAGCCGAGCCGACGTTCGCGTGGGAGCTTTTGTTTCATTCGCCAGTACAACAACGTCGTCCAGTACCGGGACTACCCCAAGGGTGGACATTTCGCGATCCATGAACGCGCCGCCGAAATGGCGGCCGACCTGCGCGACTTCTTCCGGACGCTGCGATAGACGCATCGCTCTCCGCGCGCCCCCTTACCGTGCTCACGTTGCCGGAACTCGTCTACGGCCAGAAACTTGGGCAGTATGTCCTCACCGCGATCCACTGTCCGCAACAGACGCAGTAGTAGTACGTCGCGGTCGGCGTGTAGATCGGCGGCACGGTAGCAGGTGCGAGTCTCGGAGCGGGCGCTGGAACGGGCGCTGGAACTGGAAAGGGCGGGGGCGGACGCTGCGGCTCGACCTGGGCAACGGGTGGCGCCGTTTTCTCTTTGTTCGCCGCGGCGGTCATCGCTTTGAGCACGGCGGGCGAGAGCGCGCTGTCGAAGACGGCGACGTCCGCAATCTCGCCGTCGAACGGTCGGCTGCCGGCTCCGGATGGGTTGTCCCCGATCCAGACTCGGCAGTGCGAGTTGGTGCGGACCGGTCCGCTGTGAGCGCGCTCGCCGACGAGCGTCCCGTTGTGGTAGAGCATCATCCGCTCGCCGTCGTAAACGGCCGCGACCAGAACGGGCGTTTCCGGTTTGATGTCGCCGTCGTGGGCGATTAATTCCTGAGCGCCGCGTTCGGTCTTCAGTCGAAACCGCCAGCGGATCGCGCCGTCGTGTTCCACCGTGCTCAACATCCAGTAGTGGTCGGCCAGATTGGCGCCCGTCGATTTGGAGACGATCCGCGCGTCGGGAACGCGGAAGCTCCGCACGCTTACGCAGGCGACGATGGTGAGCTGTTTGCCTGCCGCGTCCATCGCGCCGACGTCGACGTAGTCGTCTCCGTCAAAACGCCGCGCGCCTGTCGTGTTGTACTGGCCGTGTTGGTATCCCACCCGATCGACTGCGATCGACCGATCGAGCGGTTCATCCAGTCGCCACCAGGCGAGCGGTTCGTTGAGAGCGTAAGCCTCCGCGATTGTCGCATAGCGCGGTCGCGCCGCGACAAACAGCTGCTCCATCTGTCGATCGGCGAGTTGCTGTCCGAAGATGGCGACATCGTCCAAGGATCCCGCGAAGAAGTCGGTTAGCGGTTGGTGATTGTTTGATTGGCTGGTCATTTCGCTGGCGGCCAACACGAGCGGCTCGCGGTTCGCCCACTTCTCGTCGCGCTTCGCCAACCCGCCTCGATGCGAATTCTCGGCGGCCAACTTGCCATCGACGAAGAGTCGCATGCCGGCGGGTCCAAATGTCAGGCCCACATGGCTCCATCGTCCGGCTGGGATCGCCGGCCCCTCGATCTCAAAACTCCGCGACTTGTCTTGCAGCCGCGCGTTGACGCGGGACTTGTTTAGTGACAACGTCAGATGGCCTCCTTCGCCGAAGCCAGTCGCGTCTTTGGAGAGCAATCCTTGAACGCGATCCAGTCGCCGCGGTTTGACCCACAGTGAGACGGCTCCGGCTTCGAGGAGCAGGGCGTCCGAGTGCGGCGCGCGAATGTAGCCGGACTGGCCGTCGAAACCGCTGGCCGCGTCGGTGCTGCTCTTCAGCGCGCCGGGGAGACCCAGCGAGACCGCTCCGTGAACTCGCCCGTGATGACCGCCGCCGCTGTCGCGGGCCACGCGTCCGGTCACATCGTCCAGCCGCCAGAAGGCGACCGGACCGAGCGTGGAGATGAACTCCCCGTGCCCGTCCGCCGCTGGACAACTCACCGGCGCTAGAAGACAGCCGCCCGCCAACCACAGTAAATAAATTCGTCGCATCAGCTCAACCTCCTCGAATTCACAAACCAAATCGATTGTAATTCAAGCGTCGAGTGAGCGCGACGATGATCGCAGGAAACTTCGCACTTGGGCCGGAGACCTCGGAGAGTCTCCAACATGTCATTTCTCCACTGGGGTCTTGTCTTTGCGGCGAATGCCCGCTTCTGTATTGGTTACGAGCAAGTCGGATGGGCGCTGCAAGACATTTCTAGGAGTTTCGAAATTCTGCCGAGACCGAATCGGCCCGCGTTGACGGCGCTGATCATTGAGTCGGGTCGGCGATCCGCCGATAATGGTCGGCGGACCGATTCACGAGTTGTCTCTAGCTGAGGAATGCACCATGCGAGTTCTCGTCGCCATCGCCGTCGTTTTGCTGCCCGTCTCCACCGCCGTCGGCCAGCAACCGCTGAGCCCCCAATGGGAGTCGCTCTTCAACGGCCAGGATCTCAGCGGCTGGCGGAAGATCGGCAACGAGAAGTGGATCGTGGAGGATGGGGTGATTTACGGGGAGGGAGTTACCGAAGAATACGGATATCTGGCCACCGAGAAGACGTATCGCGACTTCGACCTCAGGTTGCGATTCAAATGTGACGCCAGTGGCAACAGCGGCGTTTACATTCACACGACGTTCGAGCCCGGCACGCCGAAGGTCATCAAGGGGCGGCAAATCGAGATCGATCGAGCCATCGGTCATCACACGGGCGGTATCTACGGCGATGGCAAAGGGTGGATTGTGTGGCCGGCCGTGGAACTGGAAACCGTCATCAAGCCAAACGACTGGAACGACATGCGCATTAAGGTCGACGGGAATCGCTACATCACACACCTCAACGGAGTTCAGATGATCGACTTCACGTACCCGTCGCCCGTTGCGACCGACGGCGTGATCGCCTTGCAACTGCACTCGGGCGGCGACGGGCGGATGCGTTTCAAGGACATCTTCATCCGCGACTTGTCTCGAAGCCGCAGCGAACCGCCGGCGGTCAAGTAGAGTCGCCCCAGAGGTGAGATGTCGTGCGAGCCGTGTGGAACAAGCGGCTCACGCGGGCCGGTTCTTTCGACGCGGGAGTTTGCCATGGGTCCAATCGAGCAGGCCGGCTGGGGCTCGAGGGTCGCCGCGGAAAACGTCTAGTTTTATCGACGATTTGGCTTGACTCCTCTCTGTCGGGTCTGTATCGTCTAGTTAACTAGACATTCTCAAGCGTGTGGAGATCCCGCCGATGGCTCGACCAGCGTCCAAGTATCCGACGGAATTGGAACTGCAGATCCTCAAGGTCCTGTGGGGCGACGCTCCCGCGTTGGCTCGCGATGTGCAAACGGCGCTCGCCGAGGAGGGCCGCGAGTTGGCCAAGACTTCGGTCATCACCACATTGAACACGATGGTCGACAAGCGGTACCTGACTCGCCGGTCGCAGGGCAACACCTACCTGTTCTCGCCGCTCATCTCGGAGGAGGACGTCGCCGAGCGGGTCTTGGGCGACGTCGTCGATCGCGTCTTTGACGGTTCGACATCCGCCGTGCTACTCAAGTTGTTCGAGGTCCAGGATGTCGATCAAGAAGAGTTGAAAGAGCTGCGGCGGATCATCAATCGCAAGTTGAAAAGCTCCTGAGCGAGCGAGTTCCCTTTCGCAGACAATTTCGCGGAGACGGCCGATGTTTTCCTTCCCGTGGTTTGACGAGACGATTTCCGTTCGCTTGGCGGTCGCGTTGCTGCACTTCGTCTGGCAGGGCGCCTTGATCGCTCTGCTGGTCGCGGCCGGCGGCCGTCTTCTCAAGCGAGCCACGGCTCAACTGCGCTACGCCGCGAACGTGGTCGCCATGCTGACGATGTTGGCCTGTCTGCCAGCGACGTTCTTGTCGATCGACGCATCGTATTGGCTCGTCGCTTCGCCGAATCCCAGCGTCGAGAGTTCTCGTGTCGACAGTTCCCGCGTCGAGAGTCGTCCTATCGAGAACGGCGTCGAACATGTCGGCGAGTCGGCAGCTCGGATCTCTGACTCGCCCGCGTCGTCCGTCCTGGATCCGTCTTCGAGGTCGGACCTGCCGATGATCGGGCCGGCCGCCGCTGAATCGATGTTGAGCGAATCGCCGATGTCCCAGACGCCCGCGGAAGAGCGGTCGATTCGATGGGCCACGCTGCTGACCACGTGCTACTCGCTCGGCGTCCTGGGAATGTTGTTGCGTTTGGCCCGCGGGTTGTGGGGTGGTCAACAACTGCGTCGTTCGGCCAGTTTGGTCACGGAGGACAAACTGCTGCGCGTGATTGGCGAGCAGGCGAGGCGATTGGGGATGCGGCGACCGCCCCTCGTCGGTTGGAGTCGCCAAGTGTCGATTCCGGTTGTCGTCGGGGTGCTCCGCCCGCTCGTCCTGCTGCCCGCATCGATGGTCAGCGGACTCTCGACCGATCAACTGCACGCCCTGCTGACGCACGAGTTGGCCCACATCCGTCGCTGCGATCCAGTGATTCACTTGCTGCAACGGATCGCCGAAGCGGTGATGTTCTTCCACCCGGCGATTTGGTTTGTCAGCAGGCGGGTGACCATGGAGCGGGAGAACGCCGCGGACGACTTGGTGCTGCGAGCCGGCTGGCCGAGACCGGCGTACGCCGACGCGCTGGTGCGGATGGCAGAATTGTCCGCGGCTTGGTCGGGGCGTCCGGCCGCCGGCGAATCGGCTGCCTTGGCCGCGTCGGGAGCCAACCCGTCGGAATTCAAGCGACGAGTGATGCGGTTGCTCGAGCCCGACGATCCGCCGTTGCGGTTGTCGCGGAGCGGGGTCGCCGTCGTCGTGCTCACCGCGAGCTTGCTGCTGCTGGCCCCGGCTCTCGTCCTCAGTTGGACGGGCGGCGGTGATGCAGCCGGTCAGACTAAGTCGGACAACAAAGGCGACAACATAGGCGACGAGAATGAAGCGAGCAAGGACAAAGACAAAGCGAGCAAAGACAAGGCGAGCGCGGACAAGGCGAGCAGAGACAAGGCGAGCAGAGACAAGGCGAGCGCAGAAGCTGTTTTCGGTGAACTCGTCGCCGCCGACCATTGGCGAAAGCGGACCGCGGCGCGACGGAAGCTGATCGAGTTGGGCGGCGCCGCGCTGCCAACGCTGCTCAACGGATGCGCGCACGAAGACGGCGACGTGCGCGAGGAGTGCATTCTGGCGCTGTGGGAGGCTCATCCCAAAGATCCGGCCGCGATCGACGCATTCATCAAGGCGGTCGACACGGCCGGCGACGCCAAACGGGCGTCTCGGATTCGCTACACGTGCGCCTTCCGGTTGGGGCACGAGCGCGTCGCGCGAGGCGTCGATGCGCTCGAACGTCTTTACGATCGCGACCGGCAACTCAAATTGACCGCCGCCAAGTCGCTGGCCGAATTGGGACGCCAGCATGTGCTCGCCACGCTGTACGACCATCTCAGCAGTGATCACTACATGGATCGCTATCAGGCCAACATCGGAATCAAGGCGATCACGGGAAGAGACCTCAACGATTTCGGCGATTACAAATGGGGCGAGGGGGCTGCTGTCTCCGGCGGAGTTGAGGTGCGCCGGGCCGGTCGCCGGGTCGCGGATATTGAGTTGAAGGCCAACCGGTATTTGGCGATCGCCGAGTTTCACAAGTGGCTGCAGGGCGAGAAGCCGGAATTGGCGCTGTTGCTCAAGCCGGGCGAGGCCAAAAAGCGGGCCGCCCAAGAGAACGCATCGCGCAGGGAGGCTGCGCGAAAACAGGATGCGGCGGCGAAACAGGATGCGGCGAAGAAGGAAACGCAGGACGCGGCCACCCGCGCGGCCGATCCGTTCGGCGAAGAAAAACCGAAGCCGATTCCGCCGGGATCGAAGGTCGCCGTCAAGGTGCTGGACATCTACGGCCAGCCAGTCGATCGTTGCGTCGTCTTTGTTTATCGAGCGCTGCCCGCGGGCGCTGAGCCGAAGAAGGACGACTGGAACGACCCGGCGACGCGCCGCGCCTGGCGCCCGCAGAACGATCGCCACGCCCACGTGCGCCCCGAAATTCGCGACGCTCCGCGCACCGGAGCTACCGAAGTCGTCGGATTGAAGAAGGGTTCGTACAAGTTAGTCGCCATGACGTCCGGAGGCACAGCGACTCCCATCGCCTTCAGCGATGTTATCGAGGTGGATGGAAGGAAGGACCAGCGCGTTGAGCTGCGAATGCAGCGCGGCGGCGGCGTGCGGGTCGAGGTTATCGACGCGGCGACGGGCGCGCCGCTGGAGCACGCCTCCGTGTGGATGGAGCAGACGCCGGCGACGACTCCCCCCGGATTGATCGGCGTTCCCCAACGCGGCAAGACGGTCAGCTCGTTTGAGCACCTGCCGCCCGGCGAGTACCAGTTCTCGGTGAAGCGGCGGGCGATCTTTCCCAGCGATCTCGAATTTGATCAGCCGCCTAAGCTGACGGCGGTGGAGATTGTCGCCGGGCGGACCAAGACTATCCGTGTCCCCTTAGCCGGCCGACAACTGGCGGCTGCTGAAATCGCGCGACGTTGGCCATACGTTGCGACCGGGAAGGTGACGGATGCCGCCGGGCGGCCGGTTGCCGGGGCCACGGTCCGCGCTCTGGATGTCTACGCCGAGTCGCCGTACGGGCGGACGGTCACCGACGAGCAGGGTCGATATCGACTGCGTTTTCGCGGTCTCTACGAGGTTCCGGACAACGGTCAACAGGCGCTGTTCCACGCCGAGCGGATTCAGATCAAAGCGTCCAACGCGGGGCTGGTCGACCAAACGCTCAATCGGCAGGGACTGCTGCAGTGCGCTCTCAGACAACCGACGAAAGCCGAATCCGCCGGTGTAGACGGAGAATTGGTGCTGCCCGACACGCCCAAGAAAGTCGACTTCGTTCTCGTCCCTCAGCTCGTGCTGCGCTTCCAAGTGCGAAACGGCCAAGACCGTCCGGAGTCGGCGACATTGATGCTCAAGGGGCGATCGGCGAGAAAGGGCGGCGGACCGCAGATGCGGACGACCGACGCGGCGGGCCGCTGCACATTTAGCGAACTGGCGGCGGGGCGATCGATGTGGTTCTCGATTCACAAGGCGTCCGGGAATGACCGCACGCCGCGCCTGCTGTTTTCGGAGAGCGGCGAGTACTCCGTTGAATTGGCTCCCCGGTTCGACGAGACGACCGGGATCAGTCGAATGCAGGTGCTTCGAGTTACTCGCGCCGACGGCAGCCAGTGGCGCGACCGCGTGCTGGTCAAGGAAAGTGAGCGGCTTGACCCGCCGTCCGCCGCCACGCAGGCAAAGGGCGTGCAGATCCTCAAAAAAGTGATCGCCGTCAATCGTCATTGGTTGGGTCTGCCGCCGGACGAGATCGAAAACTACAGCTACTTGTATCGAACCACCGGCGGGGAACATCGCATGACGCGCGTCCTCGATCTGCGAAAGAGCTCGCTGGTTGAGCGGCGCGGGATTCGCTATATCTCGGCGGTCGATCACATCGCCCGCGACCTCGACAATGTTCGATTTCGCGACGTCAAACAGTCGGGTGACCGCATCACGCTGCAGTACGACGTCGACATTCCTTTTCAGTTCGAGATCAGCATGGGATCCGGCGGCAGCGCATTGCAGACCGCCGTCGAGCGCGGGGAACTCGTCATCGATCGGCGGAACCACACTGTTTTGGAGAGCCGCGCGAAGCGCGTGACCGAGCAGTTCTTCAACTATGTCGAACTGCGCAGCGGGCAATTTGTACCGCTGCGAATCCAATTGAGCACTCACCGGACCGAACTTCGTTTTCGCATCCATCGTCCCGGTTTGTGGTTGTTCGATCGAGCGTTTCAGCGCGGACAGACTGAGAAAGCGGCGGCGTACAACGACCACGTCAACATCAACAACCGCCTGTTGGCCGAAGAGATCAAGGCTCGCGAAGCCGAGAACCGAGTGAGCGACGGCGATCCGCCGCCGGACGACAAGGGCCGGGGAGAGGGCGCTGGGAAAGACGGCGACAACGGCGCCAAGCGCCCCGATCAAAGCAGCCGCGGCAAACCCGCATACGACTTCCGCTCTTCGGCAACATTCGTGGGGCTCGAGGTCGTTTACACCAGCCCGTTGCGCAAGCGAGGGGCGGCGGCTGTATCGACGTTACGTCGAGTGCCTGGCGGTTGAAAACCCGTCGCGCTGCGATCCCTCGCTCGCTCGCTTGTCATTACCCACATTTTTGGCCGTAGGCCAAATCCACCGTAGCCTGGGGCAACGCCCCAGGAGCACTGTATCGACGTTACGTCGAGTGCCTGGCGGTTGAAAGTCCGTTGCGCAGCGATCCCTCGCTCGCGCGTCGGGCTGGTGTGCGGGCTGGGGTGCGACGCCGTTCCACTGGTGTGCAGTGGTTCGTTTACACCAGCCCGTTGCGCAAGCGAGGGGCGGCGGCTGTATCGACGTTACGTCGAGTGCGTGGCGGTTGAAAGTCCGTTGCGCTGCGATCCCTCGCTCGCGCGTCG
>JASMLW010000086.1 GCA_030748485.1 Pirellulaceae bacterium
GACTACGCCAGTCTTTCATTTTGGGATCCTCTCGTGCCCTCCGGGGCCTTCCTCGAGGGGATCCTTTTTAATGCTCCGGGAACGGCGAAGCCTAATGAATTCTCACCAGCAGAGCTGGTGGTTTACGGTCGGGAATTAGAACTTCGTGTCGAACTGGATTTCTCTCGTAGAAAAGTGCGCAATCATCTCATGGAACACGTCACCAGCACTGGTACCCCCGGAGAGATCTGGCGACTCAGTTTGCGACGCCAATTCTCTTCGCCTTATTCTGCACAAAATTCCAAAAATCTCGCTGCACCCGTTCAAGGATCTCGTTGTTCCATATGTGGACCGAAGTCGTTGCCCTTTTAGGCAATCTCAACCCGGGAATACAGCGATGCTAAGATCACCTTCCGCTCATGTCGACCCACGGTCACGACGGAGGCCGCAGATGGACCTGTCGAAGCTGACATACCCACAATTGGCTGAGCGTTTGCTGGAGACGACCAATTCTGATGAGCGCACTCGATTCGAGGGCGAGCTTATCCAACGCGAGAGTGAGCGCATCGACCGCGTCCACGAACGCCTCCTTGAGGGTGAGAAAGATCCCGAGAAGCTAGAAGAAGAACTCAGAGAGCTGGAAAAGCGCAAGATCGACTACGAAGACCTCCTCACCAACGCTATTGAGGGGGAGCCCCAGGCACGTGTTCAACTCATTGATCGCGCGGCTTACACGCACTTACTAAAGCGAGGAACTCAAGGGGACGTAACGGCCTATCACGAACTACTGACCCGGGCGTGGGCGCGCCTCCAAATAATGGTGCAAATGAAGTTGCGACAAAATCCTGGCCTACACCGGTGGGAACAGACGGATGACGTGCTGCAAGAAGCCGCGCTGAAACTCGATAAGGCCGCGAAGAAAAGCGGCGCAGCCGACAAGATTCATAGCTTCATGGGCTTGGCGGCAACGACGATAAAGAACACTTTATACGACCTTAACAGCCGCCACTTTGAGGCCCAGAAGCGCGACGCCGGCAAAAACGAGTCTGCCTCAGGCGATTCACGAGTTGGTGGTGGCGTGCTCGAAAGCATTGCTGCCGGCAGTGAGCCGCTTCCACCACACATCTTTGATCTCTTCCTCAACGCAGTCGACAAGCTGCCGGAAGAAGAGGAAGAGGTCTTCCACTTGTCATATTTCGTCGGATTGACGCAGACAGAGATTTGCGTCGAAACGCACAAGACAAGAGCGAAAGTACAAAAACTGCTCTATCAAGCTCGAGATTTGATTGTCAAATCAATAAAGCGATCCTTAGACGACAGCTAAAACGCCCAGAGGTCGAACCAATGGAAAACGATATTGCCAAACTTACTGCCGAATATTTCAGTCGGCAAGAATCAGGCGAGTCTTTGAGTGTCGCGGACGTGTGCGACCACAAGCCGTCGCTAGAGTCAGCACTGGCCGACAGTATCAACAACAATGAGCTCTTTGATCGGCTGTTCGAGCCGCGGTGCCCCACCGCAGATTTCCCTTCCGTCGCCGACACGTTGTCGCGTCATCCCTTGCTAAGAAACACACAGACGCTATCCAAAGAAGACCTTGAGAAAGTCATCGTCGCAAGCGAGCTCATGAAAGGGGAGGAATTCAAGGCGTCCAAGGCGACCAATGCGGCTCAACTCGTAGAGCACCTCGGTAACAAGCTCACAGACTTTCAAGCGAAACAACTCACGACGGGCAACATAGAACGATTTCTCCTCGGGAACTTTTTGATCCTTGACAAGATTGGCGATGGCGGGATGGGAGAGGTCTTCAAGGCTCGCCAACTGAGCGTGGGCCGCGAGGTCGCCTTGAAGGTGTTGCCTGAGGGCGTCAAAGAATCAAAGACTGCAGTGGACCGCTTCCTTCAAGAAGCCAAAGCCCTGGGGCAATTGCGAAATGAGAAGATCGTCTCTATTCACGATACAGGTGAAGTCAACGGCACTTACTACCTGGCCATGGACTTGGTGTCTGGAGCGGACCTAGCCGCAGAAATCAACCGTGGCGGTCCGATCGCCCCGGAGGAAGCGGCGAGTTACATTCGGCAGGCTGCCGAAGGTCTCCGCTATGCCCATCAGAAGGAAGTGCTTCATCGTGACATCAAGCCGGCCAATCTAATCGTTGATGATGGCAAACTCGTCATCGTTGACTTCGGTCTCGCACAATTACCACGTGCCAGGCAGCTCAATGAGGCGGACCGCTTGACGCAGTACGGGAAACCTGTGGGCACGCTCACTTTCATGGCGCCTGAACAAATCACGAACTCGGGCGATGTCGACTTCAAAGCTGACATCTACAGCCTGGGGTGTACTTTCTTCTATTTGCTCACGGGCAAGATCTTGCACGGCGATGATCTAGTTAAGAACTTGAGCGCGAAACAGTCGGGCGACACACCTGACCTTGCCGTTCACTTGCCGGATGTGCATGAGTCCCTCCGCTGTGTCATTGCGAAGATGGTGGCCGCAGCTCCGGAGGACCGCTACCGGTCTTATGACGACTTGCTGAGCGATCTTGAATCACTTGAAAAGGGGACCGCAAGTGAACCGAAACCGTCGGGCCCCGCAGCTCCCGCTGGGTCCGGCGTTGGGGAGTCATTCCCCTCCCAACCAGTACAACAACACGCCCCACCCCTTGGAGATCCAAGCATGCCGGTGAACTATGA
This sequence comes from Pirellulaceae bacterium, assembly GCA_030748485.1. Lineage (GTDB taxonomy): Bacteria > Planctomycetota > Planctomycetia > Pirellulales > Pirellulaceae > JASMLW01. The sequence continues at coordinate 2,676 of JASMLW010000086.1, forward strand.
GAAACCGCTCGAGGGGGGAAGCCTTGAGGGTGGGTACTCGGCGCGGATCTGGCTGCTCATTCCTTTCGCAGCATTACTGCTGGCCGTGATGGTGACCGGAGCCATCGGCATCGGAGCGTTTGTGTACAGTTCTGCTCAGCCAGCCGTGGCGGACCGCGCGCCGGAATTGGGTGGCGTCCCCGTGGAAGGAGGATTCAACTTTGGAGGCAGTACGCTAATTCAGAATCGCGACCTCAATATGTTCGCTGGCGAAAAAGGAGTTACCAGACTCGGTTTTCGAGAGACGTCGATTGGTGATGACGGCCTTGAGCAGATTAGAGCGCTGAAGAGTCTCAAGACACTCGATTTGACTAACACGCAAGTCACCGATCACGGCGTTGGTTTCCTGGTCGAGCTCCCTCTGCTCAAGGACTTGAAACTGGTGGGCACCAAAGTGACCGATCAGGGTTTGCTGACCCTGGCGAGCCGAGATTCCTTAACCCATCTCCAGTTGACTGGTTCAAATGTCACGCCCTATGGATGGGGGCGTCTTCGTGGGCTCAATCTCGTTGACCTACATCTTGGGGTACAAACGCCTCCTTCAGCCGAGCAATGGTCAGCTCTGGCCGACTTCAACAACTTGGACGGTTTGCACCTCGCCGGCCCAGGGTTAACCAACGACTGTGTGGACCACCTGCAGCAACTGCCTGTTGTAACGCTCGGCCTTCGCCATTCGAACATCAGCAACGTTGGTATCGAAAAAATCGCCGATTCCGTCGCCACCGGCGGTTTCGCTGGGTTGAAAAACCTCGATTTGTACAAGAGCCAAAAGATCACAAAGGATGCCGTTCCGCACTTGATTCGGCTTGCCCGTGCAGCCTCAAGAATCACGCGAATCAACATTGAGGACACCGGCATTGCCTCGGAAGGCGAGATGGAGTTGAAAACCGCTTTGCCTGGCATTCTGCTGGAATAGAGAGTAGGCGTGGTTCGAACGTTTGAGCGGGGAATGTGTGGCCCTGACTGAGGTGAATGACTCCCGGCGCGCCTGCCTTAGTCTTAGTGTTGTTCAGGCCGACCGCCCCACGCGGAAGACAACGTCCTGCGTGCGGCCCGACTTTCTTGAAAAAAATTTGCAGGCCCGATGCAGCACGGCTCCTGAATTCTCGTTTGTCTAAATAGGCGAAGTTCTTTCCAATCGCCCCCGAGCGTGTTGGCCCGTGAAAAGCTGAGTGCTCTCACTCAGTGCATGCCTCCGTCGAATTCTGACGTGAAACGTGTGCGCTACCGCTGCGCGCCGTCGCATTAACCAAAGTGTGCAAACGCTGTGAGGAGAAAATCATGGCTACTCAACTACGAACGTCGTTCGGCATCGTGTTTTGGCTAGGGGCGGTCGCCGCCTACGGCGGAACACATTTGCCTCACAGTCAGTTGCTGCGGGTTCAGCGGTTGATCCAGAATCGGCCGCGCACCGCCATTGAGAACGGATCTGCGATCAACGATCTCGCTCGTGCGCTCGCCTATGTGCAACTCGCCGAGCAGGACCAGCATCAGTTGAGCGACGCAGACATCGCCAGCCTCCGGTTTGTTGACGTGAGCGGGGCGATCGTCGCCGCTTGTCCGAGCAAGGCCCAAACGGAGATACACTGGTGCAAAGCGCTCATGGATCCGTCTTTTCGCGGCCATCGAATCACCATCGATGCTGCTTGGCGCCAGTTAGCCCGAGCCAAGCGCACTGGTGAGCCGCACCGCGCCGCCGCTGTCGAACTTAAAACAGCCGTTGCACGTTTGGTGCGAGATTTCAACGATTGTCACCCGCGGGCAATCCGCGTGGCCACTCCCCGGGCCTACCGCGACTACCGACAAGGCAAGAACGCGTGCGATCAATTGCTGAAACTCGTCAACGGCGCGACGCGGCTGGATGCTGTTCGCGGCCCCTACGGGTTTTGTCATGGCACGATTGGCGATTTGGTGAGTCACTTGAACAGGCATGGCCTCCGCTTGGCGGCCGCGACTCCATCTGGAATCTCCACATACCATCGGATCTTCTCTCGGCTCGTCGTGCTCTGCCAGCGACATCTCAACATCGAGCAAGAAATCGCGTCCGCCGCCTCGCTCGACTCGCGCAACAGTTTCTCTGAGCGGTCGGCGTTGGTGCGCCAGCGGGCGGTGGCGAAAAGCTTGTTGCGCAAGCGGCGTCTTGGCCGACTCTCGTACCAGCAGTATCTGGCGGCGATGTATCCACCGTCGTTCTCCCGTGCGACCGGGAACGGGGGAAGTTCGGGGGGAGGATATTCATCGGGATCCACGTCGTCGCCGTCTTCATCGACATCCGGGTCTTACAGAACGTATAGCTACACAACCACAACATATTCGACGCGTTAGCGATGCGGTTACCAGAGAACCGCCCCGATGTCTGACGTTGAGTAGCACATGAAGGGTCCCATCACCATGGAAGAAATCCAACGAATCATTCGAGCATTGCGGGTCGACGCACAGCTCCAGCGGATTCTGCGGGAGCTCGGTTTAGATCCACTCATCTTGGCAAACGAGATTGAGGATTCAACGCCGTCCATCGCTAACTCAGACGAGGCGGACGGCGGGACCGACGGCCTCCCGGCCAAATGCATCTTGAACGATCGAAACAAGGAATAGTCAAATGAAACCACACGTCAGCTCATTAACGCGCGTTTGCCTCGCCGCATTCGCCGCACGCTGCGCTTTGCGAATTCGCCCGTTGTATCACGGTCGACGGCCCGATGTTGTTGACGACGCGATTGACTTTGCGAGCGACTTCGCGGCAGGCAACTCAAAGTCATTTGATCCGTCGGCGATCGAAAAGTTGAGAGTGTCGTACTCAGCCAAGGAAAGCCTCGGCCCATACTCGCCCTATGAGATCCGCCGTCAGGTCTTTACGCTGGTGGTCTCAACCGCTAGCCACGCGGCATCGATTACGCTCAAGCGGAAACGAGCGGCCCACCTGGCCGATTTGTCGTACACGGGAAGTAGCATGGCCGCGTGTTATGCAGCGGGGCGATACCCAGATGACGCCTGCCATGCGTGTTATTGTGCCGCGGCAAAAGACGTGAAATGGCTCGAGGAAATCTCCGGCAATGTGGACGTCAGCTCAGTGCCGCTTTGGCCTGCTGGGTGGGGAATCAAAGGGCTTCTGACCGAGCCGCCTCGCTGCTGAACCGCTACCACTTCAAGCCGAACTGCTCGCCGCCGGTGTCCTTGTTGGTGCCGCCCTTGAGCGGGCCGCTGTGGTCGGGAAGCTGCCGCTGGGGCTCTTCCTCCGGTTCCTCGGGCTTGCCCTTCTGCGGTTTCTCGGGAGCCTGCATGGTCGCTTTGATGGAGAGTGAAATCCGCTGTTGGTCTCGATCCACGTCGAGGATCTTGACGTCCACCTCCTGGCCCTCGTCGACGACCGCATTCACTCGCGAAACGCGATAGTGAGCCAACTCCGAGACATGCACTAACCCTTCGATGCCCGGCGCCAGTTTCACGAACGCGCCGAATTGAGCGATCCGACTCACAGTCCCCTTCACGATCGATCCGCTGGAGAATTTCTCCTCCACGCCGTCCCACGGGTGGTCCATCAGTTCGCGGTACGAGAGCCCGATCTTCTTTGTCTCTGGATCGATCTTCTCGACCTTCACCTTGACCTGCTGGCCTTCGGAGAGCACGTCGCTCGGATGATTCACGCGATCCCAACTCAGCTGACTGATGTGGATCAGGCCGTCGACGCCGCCCAAGTCGACGAACGCTCCGAAGTCGCGCAAACTGCGGACGACGCCCTCGCGGATTTGCCCGGGAGCCAACTCGGCCAACAACTGCTCGCGAGCCGCCTCTTGTTCGCGTTCCAACACGGCGCGATGGCTGAGCACCAAATTGCGCCGGTCGGGATCCGCCTCGGTAACCACGCACTGCAATTTCTTGTCGACGAAATCGGCGAAGTTCTCAACTCGGTAAAGGGCGATTTGACTGGCCGGAATGAAACCTCGCAACGTGTTGACCGCGCACTCGAGTCCGCCCGTGTTGCTGCCGGTCACCCGCGCCTCGACAACCGCGCCCTCGGTGACGTCGGACCACCCCGACACATCGATCGAAGCGCCCGGCACGATGACTTCGTAGATGCCGTCTTCGGAGTTGTAACCGGCGACGACGACTTCTATCTCGTCGCCGATCCCCGGCGGTTCGTGGAATTGCCGCAACGACGCGACGCCCTCGTCTCGACCGGTGAGCGAAAAGAAGACATTGTCGCCGTGGACGCGGACCACCGGAGCCGTGTAGCGCGACTCGTTCTCGATCAACTGGTTCGAGGTCGTTTCACCGCCACTCATCAGGTCGTCGATCGACACGCCGTCGAGAACGTCGTCAAACTCCTGCTGCAATTCGGTTCCCAACGCGGCTCGCTTCGACGGGACGGGCGTTCTCTCAGGTTGAGCGATGAAGGGGATTCCGATTGTCGGCTTGCCGCCGCCGTGTCGAGGTCGTCGGGGTTTTTGATCGCCCTCGCCGCGATTGCCCACCTTGATACCGAATCGATTCTTCTGGCCATCACCACTCTTGCCGTCGCCACTCTGGCCGTCGCCACTCTTACCGTCGCCACTCTGCACATCCGCCAGCGCATCCGTTGGCGGTTCTTTTTCAGACTGAGCCCCCGCGGACGACTCGGCTACTGGAGCCGACTCGACAGGCGGCGATTCCGGTGATTCCGGTTGATCAGAGGTTGCAGGCTCAGCTTGGGCGGGCTGCTCCGGTGTTGGCGACTGCTCCGGTGTTGGCGACACAGCATCCGCCGACTCGGCCGGAGACGGTGTGTTGTCCGCGGCGGCGTCTGCTGGGGGTTGGTCGGCGGGGCGATCCGACGGGTCGCTCATGATCGTCAATCCAGTACAGGGACACGAGTTGGCGCGAAACATTCCAGTGTAGCGATCCCCCTTGTGCGTTCAAGCTCCAATGCTCCCTCCCATGGCTGCCTCCAATGCTGCTGCCGACGAGCAGCGCTGTGCACCGCGTTGCGACCGGCGAGGGTTTTCAAGCGGCCCGTGCAGTCGTATCGTATTCTCAGCGCTGGGAATTCCGCGGATCGCGTTCAGGAGGTGATGATGGCGTTTGTCGTCCAAGACTACGGAGAACAATGCCGGGCGGTGATCGAAGCGGCCGACACGCCGTGCCTCTTGGGACCGGGCGAACCGAACGCTCAGGTTGCCGACCAGCTGAACTCACTGCAGGTGGGCGATCTGTTTGAGCGGCCGATCGTCGACCCGGACCTCGCCAGATGCTGCCTCTCCGCGCTCTGGCTCCTGCACAACTTTCTCGACGAATCGCATACGCTCTGCCAGTCGATCGAGACGTCGGAGGGAAGCTACTGGCACGCCATCATGCACCGCCGCGAACCCGACTACTCCAACTCGAAGTACTGGTTTCGGCGAGTCGGGGACCACCCGCTGTACAAATCGCTCGGACCCGCCGCTCGGATGGCCGCTGTCGGCCGGGACAAGATGGCGATCTTCGAGCACGACTGGGACCCATACGCATTCGTCGATCTTTGCGAGTGGTCGAGCCGAGGGAATGTCGACGAAATGATGTGCCGCCTCGTCGCCCAGGAAGAATGGAAACTATTGTTTGATTATTGTTATAGAAAGGCGATCGGAGAAACGGATTGATGTTGGCGGCGCCGAAGTGCCGCTAGTGCCGCTAGTGCCACTCACAAAGCGAGCTGCCGCTCGGTTCCACTTCGTTTCGATCGAGAGAAACTCGAACGCTCTCAACGCCACAACCGCCAGCTGTCTCAAAACTCGCGACCTTCGTGCTGAGGACGACGGATGACTTTTCAGTTTCGCTGCCCCAACAGTTGCCTGCTGGAAGGCGAACCCGAACAAGCTGGGCAAACCATCAATTGCCCCATGTGCAACGTGCTGTTTCGGATCCCCGAGCCCGTCGGAGCTCCCGCAGCTCAAGACGCACAGCCAACTCAGCCAGCACAACCAACTCAGCCAACCGAACAGGCCGCTTCCCAGCCGGTTCCCGAAGCCGAACCTCGACTACTCCACATTCCCTGCCCCAACGGTCATGAGTTGGAAACCCCCGAGGAGATGCTCGGACAAGAGGTGATGTGCCCGCACTGCAACACCCAATTCCAACTGCGCGAAAGCGACAGCGTGGAATACAAGCGCAAGCGAGATATTGAGCGCGAGCGCCGTGAGCGCAAGGTCGGCAACGCCTGGTTCAACTGGGCCATCGTGTGCGCGGTCTTGGTGATCATCGGGTTGATTTTCCTCATCATCTCCGCCAGTGGCGGCTAATCGCTTCCCACTCTACCCAGATCGCCACCGCAAAGACTCAGCCTCTTTCCTCATGCTCGCGCTTTGCGTGGATTCGTCGATTCTGCTGGCGAGTTCCGGCGCGTTGCGCCCTGGGTTGCCAGTGCTGGCACCCTCCCTATACTACGGAGGTTTCGGCGGTGGGTTAGCCTGCGAGGCCAGCCAAATTAGTAGCCGCTTGGCCCAAAAACTCGTTGATGAGAAAGGACGACTGGTGAATTCCGCGTCCGCTCCAACCTCCTTCCTCGCTCGTCACGACTTTCTCCTCCGCCGCCTCCATTCGCTCACCGGATTAGTTCCCGTCGGCGCCTACATGGTGGTCCATTTGGTCACCAACGCCAGCATCTGGAACGGCGCCGAAGCGTTTCAAAAAAACGTCGACACCATCCACAGTCTGGGCGTGGCGCTGGTCGTTGTGGAGTGGACGTTCATCTTTCTGCCGATCCTGTTCCATGCCATTTTCGGGTTGCTGATCATCCGCGAGGGAACTCCGAACACGAGCAGCTACGCGTTGTCGGGCAACATCCGCTACACGCTGCAGCGCGCGACCGGTTTGTTGGCGTTCGGATTCATTGGTTTTCACGTGGCTCACCTCCACGGCTGGATTCACGTGGACTGGTGGCTCGAAAATGTGATCGTGCCGCTGGGAGGTGCGAGATTCGATCCGCACAACGCCTCGGCGACCGCTGCTGCTGCGCTGAGAAGCTCGCCGTTCGTCAGCGTCTTGTATCTGATCGGCACGACGGCATGCGTATTCCACCTGGCCAACGGCATTTGGACCATGGGGATCACCTGGGGATTGTGGACGACGCCCGAATCACAGCGACGCGCCAACTGGGTCGCGATCGGGGTCGGGACGGTTGTCGGGATAGTTGGTTTGGCCGCCTGGACCGGTTTTCTGTTCAACGATGAGATCGACGTTGAGTCCCGCAACGCCAACGAGCATAGACAGGTCAACGCCGATCCAGACGGGACTCGGCTTGAATAGAGCTGCCAACGACGCACTCAGCCGGAGATCCCACGCCGGCCTCTTCGCAACTTCACAACTCACGACCGCAACAGCAAAGAAACTAAGGTTTGTCGTATGGCCAAACAACGAGTCATGATCATCGGCGGCGGGCTCGCCGGTTTGGCGGCGGCGATGAAGTTGGCCGAGTTGGATATCGATGTTGATCTGATGAGTCTCACGCCGGTCAAGCGGTCGCACAGCGTCTGCGCACAGGGCGGCATCAACAGCGTCAGCGATCAGACCCGGCAACTCGGCGACAACGAGTGGGGACACTTCGACGACACGGTCTACGGCGGCGACTTTCTGCAGCACCAACCGCCCGTGAAAGAGATGGCCGAGTGGGCGCCCAGGGTGATCGAGTTGATGGACCGGCTGGGAGTCACTTTCAACCGCACGATGGAAGGCTTTATCGACCGTCGCCGATTCGGCGGGACGCTCTTCAAGCGAACGGCGTTCGCCGGTGCGACAACCGGGCAGCAACTGCTCTACGCGCTCGATGAACAAGTTCGTCGCTGGAAGTCGGCCGGCAAAATCCGCTTGTTTGAGTACTGGGATTTTTTGGGTCCTGTTCAGGACGACAACGGAGTCTGTCGCGGATGCGTCGGACAGGATCTGGTCTCGATGGAGATTCGTACTTTCCCAGCCAACGCCGTCGTACTCGCGACGGGAGGCTGTGGCCTGATCTACGGTCGCAGCACGATGTCGATGGTCTGCACGGGCAGCGCGGTTAGCCGCGCCTTCCAAGCGGGAGCCAAGTACGGCAACGGCGAGTTCATCCAAGTTCATCCGACGGCGATCCCCGGCGCCGACAAGCTGCGGCTGATGAGTGAGTCGGCGCGCGGCGAAGGCGGCCGCGTGTGGGTTCCGCGAACACCTCAAGACCCCCGCGATCCCACGTCGATTCCCGAGGAGGAACGCTACTACTTCCTCGAAGAACGCTACCCCGAGTACGGCAATCTCGTCCCCCGCGACATCGCCACGCGTGAGATCTTCGACATCTGCGTCACTGAAAAACTCAGCGTCGAACCGGGTCGACAGTGCGTCTACCTCGACCTGACGCACATCACCCGCCAGGAACTCGACCGTAAACTGGGCGGCATCCTGGAGATCTACGAGAAGTTCCAGGGCGTCGACCCCCGCGACACGCCGATGAAAATCTTTCCCGCCGTCCACTACTCGATGGGCGGTTTGTGGGTCGACTACGAGCGGACCGAAGCCGGCGGACTGCAGCCGGAATCACCCGCGAATCAAACGACCAACATCCAAGGGCTCTACGCGATCGGCGAGTGCGACTACCAGTATCACGGAGCCAACCGGCTCGGAGCCAACTCACTGCTCAGTTGTATCTTCAGCGGTCTCTTCTCCGCCCCCGGGATTCGCAACTACCTGGAGAGCCAAGCGGGCGCCGCCAGCGAAGATTCGGCGCTATTCGAACAGGCCCAGCGGCGACATCAACAGCAGCACGACGACCTGCTGAACAACTCCTCTGGCGGAGAGAACCCGTACTTGATCCACCAGGAACTGGGTGATGAGATGACCAAAGCCGCCACGGTCGTGCGCCGCAACGCCGACCTGGAAAAGGCGATCGATAAGGTCAACGAGCTGCACGAACGCGCTCTCAAGTGTTCGCTTTCGGACAGCGGCAACTGGACAAACCAGAACGTGGTCTTCACCAAGGCCCTGCGAGACATGTTCCCCATCGCGAAGTCGATCCTTCGCGGAGCCCTGCAGCGCGACGAGTGCCGCGGAGCTCACTTCAAACCAGACTGCGCCCGCAAGAGCCTGACAAAAGAAGACCCCGCCGCGCGGCGCAAGGAGGCCGAAGAGTGGTGCGATGAGTTCGAGGCGAACACGGCGAAGTGGTGCAAGTCGACGATCGCCACGTGGAACGGCGAACAGCCCGATCTCACGTACGAGGACGTCGACACTTCACTGATCACGCCGCGCCCCCGCCTCTACGGCCTGGTGGGAGCCGACATCATCGAGGAGGTTTGGCAGGAGCGGCAGCAACAGGCGCAAGCGAACGAATCGGGCAACGGCAATGGTCAACCCGGGGGCGCCTCACAAGTCTCGACGGCGGGTAGTTAGCGAGACGGCGAACCCCATTCGAAACAACCGATCACGACAGCTCGGAGAGCCTCACGATCATGGCTGGTAGTCAAAACGGACAAGCGAAACCCGAGTCGTTCGAAGTGCGCGTGTTGCGGCAGGATGGCCCAGGGCAACCGAGTTACTGGGAGCGACACCGAATTCGTTACGAATCCGATATGAACGTGATCAGCGTCTTGCAGCAAATCGCCGCCCAGGCGGAGACGATCGAAGGCAAGGACGTCGCGCCGGTCGCCTGGGACTGCAATTGCCTCGAGGAAGTCTGCGGCGCCTGCACGATGACCATCAACGGGCGTGTCCGCCAATCTTGCTCCGCACTGGTCGACCGGCTGCTGGAGGAGAATCCGAAGGAGATCGAACTGCAGCCGATGACGAAGTTTCCCGTACAGCGCGACTTGGTTGTCGACCGATCTCGACTCTTCCGCGCGTTGGAAAAGGCCCGTGCGTGGATCCCCGTCGACGGCTACTACGACCTCGGTCCCGGTCTCCGCCAGTCGCGTGAATCGCAAGAGGCCGCCTACCCGCTCAGCCAATGCATGAGCTGCGGTTGCTGTTTGGAAGCGTGCCCGCAATACAACAAGATTGAGCTCAACTCGCGCGACGGCGAGACCGACGAGGAACTGGCTGACCGCAAGGCCGCGACGTTCGACGAGTCGTTCGTCGGCGCGCACGCGATTAGCCAAGTCGTGCTCTTCAATTCGCATCCGACGGGAAAGAACAACGCTCGCGAACGACTCGACGCCCTCATGCGGCAGGGCGGCGTCCAGGCCTGCGGAAACGCTCAAAACTGCGTCGCCGTTTGCCCCAAGGAAATCCCCTTGACGACGTCGATCGCCAAAGCCGGTCGCGCTACAACTCTTCACAGCCTGCGAAAACTGTTCGACCGATAGCTGAACCGGCGACCGGCGGATTCGCCTCCGGCGGCTCGCAAAAGTCGCAGCGGCTCACCGAATGAAGTACGTCGTGAAAGTGAGGAACGGGATCGCCAGTGAGGCCAAGCCCAGCGCGATCCGGAACCAGCCGAGTTTCACTGTATCGTCGCTCGTCGGCGGGTGATCGATTCCGATCAGCAAGTAGACCAACGCGTACATCAACAGCCAGTGCAGAGAATCGTGAAACAGGATGTGAGCGATCGCAAAGGCCATGAACCCGCGAGCGATCCAGTGAGCCCGGCGGCCGAAAATCGCGTAGAGCACATGGCCGCCATCCAGTTGGCTCACCGGCATCATATTCAAGCCCGTCACGAGCATGCCGACCCAGCCCGCCATGAAGTAGGGATTGAGTTGCTGTTGCCAGATCGACGTCGCCCCCTCGTGTCCGGGCGGCTGAATCGTCTGGATGAACATCGACGCCGCCGCCATCAAATCCAAGCGGTACGTGCCGAATTGGTCGGTCGATAGATCGAGCTGGTGGACGCCAATCCACATCACGGGAACGGCGACGACGAGACCCGCGATCGGACCGGCGAGGCCAATGTCGAATATCTCCTTGCGATTGGCCAGCTTGCCGTCCATCACGATGACGGCTCCCAACGTGCCCAGCGGGTTGACGGGGCACGGTAAGAAAAATGGAAAACTCGCCGGAATTCGATATCGCAACGTCGCGATGAAATGCCCGAACTCGTGAAACAGCAAAATGCCGAGCAAGCAGACCATGTAGATCAGTCCATCTTGCCAATGCTCGTAGATCAGTTGGCGAACGTAAACCCCATCCGTTGCGGAGCCCACTGTCAGCGAGTTGGGGTGCCAATGCAGGCTGCCCAACATGAACGTCGAAACGCACGTCGCCAGGAACAACAGGATCGGCAACCTCACTCGTCGCGGCCGCGCTTGTCCACGGGGAACGAACACCTGAGTAGCGTCAGTCGATCCCGACTGGGAGCTCGAACTCGGACTTTCCTGCGCGCTGGACATGAGCGTTAGAATACCTCACGCCGCCGGATCACCGGAAGCCGCCACGCGCGAATATCGTCGCCGAGGCGACTTGATGAGCAGACGCTGATGCGTCGGATCGACGTCTACTTGGCGCCGGCGAACGAGAGCACGGCGAATCCGGCCGGCAACGGGCGAACCGCTGCCGGATGCGTCCACGCCTGCACGCCGTGGTTCGGTACGATCCGCTGTACGCCGAAGGCCCACTTGCCCCCGGCGAGCGCTGTCTGCGTCAGCTCGCTCAGCGGAATCACCGCCTCCGCCGTCCAGGCCTGGTCGTTTTGCCAAGCTGCGATTCCCCACTTCGGGTCCCAGGTGGCGTCGCCGGCGCACGCTTCATTCGCCCAGCCACGATCGTCGATCGTCAACTCGAAAAATGTCGCGTAGTCGCGGTCCACATCAAAGTAGAACGCCACGCGATCGTGTGCCGACAAGTCGGTGTCGCGCCTTCTGTCGGGCTCCGCCCGATACGAAACGCCGGGCGCCTTTTGGCAAATCACCGCCAGGTAAAGGTAGTCGCGGTCGTAGGAGAGCAGCGCGGCGGCGGGAGCCCCTTCATCTCCGGAGCTGGCCGTCCGCAACCGCAGCGGAACGGCCGACGTCCAAACTGCCTCGGTCAACTGTCCGTCGATCCGCGGCGGCTGAAGCGTGGCGAAGCATTGGGCGACCTTCTTCGGGGGAAGGCCCTGGCGAGGTCCCATCCACAACTCGGTTCGGGCGCAGTCGCGCCAAATCGGGTGAGTCGAATCGCGCGCCAGTTGCTGCAGGTAGTTGTCCGCCTCGCGACCAAAACCGACGCGGCGTTGAGCGACGCTGAGCGGCAACCGCAATCGCGGATTCATGTACAACTCGGGGCGCGTGCGCTTGATCAGTTCGCCCAGCTCGACAGCGAGTTTGCTCTGCTGCTCGACGCCCCCCGCGGCCGAGGCCGTCTTTCTGTCGGCCGTCACCTGGACGTTGGCTCCCAACGCCGCCGGCTGAACTCGGCGCGGCTCGCGCGGTGCTTCGCCGCTCGGCTCGACAGCGCGAGCAATTTGCCGCTTGAACTTCGTGCTGCGTTTCATTCGCCAGCTCGCTTCGCCGCTGGAGTAGTGTTGGACGAGACGAATCAGTGCGGCTTCGGCCAACTCACTGTCCGCGTGCGCGCGGACCAAATGGTGCAATGCGTCAGCAGCCATGTCGGCTCGACCGGTCGCCGCCAATCGATCTGCGACGAGAAAGGCGATCTGCGCGGCGCTGTCGGCGTCCAAACCCCTGGTCGCCGATTCGATCTGTCCCGACCAAGCCAGCGCCTGTTCGTCGCCCATCGAATCCAGGAGCCGCACGGCGTTTCGACGCCGCTGAGCAAGCCGGTGCAGCGATGCGATGTCGCGAACTAACGCGTCGTCCAGGTGACGCCGCAGGTCGCCGCCCGGCGAAATGTGCATCCCGGCGAAAAGATCGCCTCGCATACCACTGGTCCCATTCCCGTGCAGCAACCGCAAGTCGTAGTAGTCCGGCGCCGGGGTGAATTCGGCTGTCAGCAGACCGCGAGCGTGCGCCCCGTAGTCGACTAACGTCTTGCCCAGACGCGGAGCCAAAGTGGTCGTCGCGAGAACTCCTCCTCGCGGCCCGCCGCGATCGACGCCCACAACTCGTTTGACTCGCCAAACGTTCAATTGATCTTCCGTCAACTGTTCCACAAACGAAGTCGGCGACTCGGCCGCCTGCACGGCCTGCAAGACGGCCGCGCGGAGCAATCGACTCCACGGAGACGACGAGTCTTCGACGACGACGACTTCCGGTCGCCACGTTCGCAACTGCTGCACCAAGTGACGAAGCAACTCGTCCGCCCCGCGTCCGTCGGCCGCCCGTGCGATCACCGCACGCGCCGTCGTCGCGTCGACACTGAGGCCTCGTTCAGTTGCCGCGAAACGCCATTGCACATCGCCGCTCGATCCGCCGCTATTCACGATCGCCTGGTGAAAGCGGTCAGCCGTCGCCGCCGACTCGGCCGCGCCGTCCGCATCGCGGCGGAGCACGACTTCGGCTCGCGACAGATATCCCTGCTCGGCCGCGTGTTGAACAATCAATTCGACCGGAGCCGTTTCCGTGTCGGTGAGGAAAGCGAGCAGCGCCAGACGGCTCCCGCCCGACCGCTGCTCGACCCACGTCTCGCCGCCGTCGTCGGTGTGCATCACAAGCCCCAACGCCCCGACCGCCCAACCGCGCAACGAGTCGAAGAAGAAGATTGAGTTGATGGGCAGCGTCTGACCTGTTGGATGAGTCGACCAACTGCGACCCCCGTCCCGCGTTCGATGGATCTCGGCTCCCGGCGAGCCCGCCACCCAACATGTGTCGCCGGAAATCGCCAGCGCAGAAAAGTCGATGTGGTCCGCTGAGCGGCGCGGCCGCGCCTCCGGCGTCACCCAACTCGCGCCGCCGTCATCCGTCCGCAGCAACAGTCCGCCGTCGCCGACCAACCAGCCGTGCCCCGCCGACGACAGCCGCACGGATCGCAAACTGCGCTCGCCCACGTCCGGTGTTCGCGTCGACGTGATCTCGCGATCGAGCACCAAGTGCAGGCCGCCGTCCCGACCGGCGACGACACCCCGGCGAGGACTGGCGAAGTCACCCGCCAACAATCGTCTCGTCGCACCGCTGGGCACCGTCCGCCAACTCTGCCCCCCATCGCGTGTGCGAAAAACTCCAGCTGGGTACATCGATGACGAGTCGCCAAGCGCCCAGCCGACGAGGCGATCGAAGAAAACGACTCGCTTCAACGCCGGCAAAGTCGTCCTCTGGTCGCGGACCCAAGAACGGCCGCCGTCGTTCGTCCGCAGCACCACTCCGCGCGACGTCCAAGAGTACGGTTGCACCCAACCACCAACCGCCCAACCGCGCTCCTCGTCGACGAAGAATACGGAATACAGCTGGCAACGAATGTCGGCGCGCTGCCGGCTCCACGTCGCGCCGCCGTCGGATGTGCTCCAGATCACGCCCCGATCGCCAACCGCCCAACCGCGCTCCGCGTTCAGGAAGAAGACGTCATTCAGCCGAGCGTCCGACTCCATCGAAGTCAACGCCTCCGGCGGAGCCGCCCACAACGTCGGACCGACCAGACAGCAAACAAGAAACGCCGCAATTCCTCGCCCGGCAACCATCGCTTCTCCCTGCTAATAATGGAGCGGGAGCATAGCCGCGCAACACGTCAGGCGAAATATGGAATCCGAGCACATCGCCCCAATCGCCAGAGAAAATCGACCGGTGCTAGCGTTGCTGGCGCTAGTGCTGGCCCATTCGGTGTGAGACTATCGTCTTAGCCATTCGCCACTAGACATTAGAGCGCATTTCAAAACCGATGTCTTGCCGTACGATGGCCTTCCAAGGCCGTCGTTTCCCGAGGATTTCCAAATTCGACGGCCTTGGAAGGCGCCTTGGAAGGCCATCGTACAAGGTTTTGAAACAGCCTCTAGTCATT
>JASMLW010000087.1 GCA_030748485.1 Pirellulaceae bacterium
CGACTTTGCAGGCAGTTCTCGATCGAGCTCCACAGCTCCAGCGACTTCACATCGATCACCCGCCCAATGGCGTTCCCGCAAGCATCCGATTGATCACTCAGTTCCCTCGCCTGGAGGAATTGAAAATCACCGGCGACGCCAACCTCGATGACTCTGCTTTTGCCTCCATCGGCCGGCTCAAACGGCTGAAGACGTTGAACATGAGCCTGCCGTGACCGAATTTTTCGGACGCCAGGTTGGCGTCTCTCGGCGGTCTCGTCTCCCTTGAGAAACTCAATATGCGCGGTTGTCGAGGCAACCACCGCGAACTCGAACGCAAGGTCTGGGCCGCGATCAAACAAGCGAAGAGCGAACAGCGATAGCGTTCCGCGGACGAGTTTTTCGACAACGGCTTTGGATGTCGCGCCCTGAATGCAAGGCTCGGGACGCGTTGAGTCGAAGAGGTCATTGTGCGCATCCAAATCAAAGAACTGCTGTTGGCGATCACGATCTTCGCCTTCGCAATCGTGTCGTTGACGAGATCAGATCCGTTGTTCGACGCTCTCTTCTTCTCCTTCACTCTGTTGACGATCCTCGGCGGCATGGTCATGGCGATCGGCAGGCAAGCGGCCGCCCGGGCCTTCTGGATCGCGTTCGCCATGACTGCATCCCTGTACATCGGCTTTGCCCATATCGAAGACGAGGACGAGGTGAGGCCACGGCACTACGGACCAGAACTGACAACTCAACTTTTGCGGATCGGTTACAACTGGATGCACGGTGGATCGTACGATTCGATACTGGATCCACCGGGCGAGTTCTTTCCCAGCGACAGCGGTCTTGTTGAAGTCGAGCCGCCGCAACCGGGATCAGGAACAGGGCTCTCCCTGATCCTGGGAGGCGGTCAGCGCATCGTCTCCAGCGGCGATTCCATTTCTTTCATGCGAGTTGGCCATTCATCCTGGGCGCTGCTGTTGGGATGGATCGCCGCCCACTGCGCCGAGTTCGTCTACCTCCGCTCGCGGCGGTCCGATCGATGAACGACGACGATTCCGCCACCACAAGTCCATCCGCAGCTCGAGTTCACCGCTTACCTCAGGTCAGTTTACGATCGGCGCTCCTCGTCATCGTGGTCTGTGGAGTCTGTCTTGGCTACGTGCAGCGCGAGTTGCGGCGCTTCGCCCGCGAACGAAAGGCCGAACAAGAGATCAACAATCGGCTCGACGAGTTCGGAGTTCGCCGCACGGGTGCGAAATTCGTCGGCCCCGCTTGGCTCAGATATCTCTACTGGCGCGATGAGATATTTGTCCGCACCAGTTCGGTGACGCTCGTCAGCGTCGACATCGATATTCGCGACCAAGAGTTGCTCGAGACCATTCGACGGCATCCTCACATCGACAACGTCTTCTATACCAATGTGATGAATCTGAATGATCCGACCTTGTGGAGCGCCGCCGAGAAGATCACCCAATCTGAAATCGCCTACCTCGCCGAGCAACTGCCGGACATCGAGGTTTCCGGACAAACGTACGACCCCTGAAGTTCAAACCAAGTCGGGCCCAAGCCGTCATTTGCAGAGTTGTCCATGCACCGCACAGTGCAATTCAAGTCGACATGGGTGAACGAACCCGTGTTCGATGAGAACGACAATCAGGAAGCTCCCGGCGCGCGGGATTTGGCCGAGGCGATCGCGGCCGTCGTGGCCGATCACGTGTCAGCCGTCACCCGCGTCGAAAACCACAGCTACTACGGGTGGAGTTTTGATTCTTCGTACGACGGGGCAACTTTCGAACACGTCCTCAATCCCGTCGATGACGAGGGATACCTGACGGTTCGCTACGTGGGGTTCCTGGTGGACAGGATCCGCTTTCGCAAGCCGGGAAAGCGATTTGACAAGTACTGCGAGTTGCTCCGCACCGTGTTGCCGCTCGTCGAGAAGACATCCGACTTCGAATGGACCGATTAACGCTGGACGCGACGGCGCGGCGGAGGCGAGTGGGACAGAGATGAGCTGGGTAAAAGAAACGCTGACCGCGCTGCAGGCGGGCGAAGACGCGCAGGTCCGACCGATCGGAGGATCGATGCGGGGGAGAATCGAGAGCGGTCAGCTGGTCACCATCGCGCCTGTTCGACCGGACCAAATGCGCGTCGATGATGTGGTCTTTATTCGCTGGAAAGGGAACTACCTTCTGCACGTCGTCAAGGACCGCACCGACGAACAATTGCTGATCGGCAACAACCTGGGGAAAGTGAACGGTTGGACGTCGGCTCAAGACGTCCTAGGCGTGGTGACTCACATCGCCGATTGAGATGCGTGAGCGTGTTTATGGACATACAGATCGTTGAGGGCGACCTGCTCGACCAAGACGTCGACGTGATCGTCAACGCCTGGAATCGCAACATCATTCCCTGGTGGCTGCTCATCCCTCAAGGCGTGTCCGGAGCCATCAAACGACGAGCTGGACTGACGCCGTTTCGTGAGCTGGGCAAGCTCGGGCCGATCCCGTTGGGCGGAGCCGTGTTGACATCGGCCGGCGACTTGCCGTTTCAAGGCATCATTCATGTCGCCGGCATCAGCATGTGGTGGCGGACGAGCGAGCGGGCAATCCGCAGTTCGGTTTCCAGCGCCGTCGCGCTCGCCCAAGAACACAATTTCCGCACGATCGCGTTTCCTTTGATCGGAGCCGGCACGGGTGGCGGCGGCGCTGACCGAGTCGTCGAATGGATGTGCACAGAACTGGCTGAAATTGAATTCGACGGTCGCGTCAGAATCGTGAGGTTTCGCCAAACGGCCTCATCCGCCGAGCGTGGAGAAGACGTCGATGCATGAGATTCATCCCGGAGTTCTGTGGATTGGCAACGCGCACGACATTCAGCGCCACGAGTCGCTGTTCGACGCGGAGTTGTCCGCTATCGTCGACTTGGCGTTGGAGGAGCCGCCGGCCGCTCCGCCTCGCGAACTGCTCTACTTCCGGATTCCGCTGAACGACGGCGGGGGCAACCCGCTGGAGCGATTGCAACAAGCGATCCGACTCACAGCCGACCTGGTGGCGGCAAGCACGCGGACGATCATCGCCTGCAGCGCCGGCATGTCGCGTTCTCCAACGATCGCCGCCCACGCGCTAGCCCTGGGAATGGACAAGCCGCCGCAAACGATCGCCGAACAGATCAGTCGCATCCGACCGCTGGAAATCCACCCCGCGCTGTGGACCGACGCCAGCCAAGCTTTGGCTCAGCTCCGCCGATGAGACCGTTCAGTCCTGATCCTCTGCTACGTTGTCGGCCTCGTCCGATTGAAGCTCGCATGACTCCGCCAAGCTCTCGAACTGTCGAGCGAAACGGCGAATCAACGTGACAATCCACTGGCACGCTCGCCATTGCTCGATGACGGCGTCCTGCAGATGATTCAACTCCACTTCCGTTTCGTTGATTCGACGGTGACAAAACCGCACATCGCCCTGTAGTTGGAACCAGTCTCCTCGCGTCGGGATTTGGTCTTCCTTATCAGTCTCGCTCACGGCCAGTGCACTCCGGTTGAGATTCCGATGAACAACCAACTCCCGCAACGCCTGGCTCCGTTCTGGTTCGCCATCGGGAGGCCAGGAACTGCGCGGACCAGCCGCGGAGCTCTTTCTGCTGAACTGTCCGCCGATGGGGGGCGGGGGGTTCAGCCTCCATCAGGTCTTGAAACAAGACGCCTAGCCCGCGAGAAGCTAACAAGTACAGTCCCTTTCTTTCGGGGTCGTGCTGCGAGCTGACCTGCGTAGAGAGGTGCAGGACTTCTGTTAGCACGATCAGGACAAACGCCTCGGGGGTGTCTTTGGCTAACTGCGAGACTTCCCTCATTGCGAACTGCAGCCCAGCGCGGGCGGCACACCCCAGATCTTTCGTGCGGGAAGGAGAGAATGCGCGGTCGATCGCTCTCAGCACGCCGCGCTCAGTCTGCTCGAAGTCCAAATTGATTGTAGTCGGCCTGAGGACGAAATTTGGCCTGCGAGGGTCGCCTTCAACGTGAACCGAGAATTCTGCGTCATCGATGGATGGCACATCGCTGTTCAGTTGTATCGTGCCGCCCTCGCTATGAGCGAGCAATTCACCGTACCGCCGCCGCAATTCTCTTTCGATGCTGCGGCGATCGTCGTCCGTCATTTCGATTCCGCTCGCCTCAAGCCGTGGGAGCGACTCGCCCTGGTGGTGACGAAGCACTAGCTGCTGGCCGATCGGCATGTTCCGCTCCTTCGCGCTGGATTGACTGGGACGTGCCAGCCATCGAGCCGGTCGAAGTCCGTGCAGAGTGACTTGAGCAGGTCAGCCATTTCGTACTGATCTTGCCCTGCCGGAGTCGGCTTGTTCGCCAAGCCGCATACAAGCGACATCAAGAGCAGGGGAGCCAAGTTGAATGGCCTGGGAGCCGTTCCGCTGCGAAGTACGTACTTCTCTTCGTCGACATGGATGCCCAAAGTGTCCGATCTTCCGTCCGGTGCGGCGGGCGGAGCGATGTCGCAGACTTCCGTCGTATCAAACCCCAGCGAACTCACCGGCACGATGGACGCTTTGCAAACACGCTGGCACTCGTAGAGAAAGTCAAGTGGGCACTCGAAGGACTCGGCCAGCGCCTGATCAGTGAGCCGAGACTTAGCTTCGATCGCGTTGCTAAACCGGCTGTCGATTTTGGTAAGAGCCAGCATCACGGAACACGGTAATGTTGACCGTCGATTCTGAATCGCGGTCTTTAGGTATTCACGTGCCAGCATGCGTTCCTTGACGAAACGATCTCGATCCGCATCAGTGTTGCGTCGCGGAGGGCACGGTATGTCGATCCACAGGATGTCAGCCGCCGACAAATCGTCAATGTACGAATTGTAC
>JASMLW010000088.1 GCA_030748485.1 Pirellulaceae bacterium
CGGACTTCTGGGCCGGACTTCTGGCGAAGTCCACTACGTAACAACTCGGCCAGAACGCAGTGGAATTCGGTTTTCATCATTCAGGGCGCCGGGCGCCGGAATGCTGACTCGCCAGAATCCCCTCTTCAGTTCAATCGTCAGCCGGACTTCTGGGCCCGACTTCTGGCGAAGTCCACTACGTAACAAATCAGCGAGCCCAGTTTGATCGGTGTGGGGCAGATCGGTTGCGGGTCAGAGCGATGCGACGCCCATGGCGGCTGCGATCTGCCCAGACACGGCGTCGAAGTTTTTCTGAGCCGCGGCGACTTTCGTGGCCGCCGCGTCGCTCGCCTGTTTGGTTTTGGCGGCCGTTTCCTCAAGCGGTTTGAGGGTGGCCGTGCGGTCGGCGACGATCTTCTTCGCACCATCCATCGCCGTCGTCATCGCAGCGACTTTTTTGTCCGCGGCGACGACTTGGGCCTTAATCGTCTCCATCTCCTTGGCCTTCGCAGCTGCATCCGCTGTCGTCTTCGTCTTGGCCGCCTGCTTGGCCGTCAGAACAGACTTGATTTTGGCGAGCGCGTCATTCAGGTCGGCGTCTTTGCCACCGGCCTTCTTGGCCGCCGCGTCCGTGCTGGTCACGGCTGCCGTGAGTGCGCCGATGAGGTCGCCGAGTTGAGTCTCTTGGGTTTTGTAATCCGCTTGCTGCTTGGTGGCGGCTGCTAGCGCCGCTTTGACTTTGTTGGCTTCGTCTGTCGCCGCTTTATTGGCGGCTACCGCTTTCGCCAGCGCGTCATTGGCGGCCGCGACCGCTGCCTTGGCGTCAGTCACCGCCTTGTTGGCTACGGCGAGCGATTGACCGACCGTGGCTGCCTCGATTTGGGCCTGCTCGAGCGCTGCGGTCGCCTCGGCTCGCTGTTTCTGAAGGTCTTTGAGTTGCTTAGCGAACGCGAGTTCAGCTTGCCACTTGGCCAAACTGTCTTGAGCCGTTTTCAGAGCCGCTGCGCTGGCGTCAGCAGTCGCCTTGGCTCCGGCCGCGGCTTCTTCCGCCGGTTTCACGGTCGGCGTCACCTTGGCGACCAACTGCTTCGCGGTTTCGAGCGTCTTCTTCGCGGCCGCGTCGGCGGTCGTTGCGGCCGTGTAGGCCTTTTGCGCGTTCTGCATAACGACCGTCTTCGCCGCGGCGTCCTTTTTGCCGGTGTCCAAAGCGGTCGTGCGTGCGGCGGCGATCGTCTTCAGCTTGGCGGCCAGCTCAACCAATTCCTTGTCGCCGGGCAGCAGCTTGGCGGCAGCCTCCGCTTTGGTCGCGGCATCGGTCAGGGCGGGAGCGACGCCAGCGAGCGCTTGGACCTGCTTATCGACGGCTTGTTTTTCCGCGGTTCCCTTGTCGAGGGCCGTCTTGTCGGCGGCCACTTTGGCGGTCGCCGCAGTGGCCGCTTTTTGCGCCGCGGCCATGGCGGCCTGCGCTTTGGTCAGGTCCGCTTTCGCCTTGTCCGCCGCGCTCTTGGCTGCCTGATAGGCGGCCGCTTTGGGAGTATTTTCGGCGGTCCGCTGTTTCACCAGCTCGGTCGCTTGCGCAATCCGCACCTCAATCTTTGGCGGGTTGGCCGTCAATTCGCCGCTTCGCTTGCCGTCAGCGGCGTTCCAAACGCGGATCGCCCCATTCCAATCGCCGGCGATAACCTGGTTGGTCTCATTGCAAATGGTCGTGCGCGTCGCCATTTCAGAGAACGCTTCAAAAGCAATCAGCTGTTTGCCGTCCTGTTGCCAAAGCTTCGTGGTGCGATCGCGCCCGCACGAAACGAGACGACCATCGCGCGAGAATTCGACCCATGAGGCGCCGCCGCCGTGCGCGCCCCAGCTTCTGATCTGTCCACCGTTCTCCATTTCCCACAAACGGATGGTGCCGTCTTCGCTGCTCGTCGCCACAACATTCGAGTCGTTTC
This sequence comes from Pirellulaceae bacterium, assembly GCA_030748485.1. Lineage (GTDB taxonomy): Bacteria > Planctomycetota > Planctomycetia > Pirellulales > Pirellulaceae > JASMLW01. Next base: position 1,926 of record JASMLW010000088.1, read on the forward strand.
GCCACGACACTCCCGTGATGGAACCACCATGGCCTTTGAGCACCAAGTACTCGCGGCCAGTGTACGCCTCCCAGACAAACAGGTTGCCGGCCCGATCTCCGGACGTCAGCAACACGCTATCGGGGCTGAACTCGAGCGAGTAGATCCAGTCCGTGTGTTTGCGCAGTTCATGGATCAACTTGCCGGTCTCGGTCTCGTAGATTCGCACCACTCGCTGCGGCCCACCGAGCGCAATCAATCCCTGATCAGAACTGATATCGGCGCAGAGCACCGAGTCCAGTTCGTTGCCCACTTCCATGATTCGCTCGCCCGTCTTGACGTTCCAAACAACGACCTTTCCCCCTGCTCCGCCGCGTCCCCCGCCGGCCAACAGCAAGCTGCCGTTGCGGCTGAATTTGAGGATGTGTGGAACGCCTTCGGGGAAGTCCAGCGTGCCTTTCAATTCACGTGTCTTGGTGTCGTAAAGCAGGACTTGTTTCTGGCCGGCTAGCGCGAGCAAAGGCACCCACGGGCTGGTCGACATGGCGGTGACCGCGGTCGTCGCATTGGCCGTGACTGGCGGCTCGAGACTCAATCGCGGCGGGAGCGGCGGCGTCTCAGGTCGTTCGTTCGACGGCGCGGCAAGGGCCAGGTTGTACTTCTTTTTGGGAAGCAACGCTTTGCTTCCTTTGTTCTCCAACACGCCGCCATCGATCCATTTGCGAATCGTTTCGATGGTGTTATCGGGCAGCTTGGGCTGCTTTGGCGGCATATACGGTTCGCTGTCGTGCGTCACCAGCAGGTAGAGATAGCTGCTGCTCGAATCGCCCGCCTCAACCACTTCCCCGGACCCGCCGCCCTGCATCATCGCCGTATAGTTGGTGAGGTCGAGGTCGCCTTCCTTCTTGTCCGGGTTGTGGCAGGAAAAGCACTTCTGTTGGAAAATCGGTTTGACGTCGTCGTCGTACGTCACCTTCGGCGGCTTCTTCTTTTCCTGAGCGAGAGCGACCGAAGCCGAAAAGACGGCGACGAGGGCGACGAGGGCGTGAGTGAGTGACCGTCTGGACATCACCGATTCTCCGCGATGGTTTGCGTGATTACTGGATTATTACTAGCGTTCATCCGCGGAGAGGATTCCTCCGCCGCACTCGCTTTCTCACCGCGAGTGACTGATTTTCGAGGCGGCGAAACTGCGCCGCTCGCAAGTGGCAACCTAGTGATTGAACAAGAACTCGCGCGAGTTCATCAGCGCCCAAAAGACATCGGTCAAGACTCGCTTGTCATCCTTTTCTTGGGCCAGGATGTCGTTGAGCGCTTTCAGTTCTTTTTCAGTTGGACGGCGCGTCAGGCACCGAATGTAGACGTCTTCAATAATCTGTTGAGGAGTTTGGCCGGCCTGCAAGGCGTTTTCGATCACCTTGCCCTGGGCGATCTTGCCGTGCAGCGTGTCGCCATTGAGCAAGTGCAGAGCTTGCGACAGATTGGGCTCCATCTTCACTTCGCAGGCACAGACCGATTCGCGTTTCGCGCGGCCGAACGTCGTCAGGAAATAAGTGCTCGTATTGCCGTTGGCGATCTGCACAGCGCGAGCTCCCATAGGCAATCCCGAGAATTTATTCTGGGTCGCGGTGACCTGGCTGATCACGTCCAACAGCACTTCGGCTCGCATCCGCCGCAAGGAAGCGTGGGAGAAGTTGCGATCGTCTTTCTCGTTCGTGGCGTTCGTCGTCGTGCTCAGCTGGTAAGTTCGCGAGGTGCAAATGTCGCGGACGATCTTTTTGAAGTCGTAGTTGTACTGGCTGAACCGCGTGCCGAGTTCCTCCAATAGTTCCTTGTTGACCGGGGGGTTGCTGACTCGCACATCGTCAACTTCGTTGATGATCCCGGCTCCCATGAAGTGAGCCCAGACGATGTTCGCCAAGTTGGCTCGGAAGAAGGGATTCTGATCTGAGGCGAGCCAGTTCGCCATCAAGACTCGCCGGTCCTTGCCGGCCGTGTCGGGGTACTCGCCACCGAGGAACTTTGGCTTCATCACGCGATTGCCGATCGGGTGTCGAACCTCACCGCTGTTGCTATTGAAGACGATCGTCTCCCGCGGATCTTCGCCTCGCTTGCGGCCGATCTGCGAGAAGAACGCGGCGAAGCTGTAGTAGTCGTTCATCGTCCAGCGGTCGAAGGGATGATTGTGGCATTGAGCGCACTGAATCCGCATCCCCATGAAGACTTGAGCGACGTTTTCGGTCACCTTGAGCGTGTTCGTTTCGTTCTGGTAATAGTTGGTCGCGGCGTTGGCGAACGTACCGCCACTGGAGCCCAGCAGTTCTTGAACCATCTGGTTCGTCGGCATGTTGTTGGCGACTCGTTCCTGCAGCCAGTTGTAGTAACGCAGCATCGACTTGTAACTGACCGACCGCGTGGTGCGAATCTGCAGAAGTTCGGCCCACTTCATCACCCAGATCTCGACGAACTCTTTGCGGTTGAGCAACTCGTCGACCAGCTTATCTCGTTTCTTGGGGTCCTTGTCAGCAATGAATTTCTCGAATTGCTCCCGGTCCGGCAGCACGCCGATGACGTCCAGATAGACGCGGCGGAGGAACTCCTCGTCGGTGCACAACTCAGACGGCTGAATGCGGAGGTTTTGAAACTTCTTGTGAATCAGCTCGTCGATGTAGTTATTGGCGGGTATCTCTTTCCAGGTGAACTGCAAGTCCTTGGGCAAGACGATGAAGTGCGTTCCCACGGTGTGGGTGTCAAAGCGAGCCATGATGAACGCTTCGCCTCGCGCGGCGGCGGTCACCACGCCGTCCTGCTCGATCGACGCCGAGTTGTCGTTATTGGACATGAAGTAGGCGAGTGATGTGACGTCGCGGTCGGTGCCGTCGGAGTAGTTAGCGCGAACGGTGATCTGTTGCATGGCGCCCTCACCGTTGAGCACGGCGCCCTTGGGGTAGATCTCCACCGATTCGACGATGGGGACTTCGCCCTGATCGTCGGGGACGCGAGCTTCCAGCCAGCGCATCAGCGTACCGTGGTATTCGCTGCCGACATCGAATCGCTTGCCGCCCGTGTGGGGCACGGCTCCCACCGATTTTTCGACGAGAAGGCTCTCGCCCGGCAGCGCCAGGTTGATCCGGCGCCCACTGATTTCCCGAGTAATTCGTTGGTAATCGCCTCGGGGGTCGAAGCCGAACATTGACAGGCGGAAGCCGTCTTTGCCGCGGGCCGCCCCGTGACAGCTGCCCATATTGCAGCCCGACTTCATGAAGACGGGCATCACGTCGAGTTGAAAACTGATCGGCCGATCGGTCTTGGCGTCCTTCACCTCAACGGGAATCTCAACCTTGAATCCGCCGAATTCGACGAGCACCTTGCCGGCTCCATCCGCCAGCGGCGTCAGCAAGTTCTCTTGGATCTTGGCCAGAGCCGGATTGTCGAGCGTGAGTTTTGCTTCGCGGGTGACGTCCTGCGTGATCCCGTCGGCAAACTGAGCCTGGACGATCAGGCGTTGCAGATCGCGGAGCGTGTTGAGTTTTACGTCGGGCGGATCGACCTGAATTCCCACGAGTTGGCGGTCGGCGCCGTCGGCGCGAGCCACCAGGGCGACCACCAACAAGAGCAGCATCGGCAATTGCTTACGCATCGATCATCATCCTCAATTGATTGCGTTCGTATGTATCTTCATCGAAGGTTCTACTCTTCCTCTTCCCCACCGCCGGCAGCGGCCGCGGCGGCTTTCGCCTCGCGACGTTCTTTCGCAGCCAAGCGCAGTTTTTCGAGCCGGGTAAGCGGCTTGGGCGGTTTGGCCATCGGCTTCGCGGGCTCCGGCTTCGCCGCGACTTTGGCGGGCGCCGGTTTGGGTTTTGTCGGCATCGGCAGCGGTTTGTCGATCTGCAACTCCGTGCCGCCGGCGCGACTGACGACCGCCTCACCTTGGTCGGTGATCGTCACTTGGCAAAAGACATTCTTGTATTTGCCCGCCGGGCTCGTCGGATCCGTGGTCAACTCGAAGACCAGTTCTTTGGTGTCCTTGGTGATCTCCAGATCCTTGGTGACAACCTTCGGGGGCAGGCCGAGCAGTTGCACGCGGGCCGTGCCCTCAAACGGGGCGGCGTGATTCATCTTGCAGTAAACCTGGACCGGCTGCCCCTGCTCGCACGACGCGCGTTGCATCTCGAACGTGACAAACGGTCCGGCGATTTTTAGTTTCGCCAATTGGGAAGACGACCAATTGCCGCCCGACGAACCGAGTGCGTAGACCGGCCATTCGCCAATCGCCGCTCCGCCGTTGGCGCTGAGCGGGTAGAGCACTTCGTTCTTGTCCGCGGCAATGTTGACCGAACTGGCCCCGCCGATCCCCGGCGGTCGGAACGGGAACGTGACATTGATGGCTCCCTTGAACCCTTCGGCGCGGTGCGCGATCACCTTCAGCTGCATGGAACCGTTGCGGACGATGGGAGCTTTCGGCTGCGCGATTTCGAGTTTGAACGGAATCGTGTCAATCACGGCCATCGCCAGTTTTGAGACCGATTTGGTTCGATAGCGAGACTGGCCGGGGCCGGCGATGATGAAATCGGCCGTGTTGCGGAACTTGCCGCCGATGTTCTGTTTGGGATCGTTCAGCTTGGCGATGAAGTCGAGCAGAGCGCCGTTTAGCTCGGCCCCTTCCTCGGCTTCAAAGACGACCGGCATCGTGCTCATATTCGCCGGCATCGGCATCGCGTGCATCTTGATGCCCTTGGGCAAGTTGCTGCTGTCCAACACCAGTTCGCCGCCGAAGTTCGCCCGTCCCGCGTTGATCAACGTGGCGAAGCGGTTTCCCCGAGGGACGTAAACCTGTTGCCGGTATTGCCCATACCGCTCGACTCGCGGAATGCTCAACGACAACCGCGGCTTGAGGGCCTGGAATTCAACTCGATAGACAAAGTCTTGGCCGCCCCTGCCGAGGTGGTCGGTGACGCGAATCACGTACTCGCCGTCAGCCGGGACGCTGAAGCGAAAATAGCTGTCCGGGCCCCGCGAATCGTCGTTGCCGGTGATTCCCTTGCCGTCGGCCTGGTAGAGATTCATCACCGGATCCAACGCCGAACGGACGCGGCGAGCGTAGCACTCGACTTCGTACACTTGACCCTTCTTGGCGGCGAACTTGAAGCAATCGATGTCGCCTTTCGCTTCAATGATGCCGTTGAAAGACGAGGGGAATTCAACCGGAGTGGCTTCGGCGATGGCGTTGTTCGGTTCTTTTTCGAACGTATTGCCCTGGTCCGAAATGCGGAATGGGTTGGGCGATGGGGCGACGCCGCCGTCATCCGTGGCGTAGACCCCGAACTCATTGTTCTCTTCCGTGGGGACTTTGACCGTCGAGGCGAACTCGCCTCCGGGCACTCCCAGATAGCGGACGGCCACCTCTTCACCCTGCTTGCCGCCGGCGGGGAAGACGGCGGTCGGCCGCGGGAAATTCCCGATGTGCGCTCGGTAGCGGCAATTGCCGTTGCCGCCGTACGCGCTCTCGCGAATCTCGATGATGTACTTGCCGTCCTCCGGAGCCACGACTGAGGCGACGCTGTCCTGCAAGACGAGCGGAGTGTCGTCGCCGGAGGACAACTCGAATCGCTTGGCGTCGAGAATCGCGACGTACGGGTCAAACAACGTCGTGCCCAGCCGCATCGCCTCGACCTCCGCCGAGATGCGCTGGCCCTTCTTCGCGTCGACGATGAAATAGTCGACGTCTTCGCTCGCCACGACGCCGGCCACCGTCACATTCATGGCGATCGCTTGCGGCTTTTCGAAAACACTGTTCGGCTCAACCTCGTCCACCGCCGGCAAAGCGCCCACGTAAAACGTGCGGTAGTCGGAGATTCCAGTCTTGGTTCGCACTTGTGCCACGTGCTCGCCAAGGCGAACCTCGGGGGCGACTTTGACGGTTGCTTTGCAACTGTTGCCGCTGCCCTCGACCTTGGTGACTTCAAAGCCCTGCTCGTAAAAGAAGATCTCCTCCGCATCACCCAGGTTGCTGCCGCTAAAGGTGAGCACATGCTCTTTGCCGCGCTGCACGCCGCGCGGAAGGATGATGCTCAGCCGCGGCGACGCCGCCTGCGCGGTGGCGGCCGCAGTCAACAACAGGGATGCCGCAAGGATGCTCAATCGCCGTGACATGTGAATCTCCATTTGCCTAATAAAGCGGGCCACGCCGTTTGACAACGCAGCCCGCAGGTTATTCCGGTAGGGGCGACGAGTTAGGCGATCAGATCGGCGCGCACCTTGCCGCCCTTCACGATCTCAATCGGGCGGTCGCCGGGGGCCATCAGTTCCTTGTCGGCGGTGATCCCCATGCATTTGTATATCGTAGTCGCCCAGTCTTCGACGTTGAGCGGATTCTCTTCCGGTTCGCTGGCGATCGCGTTCGACGAACCGTAGACGACGCCCTTCCTGATCCCGCCGCCGGCCAGAATCACGCTGAAGACCTTGGGCCAGTGGTCGCGGCCGGCGTTGCCGTTGATCTTCGGCGTGCGGCCGAACTCGGATGCGATGCAGACCATCGTCGAGTCCAGCAAGCCGCGGCGGTCGAGGTCTCGGATCAAGGTCGCGAACGCTTGATCAAAAGCGGGAACCTGGCCGCGAATGCTGCCGGCGATGTTGCCGTGCATGTCCCAGCCCCCGTAGGTCGTCGTGACGAACCGAACACCCGATTCGACCAGCCGGCGAGCCAGCAGGAGACGCGCGCCGGCCGTGTTGCGACCGTACTCGTCCCGGACCTTCCCGTCTTCCTTGTTGATGTCGAACGCCTCGCGCGCCTTTTGCGAACTGATCATCGCGTAGGCCCGCTGGTAGAACGAGTCGACCGCGTCGAGTGAGTCGGCTTTCTCCTTGGAGACGAAGTGATCATTCACCGCGTCCAGAATCCGTCGCCGCGTGCCGAATTGCGCGTCGTTGACGCCGCTCGGCAAGTTGAGGTCGCGGACTTTGAAGTTGCCGCTCGCCGGGTCGGCGCCGAGACTGAAGCCCGCGTACGACGAACTGAGGTAACCCGTGCCGGCGAATTGATTCGGCTGGTTGGGAATGCAAACGTAGGGCGGCAGGTTCTCGCGCGGACCGAATTCGTGCGCCGCCACGCTGCCCATGCTCGGGAATTGAATCGCCGGGCTGGGCCGGTACCCGGTGAACATGTTGTGCGTCCCGCGTTCATGGGCCGCTTCGCCGTGGGTCATCGAACGGCAGATGGCCATCTTGTCGACGACCTTCGCCGTGTTCTTCCAAGTCTCGTTGATCCGCACGCCGTCGACACTCGTCGCGATGCTGTTCATCGGACCACGGTACTCGATCGGCGCGTAAGGCTTCGGATCGAACGTCTCCTGGTGGCACATGCCGCCCGGCATGAAAATGAAGATCACCGACTTCGCGGTTCCCGTCTTGCTGGCGTACTGTTTGATCTCCGCTTGTGCTTCCATTTTCAGGACGTCCGCCAAGGTGACTCCTAGTCCACCGAGGAATCCGACGTGCATGAAACCGCGACGATCAATGTTGTTGCCCAAACACTTCATGAGCTTCTCTCCGTGTTGCGACTAAGGCTGATTGCCTCAAAAAATCAAAATAAATCCTCGCCGGAGCTATCTTTCCGCGAGAGTTTTGGCCGGTAAGGAATCGTTGAGCACGCGTATTTCGCGAACGATTAAGGAGGGAGAAAAAAGGGGGATGGTTGTTGGGGGGAACGCATAAAAGTCTTCTGATAATAACGGTGAGCTCAGGCAGTGTCAAACAACTGCCGCTGGCGTTGGGCTGAGAGAATTGGCTGAGAAAACGAGCCGAGAAACAAAAAACGCCCCCACAAATTGTGGGGGCGTTCTTCTCGCCACACCTTCAGTTGATTCGGCTCGCCGACCCCGAAAGTCGGAATCTGAACGACGCCTGGAACTCGCAAAAGGGCGAACTGGAAGTGACGCTCTGGCGTAGTTGCCTAGCTATAGGTTGCCTAGCTATAGGTAGAGCTGGCGTCGCCAAGATGGTGGAAGATTGCGGCAATCTTGCGAAGTCGTGATTGGACGCCACATTCTGGCGTACCGAATTCTGGCGTACCGACCTGACGCTCAACGCCACAGGCGCCCTGGGGCAAATGGGCGGCTGAACTAGTTGGCTGAACTAGTCGCCGCCACTTCAATCGAGTCAAACTCCCCGGACTGCTCGAAGGGCTCCAACTCATCTCGCAAAACAAGTACGTCCGGGGGCGCCTCAATCCCCAGTCTCACTTTGTCGCCGGCCACCCGCACGACGGTGACGACAATTGAGTCTCCCAGCTTGATTCGTTCCGTTTCTTTCCGAGAAAGGACGAGCATCCCAACCTCCGTGTTATTCTGATCATGTACGCTTGTTAACTATACTCTTGTACACTTACCCAGGAGACGCGTCAAGGACAAGAAAGTGCCGACGGAGAAGGGATGTTGTCGTCGAGAAGATGTGGAAGGGTGTCACTTGTCGCGTTCGTGTCTGGCGACCTCCTGTCGCTCAAACAGCTGCGGGTAAAAGATTTAGCGCCTGGGTGAGCTGAATCTTTGCTTGGCGTTCGCCATTGGACCCATAGAAGAGAAGACTGTTGCGATCGGTTTCCCAGATCGCCGTGAGTTTGACGCTTCGTGGACCGTGGAGACAGAAGTACATGCCGCAGGGCTGGCCGCGGCGGATTAAGATTCTCTCGGTCAATTCGAAGGCGTCCACCTCCAGCTCATTTAACTCGCAAATTGATTGGTTTACGTATTGTCGAAGATCGCTTAAGTCGTGGAGTTCACTAACTCGCGCCATCATGTGGATGAAGGCTCCAAGAAGAGAGGTTCGTGAAAATAGAAGCACTTGGTAAAGTGCGGTGAATGCCGGTGTAAGATACTATCGGCAAGATGGGAGAAATAGTTTCGTCGGGAAAGCAACGAAAACCAAGTCGGCGTTTGGCCGTGTGAAAAAGAAACGGAACAGACAAACAAATCCGTTTTTGCGTCCCGTAGCAGCGCTCGAAAGTGACCGCAATCTGTCAGCGTTTTTTCGCCGTCGCGTAGGCCTTGTAAGCTTCCGCGACGCGCCCTTCCTCCGCATCTCCCTTGTGGAAGTAGACCCGGTACTTCAGCGTGAACGATTCTCCCTGCTTGAGACTGTGGGAGCCGTCTTTTTCTTTGCCGATGAAGTTGTGTAGGCCAAACGGGTTGGCCGCGAACAGCCCGTAGGTGCGGACGTGCCAGTAGGTGGGGAAACGAAAACTGGACGGGTGATTGAAGATCGCCACACCCGCCGTTTGGCCTTCCACCGGACCGGAATAGTCGACCCAGGCGGCAGGCTTTCCCCAGGCTCCAGCATCCGTTTGCTGTTCGCTATTGAGGATTTTCCCGCCTTTCTTTAGCTCAGTTCTCATCGATCCGGCGACTCGCAGCCCGAAGCAGCCTTCTTTCGTGTCGCCGAATTTGACTGGACCGTGGGTGGCCAGCACGGTCACTTCCGCGTCGACCCAACGGATGTTCTTGTCCCCGCCGAACGTGAAAGTCCGGATGTCCTCGCAGTGCTTCTTTTTGTCCGGGCCAATCCACTCGTTGCGCGTCGAGATGACAGCCTGTTCGCCGCCCTTCACCTTGAGAAACTCTTTGTGAATGATCTCGCCGTTGCCGCCCTGCTCGTCCCAGAAGCTGACGCCGTTGACATCGCCGTGAGTGAACCAGAAGGAACGGTGGTGGATGTGATCCTTCTTCTCGGTCGCGATGGCGTCGCGCATCGGGTAACCGCGCGTCATCTCTTTCCCGTTGGGCCCCACGATCGGCCAGATAATCGGCTTGGCCCCGGACTTGATCAGGTATTGAGCAAAGAACTGTCCGTCGAGCGTGACGACGACCTTGCCCTCTTCCTGGCTGACTTTCAAATCGGCGGCGAGTAGGGGAGCACCGAGGCCAGCGACCATCCAACCCAAAAGCAAACCAAGACGGCTCATGACAAAACTCCTGCGGGATTTGGCGATTTCCGATGCGGCCATGTTAGCCGCCGCCACGCCGCAATGCCACGCTCCACCACCGAATCGCTGTCGCCACCCAAATTCCCAGATCGCCATGGCGAGCCCCTTTCCGGGCGATGCGTTGACGTGGACTCGGGGCGCGGCTTTCGCTATGCTCCGCCGCCCAATTGAGCTGTCGCCTTCAGGAAAGGGAATTCCATGCGACGTCCGTACTTGCTCGCCGCCAGCCTGCTATTGGCGTCGCCCACGATGGCGATCGCTGAAGACTTCAAGGTCGTGACCGAGATTTTTCTCGACCAGAAGAAAGTGGCTGAGACGCAGACGTTCTTCTACGGCGGTCGCGTATACGACAAAAAAGTGCCGGCCATGGGCGAATCGGTCGATTTGTCACACTACGATCCGGCGCGTCAAGAAGTCGTCCGCATCAACCGGCTCAGCAAGATGCGGGCGAAGGTGACTACCGAGTGGCTCAAGAAACTGTCACTGGAGATCAGCGCTCGCGGCGTCACGAATCGAGCGATGCGCCCGCTTATTGAAGTGCAGCTCAAGGTCGCCCAGCAAGACGCCCAGTCGCTCGTGCTCTCCTCCGAACCGATCGTCTATCGCGTGACGACGGTGAGTCCCAAAGACGCTTCCGCCGTCTTCGCCTACCTCGACTTCGCCGATCAATTCGCGCAGATCAACGCCGTGACGCCACCGAACTTGCCGCCGTTTGCCCGCATGCAGCTCAACTCCGCCCT
>JASMLW010000089.1 GCA_030748485.1 Pirellulaceae bacterium
CGCCGCCGAAGTTTGTTTCCGTTGCCCGGTTGCTGCACATCGGACTGCCGACCCATCTCGCAAAGCTCGGGACGTCGGTCGACATGGACGGCGACTACGCCGTCGTCGGAGCGCCGGGCACTTTCGGAGGCGAAAAACGCACTGGCGCGGCTTATGTTTTCGCTCAGACCGACGCGGGCGGTTGGCGGCTGGCGGCAACGCTGTATCCAGATGAGTCGGCGATCGCCAGCCAATTCGGTCAGTCCGTCGCGCTGGAGGGCGACACGATTTTAGTGGGAGCCCCGCTCGATCGCGAGGGGGAGCGTTCAGGCGCAGTCTATGTGTTTGAACGGGACTCTGACGCATGGAGGCAAACACAAAAGCTCTTGCCAGAGGTCGGGTCTCGTCGATCAAGGTTTGGAGCCAGCGTTGGCATCAGCCAACGTCACGCGATCGTCACAACCATAAGCGGCAACGCGACCGTGGTCGACGTTTTTCACCGCGACGACGACACTTGGCGGCGCGAACAAACGCTCGCGCCGTCGGCAGCTGACACAATCTTTGGGCCAAACGTCGCCATCGACAACGGCCGAATCGTCGTTGTGCGCAAGACTTCTCTGAATAGTCAGAACGAAGCGATCACCGCGGTAGTGTTCGCTCATGGTCAGGACGCATGGGGTGAGCAGCAGGCGCTGAGCAGACTTGGCTCAGTGCGACTCGGCCAAGTGTCGCCCGCAGTCGCGATCGATGGTGATCGACTCGTGGTTGGCGCGCCGAAGGACCCCACCGGCAATGAAGATCAAACGGGCGTAGCAAGCGCGTACCGCTGGGACGGAGAACGCTGGGAGTTACAGCAAACCTTGTCGCCGGCTTCCACGGAGCAGTGCGTTGGATTCGGCGCAATTCTCGCCATCGACGGGGCTCATCTGCTGGTCGGCGCCGTGGGGCGCGACGGGCAGAGCCAGAGTGGCGCAGTCTACTCGTTCGAGCTGAACGGCGACGAGTGGTCGCAGAGCGAGCAAATGGTCTCGAACGAAGTTGCGGCTGACGATCGTTTTGGAGTAGCGCTCGCCGTATCCGGTCAACGAGCCATCGTCGCCGCGCCTGGCTTCAACGGCAACGCGCGGGGTGAAGGCGACGTTCATTTTCTGGATCGCGATGGCGAGACTTGGCGGCGGCGCTCCCAGGGATCTCAGTTGGTCGCGGGCGTCCCTACGCGGATCGAAGCCGCCACAACGTCCATGGGTGCGGCCGTGGCGCTCGGCGCCGACTTCTTCGCAATCGGGGCGTCATTCGCCGATTCGGCGAATGACGAAGATTCCGGAGCCGTCCACTTCTATTCGGTCGAGGGCGACTACCAGCAGACGCTTTGCGCCCCGGTCCCGGAAAAGACGGCCGGTTTCGGCGTCAGCGTTGTGGCTGCAGGTGACGCGCTCCTCGTCGGAGCTGTCGGGAGCAAGGCAAGCGGCGCCGTCTACGTTTTCCAGCGCCAGGCGGAGAGTTGGCTGCACCAGGAAATACTGGAGCCGGACGATGAAAAGGTCACCGCCTTTGGCGGCTCGATGAGCCTCGATGGCGAGTATTTGGCAATTGCGGCCGCTCCACGAGAGTTTCGCACGGCGCCGGGAGTCGTTTACTTGTTTCGCCGCAGCAACGATGGATGGGAGCGAGTTCAGATACTTCAGGCGAATGACGCGGTGCCAGATGACGGGTTTGGCGCTGCGTTTTCCTTGAATGGCGACCTGCTGTTTGTCGGTGCCCCGAAAGCCAGTCCCGCCGGCCCTGGTTCGGGGGCCGTTTATGTTTTTCGACGTCAATCCGGGTTATGGCGACAGGTGCAAAAGCTGGCCGCTGATGATGGAGGTCCAGCGGCGAAATTCGGACACGTTATCGCTTTCAACAATGATCGTTTAGTGGTCGGAGCTCCGCGAAACCGGGCGTTCGGGAATAGCGCTGGATCGGTCTACGTGTTTCGGCCAGTTGAGGAAGAGTGGAAGCAACATCAGCAGTTGTTCGCGTTCGATGCATCCAAAGGAAGCCATTTTGGAGGAAACGTTGCACTCGACGGCAATCGCCTGCTGATCGGCGCGGAGGATGAATCGTCGCGGGCGCCCGAGGCAGGTGCGGCGTATCTGTTTTACTTCGATGGCCAAGAGTGGCGGCACGCTCAGAAGCTGGCTCCCGCTGCGACGGGCTATAAGCAGCACCTTGGCCGAGTCCTCTTGCTGCGAGGCGACACGATAATCATCGGCGCACCCGGCGAGAACAGTTACGCCGGCGCAGCCTATCTATTTGAGCCGGAGTAGGGGCGCCACCTGGGGCGATGCCCCAGGCTACGATGAGAATGGCCTCCGGCCATTGCGGATCACGACAGCGGTTTCCATAGAACAAACACGTTTTGGCCGCAGGCCAAATTCACCGTAGCCTAGGGCAACGCCCTAGGCACGGGTTGTCGAAGAAATTCAGGCTTTTTCTGATCGCCGTAAGTCGTTTGCTTATCCGGTGTTCTCGCCGAGCTAACCGTGGATCGTTCGCCAAACCACACCGAATCCGGCTTTTTGTGTCCAAAACGCTGACGTCTTGGGTTGGAGGGAATTCCCTTTGGACCGAGTTCGACCCCAGCCAGCCCGAGGACACCATGACGAAGAAATCTTCCCACTTCCGCAATCTGCTTCGCTCCATCAGCCGCAAACGCCGAAAGAATCGTCGCCACGGCCGCAAGCTGTTTGCCGAGGGGTTGGAAGAGCGGCGTCTATTGGCTGTGGTCTCGGTCGGCACGACTGCAGACGTGCTCGATGGCGACACATCTTCGATTTCCAACCTGATCGGCAGTCCCGGCACCGATGGCGCCATTTCGCTTCGCGAGGCCATCAGCGCCGCCAACAACACGGCTGGAGCAGATACCGTGAACGTCCCCGCCGGGACGTATGTCATCACGCGAGCAGGAGCTGGTGAAGATGGCAATTCCACAGGCGACTTCGATCTCACGGACTCCGCACAAACGACAATCGTTGGAGTCGGTGCTAGATCAACGATCATTGACGCCAATGGACTCGACCGCGTCCTTCATCTCCGCCCTGGTGGAACGGCTCAGGTTGAGGGTGTGACGCTGCAGAACGGCAATGTCAATGGCCGTGGAGGCGGTGTCTACGTCGAGGCTGGAGCCAACAGTTTCAGTCTCATCGACTCGACGGTTGACAACAACACCGACAACACTCAAGCAGGTGGCATTGCAATTTTCACTGCGCCGTCCACGACGGTCGATGTGATACGCAGCACGATTTCCAACAATTTGGCAACGGGCTTTGGTAACAGTGCGGGCGGCATCGACAATCGCGGTGGGACGCTGTACGTCGAGAATTCCACCATCAGCAACAACACGTCATCGGGGCCTGGTGGAAATGGAGGCTTTGGAAGTACCAACGGCGGTCCATTGACCATGCTGAACAGCACAGTTGTCGGCAATACGGCAAGCGGCGCCGCTCCCCTTTGGGGCGGAGGTTACGCTGTCGGTGCCGTGCGGGTGCTCAACAACAATGTCTTTTTTGGGAACACAAGTCCCGCGAACCCGGCTCGCGAGCAGCTTTGGATCTACAATCCCACCGGCGGCAACAACCTCTACTCGAGTTCCAACTTCTCGCTGCCCGGCGATGTGCTAACAGCGAGCGCCAATCTCGGCCCACTTCAAGACAATGGCGGGCCAACCGACACGCACGAGTTGTTGGTGGGAAGCCCAGCGATTGACGCCGGCGGCAACGTGGCTGCGGCTGGTTTGGCGACTGACCAGCGCGGCACAGGCTTCGACCGAGTTGTCACAGGAACGGTCGACATTGGAGCCTTTGAATTCGGCGCCACGCCGGCCGTGATCGAAACGGGTGTCGATGTGGTGGGCGGTGACTTGATCGTGACCGACATCAATGGCGGCGACACCGACGATGACCTGACGTTTTCTGTCAGCGGAACGGACCTTGTCATTACGGACAACAACGGCAACCTGATCGACTTGCAAGGCGCACTCGACGGCGCCGCGACGGATGAGACAGCGTCGGTCATCGTGCCCTTGGCGGACTTCGCAGATCTCGACATCCGCTCGCTGGCCGGTGATGACACGATCAACATCGAGGGTCTTAACCTGCAGAACAACGAGTCGTTGACGGTCAACACGGGCGACGATGACGACACGATTATCTTCCAAGCGGCTACATCCGCGCTGCTAGGTTCTGGTTCGATCGACGCCACCGCAGAAACGATCAATGTCGCAGTGGGTGTGAGCTCTGCGACCGGCGATGTTTCCTTGCAGGCGGACGGGATGGACGTCTCCAGCGGCGCGCTGCAAACGGCCGGCGAACTGTCCATCAAACCATTGACATCAGCCACGACGATTGGTCTCGGCGGCGGGTCAGGGACGCTCAACCTCGACGATACGGAACTCGCCAACCTGACAAACGGTTTCAGTTCGATCACGATCGGCAGCGCCTCGGCTGGCGACATCGACATTGACACGGCCACCTTTAACGATCTGCTGAATCTGGTCACGGGCGGTGAAGTCAACGACCACGCCGGGACCGATATCAACATGGCCGCCGGCGACACGGTGACCGTAAGTGGGACCGAAGCTCCGGGCCAGTCTCCCGGCGTTCTGGGAGTTGACGGCGACTTCGCGTTCGGCGACTCAGGAGGCTCGGGCGCTGGTTTCCTGACGCACATCGGCGGCAGCGCCGACGATCGCATGAGCGACATGATTCGCGATGACGACGGCAACATCTACGTGGTCGGCGAAACGCGGGGATCGATGCCGACCGTCAACGCGCATCAGTCTAGTTTTGCCGGCGGACTCCGAGACGCCTACATCGCGAAGCTGGACCCGACAGGCTCCAACCTGCTTTGGGGGACCCATTTCGGCAGCGCGGATGATGACTTTGGCAGGGCGGTGACGATTGACGGCGATGGAAATGTGATCGTAGCCGGTGCGACAAGCGGCGCCGTCACGACCACGGCAGGTGCGTTCTCGGGCACGAACCAGGGTAGTTACGATCTCTTTGTTACAAAGTTCGATCCGAACGGTGTTGTGCTGGCCTCCACGATGATCGGCGGCAGTTCATTCGAAGGTCCCGGGGACGTCGCCATCGATAGTAACGGCGACGTCGTGGTTGTTGGAAGTGCTTGGTCGAACGATCTGCCCGGCGCGTCCGACACGGGCGGATACCAGACGACCCGAAACGGCGCTCCCGCGACACGTCAGGTGCCGTTCGCTCTGATTGTGGATTCGAGTTTCAGTAGCGTTCCACATGGCACCTACTATGGCGGATCCACCGACAACGACGTTGCGCAGGCCGTTCAGGTGAACTCTGCCGGCAATATTGTTGTCGGCGGGAGTTCAAGAGTGACGCCGGTGACGGACGCTTCGTATGGCATCTACGGCGGATTTGTCGCTGAATTCAATTCGACGTTGACCACGCTGGACTTCGGGATCGTGCAGGGCTTCAACGTTGGGGACATTGCCCTCGACACCGCCGGAAACATCTATGCAAGCGGAACGGCATACGCAAGTAACCCGAATCCGGGAGCGTTCACTCCCACCGCGGGCGCGTACCAGACAACCCTCAACGGGACCTTTGACGGGTTTGTCACCAAGCTCAGCCACAGCGGCGGCGTAGCAACAGTTCACTATGCGACCTACCTTGGCGGCTCTAATAACGACAGCTCTTTCCGCGGAATTCATGTCGATGGCGCCGGGCAGGCGACCGTCATCGGAATTTCCCGCTCGACGGACTACCCCACACTCAATGCGTTCCAAGGCTCATCTGGGGGTGGAACTACCGAGCACGTCGTTTCCAAGTTGAACGCCAGCGGGAGCGCCTTGCTGTATTCGACCTACGTTGGCGGAAACGGCCAAGAGGATCATCGACCCAACGTAACCGTCGACGAAAATGGCGACATCATCATTGGCGCCACAACGAGATCGACCAATCTGCCTGGCACGCCGGGCGCATATCAACCGTCGTTTGCCGGCGTGTCGGATCTGTATGTCGCCAAGCTCTCCGTGCCGGTGCAAACGAGCTACGAGGTTGAGATCGACGGACCCACCGCGGGAACCGGCGCGGGATTCCACGATCAAATCGACGTTTCCGGTGCGGTGACGATCAACTCGGGTGTCGCACTGAGCGTTTCCGGTCTTGGATACACGCCGACGGCGGCGGATGAGTTTGTGATCATCGACAGCGGCTCCGGCGTATCGGGGACATTTGCAGGCTTGCCCGAAGGCAGCGCCTTCAACAACTTCCTCGGCTCGGGCGTCGATTTCCTGATCACCTACGTCGGCGGAGCTGACAATAACGACGTCGTTCTGCTCCCGGCCAACAGCCCGCCGGAAATCGCGGCGCAGAGCTTCAACGTGGACGAGAATCAAACGGCGGTCGGTACGGTCGTCGCCACCGATCCGGATCTTCCCGGCGACACGCAGACGTTCACCATCTCCGGCGGGCCGGACGCCGGCAAGTTCAATATCACGCCGGCCGGCGTGCTCACCTTCGCTGCGGCTCCCGATTACGAGAACCCGACCGATACCGGCGGCACGGCCGGCGACAACATCTACCTGGTGGAAGTCGAAATCGAAGACTCGGCCGGCGAAACCGATACAGCGACCATGAGCGTCACGGTCGATCCGGTCAACGACAACGCGCCCGTGTTCACATCGGCATCCGCGGTCAGCGTTCCCGAGAATACGACCGCCGTGCAAACGGCAACCGCGACCGACGCGGACCTGCCGGGTCAAACGGTTGTCTTCTCCATCGACGGCGGAGCCGACGCGGCCAAGTTCTCGATCACCGCGGCCGGCGTGTTGACCTTCAACGCGGCTCCCGACTTTGAGAATCCAACCGATGTCGGTACTGACAACGTCTACGACGTCATCATCAAGGCCGACGACCAGAACGGACTGACGACGACTCAGGCCGTCGCTGTCACGGTCACACCGGTCAACGACAACGCGCCGGTCTTCACTTCGGCCACTGCGGTCAACGTTCCTGAAAACACGACCGCCGTGCAAACGGCCACCGCGACTGACGCCGACCTGCCGGCTCAGACGGTTGTCTTTACGATCGACGGCGGAGCCGACGCGGCCAAGTTCTCGATCACGGCTGCCGGCGTGCTCACGTTTAACGCGGCTCCCGACTTTGAGAATCCGACCGATGTCGGTACTGACAACGTTTACGACGTGATCATCGAGGCCGACGACCAGAACGGTTTGACGACGACTCAAGCCGTCGCCGTCACGGTCACTCCGGTCAACGATAATGCTCCCGTCTTCACGTCGCCCGCTGCGGAATCCGTGGCAGAGGGCGCAACCGCTGTGCAGACCGTGTCGGCAACCGACGACGACCTGCCGGCTCAGACTGTCACGTACTCGATCACGGGCAACGGCGACGACGACGCGAAGTTCCAGATCAACGGCGGCGATCAATTGAGCTTCATCGCCGCGCCGGACTTCGAGACTCCAACGGACGCCAACACCGACAACGTCTATGAGGTCGAGGTCAAGGCCGACGATGGCAACGGTCTGTCGACGCTGCAAACCGTCCTCGTGACGGTAACCAACGTCGATCCCACGACGCCCGTCGACATCGATGCGGCAGCCAACACGGTCGCTGAAGGAGCGGCCACAGGTACGGCGGTTGGAGTGACCGCGTCGGCGACCGATCCGCTCGGCCCGGCCGTCACATTCAGCCTCACGGACGACGCGGGCGGTCGATTCGACATACACCCGAGCACGGGTGTGGTGACGGTGGACAACGGCGCGCTGCTCGATGGCCCGGCGACTCACACGATTACGGTCCATGCCAGCGACGGCGCCGGCGGAACATCGACGGCCGACTTCGACATCGATGTGACCAACATCGCTCCGACCATCACGGATCTCAACTCGAGCAACGGTGATCTGGAGAACAAGTCCGACGATGGCGATGTGACGCTCACGGGCGACTTCTTCGATCCGGCCGGTTTGCTCGACACGCATACCGTGACGGTCGATTGGGGTGACGGCGGGCCGGTGGAGACGCTGCCGGCGGCGGCGGTCAACCAGACCGACGACACGTTCAGCCGCGACCACAGTTACACCGACGGCGGCATCTACACGATTGTGGTGACGGTCACCGACAGCGACGGCGAGGCCTCGGTCAGTGAGCAGGCCGCCGCCGTCATTCAAGGCGTCGGCGTTGTCGACGGCACGTTGTACGTCATCGGAACCAACGGCAAGGACATCGTCAACATCCGCCAGCATCCGCGCCGCGACCAGATTAAGGTCGACGTGCGGTTGAATCGAGGCGGAGGTTCGGATGGCGGCAGCGATGGCGGTTCAGACGGCGGCTCGGATGGCGGCGGAGATCGCATTCGCGCGACGTATGTCGCCTCGGAGATCGACCAGATTGTCGTCCATGTGTGCGATGGCGACGACCACGTCCACATCGGCGGCAGGAGGGGCGGATCCGACGGCTGCAGTGACGGCGGCTCCGACATCTCGATTCCGACGTTCATCTTCGGCGGCGGCGGTCG
>JASMLW010000090.1 GCA_030748485.1 Pirellulaceae bacterium
CCGTCGATTGCTCGTCCATTCGACGGGCCTGGAGACCCGTCCTACGACCTACGAGTACCTATTTGGACAGCGCCACTTTGGGAAATAGGTGATTTGCGCGCACGTTCACTAAACGACTTAGGGCGCTGCTAGCTTCTCCAGCTTCTAAAGTGGCGCTGTCCAATTAGTCATTAGTCACTCAGCCTTCCTTAGTCATTAGTCACTAGACCTTAGTCATTCCTCGCCGGCTCCTCCGCGGGCGCCGCCTTCTTCGCGGGTTTCTTGCTTTGGGGAATGAGCACCAGGCGAACTCGCGTACCCTTTTGAGGGATTCGTTCAGTGAACGCCTCGTACAGCAAGGCCGAGTTTGCGTCGCTGCTTTCGACGGGCAAGTCGAGCGTGGCGCTGGGGAAATTGGAGACGCAGATGAGATCGCCGCCGTCGCCGGAGTACCGACGGATCTTCTGCCCGTCTAATTCGTCGTCCCAGAATGAACTGCCGGCGAAGACAAAGGGATACTTAAGTTGTTTGCCGGTTTCCGTGCTGCGAATCCACTCCTGTGCGCGCGCCGATTTCTTCTTGCCGTCTTTGTCCAGCCAGATGACGTGGACTTCAATGGTCTGACCTGTCGCCGGTTTGTATTTGGGGTTGAATGCGACGGGCTTGCCCTGCTTGGCTCCCACCGCCAGTAGAGCAGCGTGAATGTGGGAGGCGAGCGCGTCGACAGCGATGATCGATTCGTGTTCTTTCGTTTGCTTGGGACAGGCGAACATTTCCAGCGTGCCTCGGCGGAGCGAAACGCGGCCGTCGACCACGACGTATTTTCGCTTGGGATCGATCCACAGTCCGCCCTTCTTGTTCAGTCGCAGTAGGCCGGGTGGGTCGGTCAGTTTTGGCTCCGCCTTTTCACCTGTCTTCTTGGCGGCCCGCGGGGCGCTTGGCGGGTCGGTTTTGTCTTTCGATTTCGTGGGAGGATTCTCCGCCGGCGGTTGCTCTTCGGGCGTCTGTTTTTCGGCTGTCGTTTTCTTGTCCGCGGACTTCGCTTGAGAACGGTCCTCTGTCTGTGCGCTGGCCGCGGCGGTTAAGCTCGCGACGATCGCCAAGGCGGCGATTTGAATCGTCAGTGTCGTTGCAGAATGTCGCTGGATCATTTGGGGCCACCGAGGTGAGGAAGGTGAACGGCTCTGGATCAATCGCCGTTTGCCAGGATAGATCTTTAAAAAACCTCTGGTAAGATAGTCGGCCAGTACTCTTACCGTTGGTGTGCAATACTACGGTGGGAGTTTAGGTGGTGAAGTGCTAAATCGAAAAAAAGCGGATTCTCGCTGTGTTGGCCGGATTTGAGGCCGCCTCACCAGACGGGCTCGATCCGTTTCATCTATTATCTCCCAAATCGGTTGAGGAAGGAAACAAGGATGTCAACGGCCGACGCCGAGGTGGGCGCTCCGTCGCACGTTTCTCAGGCTGCTTTTGATAGTTGGTTGCGTAATTTGAGTGATACGACGCCCCTGAGCGTGGCCGCATTGGCGGAGTGCGACGCGCCTCTGATGTGGGCCGCCAACTCGGCTGACGGCTCGTTTGTCCAGTTGGCGAAAGAACTTGGCGAAGCCGGGATCGAGCAGTCGTCGATCGCCGAACTCCTCGAGCGATGGTTGTCGACCTCCAACGAACGCACGCCCGCTAGCGGATACGCGTTGGAGTGTCTGGCTTGGGCGCACGCCTTGCCCGAATTGGCCAAGTGGTTGGCGACGGCGCCCTGGTCGCAACTGTGTGACGAGTTGACGACGATCGCCCGTCAGGCGGCGCGTTCGCAGTTGCTCGAACCGTTGCCGTATCAGTTGCTCGCCGCCGAGTTGCCGTTGACGCTGGGCTATTTGCTGCCGGACCTGCCGGGCGTCGAGGCGCTCAGTAACGCCGCCAGTGAGGCCGTGTCGCGAAGCCTCTGCGAATTTCACGACGGTGAGGGGTTGCCCAAGTCGGCGCATCTGGGCGAGTACCGTTTGCTGCTGGCCAGTTGGACTCGCTGCGCCTTGATCGCGGCTGGTGAATCGCGACGGGTCTTTGCGGCGGACGCCGAGACTCAATACGAGTGGGCCGTTACGCAGACGTTGCGGTTGACTCGAGCGGACGGCGGGCAGGTCTTTTCGCCGCCGGGCGAATACGACGCGAGTTTGTTCCGCGCGATTTTGCGGTTGGTCGGCGATGCGAAGGACATCGCCGCCGCCCGCGCACTGCTCCCCAAGCCGAAGTCGCTCCCCGCGGCCGCCAAGCCGAGCAAGTTGCGGACGCCGGCAATCTACTCGGAGTGGAGCGACTTGGCCGTGATGCGGACCGATTGGAAGCGCGACGCGCCGCAGTTGGCGGTCGGGTTTCACGGCGGCCGCGTGCGCAGCGAATTGTCGTCGCGGCGCGAGATCCTCTGGTCGGGCGACACGACACCTGAGATCGAGATCAACGGAAAGAAGGTCTCCAAGATTGATGAGTGGGAGGAGGTTTGTTGGTTCTCTGACGCCGACGTCGACTACCTCGAATTGGAGGCCGACCTGCCGCGCGGCTGGAGAATCCAAAGGCAGTGGCTGCTGTCGCGAAAGGACCGGATTTTGCTGCACGCCGATGCTCTGTTAGGCGGTGGTGCAGACGAGATTGGCTACACGCTCAGGCTGCCGTTGAACGAAGACTTGCGTTTTCGTCCCGGCGAGGAGACGCGCGAAGCGCACGTCAGTGGACGCCGCCCGCTCGCCGCGGTCATGCCGCTCGCGTTGCCCGAATGGCGCGTCGAGGCGTCGCATGGCGAGTTTCAGAATACCGAAGCGGGATTGACCTATCGCTTCCACGAAAAACAGGCGAAGGCTCTCTACGCGCCTCTCGTATGGGACTTGCACCCGACGCGACACGTTAAGGAGCTGACTTGGCGGAGGTTGACGGTCGCCGAGCAGTTGGCCATTCAGCCGCGCGATGTGGCGGTTGGCTATCGCGTCCAGGTCGGCAAGACTCAGTGGCTCATCTATCGTTCGTTAGCTGAAGTAGGGAATCGAACCGTGCTCGGGCAGAACACGACGAGCGAGTTCATCTGCGGGCGGTTCAGTCGACGCGGCCAAGTTACACCGCTGATCGATATTGAGTGAGCTGGCGAGTTCAATTCATGGCATCGGACGACCCAGGGCGAATTGCCGAGAACGTCGCACGCGTCAAAGGTCGCATCGCCGCCGCCTGCGATCGCAGCGGCCGGCGAGCCGACGAAGTGACGCTCGTCGCTGTCGGCAAGTATGTCGACCTACAGCAAACCATTCAGCTCGCCGAAGCTGGCTGCGTCGACCTTGGTGAGAGCCGTCCTCAACAGCTATGGGACAAAGCGGATCACTGGACCGGACCGCCGGTGAAGTGGCATATGATTGGACACCTCCAACGCAACAAGGCGCGGCGCACGATTCCTTATTGCTCCTTGATCCATTCCGTCGATTCGTGGCGGTTGCTCAAGTCGTTGCAGCAGGTGGGCGACGCCGAGGAGATGGAAGTTCACGCTTTGCTGGAGGTGAACATTTCCGGAGACGCCTCAAAACATGGTCTTACCGCCGGGGAGTTGCCGGAGATTATCGAGCGGCTCCCCGCTCTGTCGCGCGTCCATGTCGGCGGGCTGATGGCGATGGGAGGACGAACAGCCGCCGAAGTCGAAGTCCGAGCTCAGTTCGCCGCCGTTCGCCAGTTGCGCGATGAACTCAGCGCGAACGCGCCCGAAGGAGTCTCGCTGGCCGAACTCTCGATGGGAATGAGCGGCGACTACGAGATCGCGATTGAAGAGGGCGCCACCCTCGTCCGCGTTGGCTCTGTGTTGTTTGAAGAGAGCGAGCCAGGATTGTGAGACAGCCGAGAGACGCCAACTCAGGCGTCGAGCGCTTGTTCCAACCGGCTCCGAACCTCAGCGAGCGTGAGGTCGGTGATCAAGAACTTCTTTTGGGGATGTGTGGAGCCCGAGAGCAGCTCAATCTGGGAGCGGCGAACGCCGAGTGCGGCGGCCAACAACGCGACGATTGCCGTATTCGCCTTGCCCTTTTCGGGAGCCTGAGTCACGGAAACTCGCAAAGCGCCCGCGTGGATTCCGCGAATCTCGTTCTTGCGAGCACTGGCGTGCGCTTTGACGGGGACCACCACACCCGAATCTGTCGTATCCAGTTCGATCATGACAACGACAAGGCCACCCGGTCGCTCCGGTTCAGCGCGGTGAGCAGCGATGCTCTTCTGAAGTGAAGGACTGCAGGAGCGAGCTATTTCAAGTCGCGGATGTAGATGTTGGCGAAGTCGACGGGGCCGGTCGAGGTGAGGACGAGGCGGCCGCGAGGCGTGGCTTTTGCCCCCTGCTCTGTCTCGACCGTCTGTCCGTTGACGCGGAGCGTGAGTTGTGTTCCGCGCAGCTCACCTTCGATGCGATTCCAATTGCGGCCGCGGCGGAGGTGCTTGGCCAGTTTCTCATCGGTGGGGTCGATGCTGACTTTGGCTCCACGGATGGTTGCTGTTGCGACGTGCTTGTCGCCTCGAACGTCGAACACAAACCCGACGTTGCCGATCTGCGCATCGCTCGTTAACGACGATTTCGCATCGCCGGAAAACGCCAGCACCCAGTCGCTGGGCTTCCAACCCTTCCCCACAACTCGCCAGCCTTCGAGGTCGATGCCGTTGTAGAGACAGCGAAAATCGCGATTGGCGGTAGCCACATCCTTGGGGTCGACCGGCGTGTCGGGCAGTTCTTGGATCTTGAGGTTGCGATAGTGAACGACGCCGCCTTCCGACTCGAGGCAAATGTAGCCCTTGCTCGGGCTGCACTTTGTGCCTCGAGTGACGATCTTCCCATTGACGGCAAGCGCGATGTCGCCGTCCCGGCACTCGATCCTGTAGTGGTTCCATTCGGGCGAAGGTTTCGATCGGTTTTCGGTCGGAAATGCTCGGCTGCCGCCGCGTCCATTGATCGGCGTCATCTTGGCGCCGTGAATGGGAAAGATGTCGCCGTGAGTCGTGTGACTGCGCGTGTTGCCGTAGGCGTTTTCCAAGACCTGAACTTCGACACTGCGGTGAAACGGCACGCCGCGGGCGGTGATGTCGTCCGCCCAGACGAAGATGCCCGCGTTGCCTCGCGGCTTCATGTGGCGCCATTCCACCTCCATGACGAAGTTCTGATACATCTTGGTCGTCCGCAATTCACCAATCGGCTTTCCCGTGCAGATCAGCATTTCGTCGCGGACCGACCACGTTGAAGGGGCCGTATTGACTGGCACCCAGCCATCTAGATCGCGTCCGTTGAACAACGGGCGAAACTCAGAAGCAGGTTGGGCCAGCGCGGCGGTTGGAACTAGCAAGAGTAGAGCGATCGTGAGTGGGCGATTCATGGTGCGGTCTGCTGATTGAGTTGGTGAGCAAGTTGGTGAAGACGTTTGATGGGTCGATTATAGGGCGGTCACCCCGGTGAATTCGACGCGGGCTGAAAGAGTTCGAGCGTATAGCCGTCGGGGTCGAAGAAATAGATCACCAGGCCGCCTTGATTGGGGCCGGCCGTGATCTCGACCGGAGCCGATTTGAAACGAACGCCCGCCTCGCGCAGCGCGTTGTAGCACGACTCGAAGTCGTCGACGAGCAGGCAGAGATGGGAACTGCCGGCTTGATTCGTCTTCGCGCCGCACGGGTCGCCCACGTGGTTCATGTACTGGACCACCTCCAACGTTTGCGGGCTGTCGGCGTGAACCTGGAAAGAGGCGACATTCAGCTCAACGTCGGCGTACCCCGTTTGCTGGGCCACGTAGTCCGTTTGCACACTGGGGCGGCGGCCGATCAGCTTCATGCCCAGAACGTCGCGGTAGAAGGCGATCGATCTGTCGATGTCGGCGACGGTGAGTCCCAGGTGGTGAATTCGTTGTAGCTGCCATCCCACGACGACATCCTCCACACAGAATGATGTGGTGTTGGGGGAAACGCCCGCCACACCGCGATCGCAGTCAGAGACGGCCCGGATTATCGCTCATCGGGCGGCAGTCTGAAATCAGGCCGCTTTACCGGGAGCCAGTTTTTTAGCCCAGCGGATCAA
>JASMLW010000091.1 GCA_030748485.1 Pirellulaceae bacterium
ACCCATCCATGGCAACCTCCGTGCGTCCGTGCCTCGACGACGGACGATCCTTCGCCCGTCAATGAGCCGAAGTATCGCATGGATCGGGATTTAGGTGTATAGAACATGTTCACAGCAGCGGCCTTGGAAGGCCATCGTACATGTAGGTCCTGCCTGCCGGGCAGGACATCGCGACGAAGTCGCGACAATGGACGTTCCACTTACTTCAGCGCGGCGATTTGCGTGTAGGTCCTGCCTGCCGGGCAGGACATCGCGACGAAGTCGCGACAATGGACGTTCCATTCGGCACAGCGCGGCGATTTGATTCGACGCTGAGCACGAATCGGCGGCTGTTCCAGGGACCGAACTATCTGGCGCCGACGAAGCATCAGGAGTCTGAGCGGCGCCAGGTTGCCAGGTGGCTGAGGAACCGGTTGTCGAGGTTGGGGAGTCGTCGGCGGAGGCGTCGGCTCAACTTGCCGGGCGGGGTTTGCGCAGCGATGTCAGCCAGAAAGGCGATCAACTCCGACCGGGCGGCGTCATCGCCGTGCAGCATGAAATGGACCCAGGCCCAGGCGTATCGATACTCGGCAGCACCCATCTTTGACAGCTCGGCGACCGTCTCCAGCGACTCGATATTCTTGGCCGACCCCACCTTGGCTCGCCAACGCAGTTTGCCGAAGTGTTCGTTATCGTAGACTCGCTTGTCGGCCGGCGCTTCGAAGTACTCGGCGATCCCCTCGTCCAACCACAACGGAACCATCGGCAGTGCTGCGTGCAGCAGTGCATGCGTGCATTCGTGCCGCACGTCGACGGCGAATTCCTTGTGCAGGTGGGCGAAGACCATGCCGGGTCCGCGGCTGTTTTTTATGTAGAGCGCTCGTCGCTGCGGCACATCTGGAAAATAGAGCCTCACGTATGCTCGAAAGGTCTCTTCCCGCTCGAAGAGAAACAGGTTGATCGCTTCCCGCGGCGGACCGACATGAAGCGTGCGTTCCAAATCCCACCGCAAAGCGCCCGTCTGTTGCAACGTCCTTTCGACCTTACCGAGGTCAAAGTCGGCGTGGGCGAGGAAGGAGCCGATTTGTCGTTCGTCGGGCCAAGTCCCGGCGCGCGATGACGTGCTCTGCGCCGACGCGACGCGGCAGAGGTCTCCGGCGGCGATTGCCGCCAGCGCCATCAGTTGGCGGCGATCAAAAATGGGCGCCATGAAGGAACTCAAACAAGGTGAAGGAATCTGATCCCGATCTGGGAACACATCAGGCGGCCCGGCGGCCAAAGATCCAATTGGTCCAGGACCGCCGCCGGTTTGTGAGCGGGGCCGTAACCTCGATGTCGTCTCCCTCGGCGACCGCCAGTGGATTGTCGCAGCAAAGTTGCACGGCGACATCATCTCCGACCAGCTGCGAAGCTCGCTCAAAGGCCCGCCGCATCAATGGCCGTCGCGACTTGGGGCCGTGAGCGTCCGTCGCCAGGAAGTGCACCAGATTGTGTTCCAACATCCATTCCGAGAACTGCTGGCAGCGGGGCCCCATCGATCCGATCAGGCTGCCGGCGGTCACTTGCATCAAACATCCCTGCTCAACGAGTGGCGCGAGCACTTCGGGCGTTTGGAGAATCCCCTGGTTTCGCTCCGGGTGCGACAGGATTCCCACCATGCCGTTGGCGTGCAAGTCTTCCAGCACACCTTCCAGGGGAAAGTACAACTCGTGAGGCAGTTCCAACAGGATGTGGCGCCGGTGGTCGGCCAACGAAAGCACGTCGCCCGAGTTCAGCCCGCCGATCATGCCGTCTTCTATCCGCACGTCCGCGCCGGGCAAAACCGTCAGCGGGATGCGGTTGTCGTCGAGGAAGTTCTGCAACTCGTCAACTCGTTGACGAATCATCGCACCGTCGTTGTGGCTGTAATTTCCCAACTGGTGGGGAGTACAGACGACAACTTCGATGCCGTCCGCGACAGCGATTTGCGCCATCTGTCGAGTCTCGTCCCACGACTTGGAGCCATCGTCGATGCCGGGGGCGAGGTGGCAGTGAATGTCGACAAACGCGGGGGCGACCATCGCAGCGTCCTTCCGTGGAGCGTAGCGTTGAGACAGATTTGAGCCGCGGGAGTATATCGATTGGCTCTCACCGGTCAACCGCATTGTCGACGCCGATGCTCAATTGGCGCGACGATTGCTTGGCGGATTATCCGCCGCCTGCTCCGCCAATCCAACACCAGATCCAGCGCCGGATTCCACGCCACATTCCATCTCAAACGTCTCGCCGCCGAGCGTCGACCGAATTGACCCTTTGCAATTGTGCAGCTATGGTGTGGGCTTCCGTCGTTTGCGGGTTTGCCCATCCTATCCAGGCTGGCCAAGCTGTTCGCCTGTGAGGCTCGCTGTAGCCCCCGGTGGTGGAGCGACACGCATTGCCAATGATTCCATCCTCGATGTCGAGATTCGCGTGATCTGCGGTCAAGACGCGATCCTTTTTTTGGCTGGGGCCCAGCCGCCCAAGGTGGATTCGTGAAACACGCTGCGATTGGGCCGATTTCCATTCATTTTCCTGAGCGAGTGGAAACGAACGAGCAACTGCAAGCCGAGTTCCCGCAGTGGAACATGGAGCAAATCTACTCGAAGACGGGCATCGGCGCGCGACACATTGCCGGCCCGAATGAATGCGCTTCCGACCTGGCCGTGAGGGCTGGCGAGCAATTGTTCGCCGATCACGGCGTGGATCCCGATTGCATCGATTTCCTACTGCTCTGCACGCAGACGCCCGACTACCCGTTGCCGACGACCGCTTGCTTGGTGCAGGAGCGATTGGGATTGCGGACCGGCATCGGCGCCATCGATTTCAACCTGGGTTGTTCCGGGTTCGTCTACGGGCTGTCGATCGCCGACGGATTGATCCAGAGCGGCGCGGCTCGCAACGTCTTGCTCCTCACAGCTGAAACCTACTCGAAGTACATCGACCGCGAGGATCGGAGTCTAAGGACGATCTTTGGAGACGGCGCGGCGGCCACACTGATCGAAGGTGTCGACGAGCAGACGCTTTCGGCGTTTCGTTTTGGCACCGACGGCAAGGGAGCCGACACGTTGCTCGTCGCCGACGGCGGCGCCAGACCGAAGGAGGATGCGATCAAGCCGCGCCATCGCCACCGATGGAAGAGCCAGCTCTACATGGACGGCCCGAGTCTCATCAATTTCACGGTCGGAGCCGTGCCCAAGTTGATCGACCAGATCGTCGCCGCCGGAAGTGTTCAGAAGGAGGAGATCGACCTCTACATCCTTCACCAAGCGACCTTCAAAATGCTCGACCAACTCCAGCAGCGGTTGCAACTGGATCCCGAGCGGATGCCGATCGTGTTGAAGGATTGCGGCAACACCGTCTCGTCTACGATCCCGATCGTGATTGACCAACTCAGGCGGGACAAACGACTTCAGCCGGGTGCTCCGAACCTGCTGATCGGTTTTGGTGTGGGGTGGTCGTGGGCTGGTTGCATTTGGCGCGAGCGATAAAACCGCCTTCTACTAGCCAAGTCGCGTGCGACCGATTAATAATAAGGACATCATTTCGCTTAACCGCTGCACACATCTTGGGCGGCAACAGTTTGAAGACTGCTTCGGGGGGAGCAACCATGTCGACTTTGCAAGGTCAATTCTTAGTGGCGTCGCCCCACTTGCCCGACGTCAACTTCTTCCGCTCTGTCGTGCTCATCATTCAACACGACGATGACGGAGCCTTCGGAGTCGTGCTCAACCGTCCCACGGAGAACACGGTGGGCGAGTTTTGGGAGATGATCTCCAAGGAACCTTGTGAGAGCACTGAGTTGGTGAATCACGGCGGTCCTGTCGCGGGCTCAGTGCTGGCGTTGCACACGGATCACAACTGCTCCGAGACCGAGGTCATTCCCGGAGTGCACGTGTCGACAGCTCACGACAACATTGAGCAGATCGTTCAGCAGCGCGACAAGCCGTACCGCATCTTCTGCGGCTACGCCGGTTGGTCGGGCGGGCAGCTGGAGCACGAGTTGGAGGCCGGCGGTTGGATGACTATCAAAGCCGACCTCGATGAGATCTTCGCCTGCGAAGACGATCTGTGGGAACGCGCCGCGCAGAGCATTGGTCTCGATATTCTGACGCCTCTGGTGGCGCCGGAGCGGATTCCGGCGGACCCGACATTGAATTGAGTTCCGCCGATCCGCTCGCGATAACGGTTGGTCACGCACAGATTGACCGTTGCTATTGGGTCAAATCCATCGAGAAGTTCGTCAACCGTTTGACTCCGGTCTCCGTGACGACGTAGTTATTCTCGATTCTCATCCCGGCTTGCAGCTGTGGCGCGTAGAGCCCCGGCTCGGCGGTGAAGACGTCGCCGACTTCGAACTCGTCGTCCCAATGAGGATTGAGGTGTGGAGCCTCGTGCGGAAACAGTCCGATGCCGTGTCCGAGGTGGTGATTGAATTCGCCGATCGGGCATTCGTCGAGAATGGCCTGGACTTCGTGGAACAACTGTTGCGAGTTTTTGCCGGGCTTGACTGCGGCTTCAACGTGGTCGAAAGCTCGCATGATGTAGTCATGCGCGGTCCGCTGCTCGGCGGACACATCGGTGACGGCGATCGTCCGGCAGTTGTCCGCGAAATAGCCGCGAAAGGCGGGGCCCAGGTCGAGGATGTAGAGTTCGCCGGCGGCGGCCAGCCGTTCGTTTCGCGGCGGCCCGCCGCGGGCTCCGCATTGGTAGTCATTTCCCGTCCGCGTGTGCGGCTCGCCCAGCGCGTGCACGGCCGCGGCTTGTAGTTCATTGAATACATGAAGCTCGGACACGCCCGGCTCAATGATCTGGCGCGCCCGCTCGTACATTCGCTCGGTGGCGAGGATCGCCCGCTGGATCATCGCCAACTCATCGGGCTCCTTGCGGCGCCGCAACTTGTAGAGGTCGGGCTCGATGTCGTCATGGTCCCCATCGGCGAGCATTTCCCAATGCCGATTGACGGTCGACGATTCGACGCCGACTCGCCCCAACGGCTTGGCGAAAGCTCTGTCTAACGCCGCCGCCGCCGCCGCCGGCTGCTCGTTACGCAGCGTTGAGTGCCACTGAGCTTCGAAGTGCACAACTCGGTCGACCGCCCCGTCGACCGCCGGTTTCAGGGGAGCCGCCAACGTCACCGCTCCATCGCACGTGATCACGGCCATGCTGTGCAGAACCCAAGGGTAATGAGCACCCGTCAGCCACTGGACATTGGCCGCCTGGCTGAGGGCGACTGCATCGAGTTGGCGCTGGGCCATGACTTCCAAAAGTCGCCGCTGTCGACGACGACAGGCGCCCTTGTCCACTTGATTCTCTGCCATAGTGTCCCGTGTGGAGTGCGAGTGCTTGACGATGAGGGGATCGTGGCGGGGAGATGCCAGTTCACGATTTGGGCCGCTGCACCCCGCATTCCGCTCAGTTGCGGCCGCATTATATCTGGCTTACCCTTAGACTGCAGGGAGAGCTAAAGCGAGACCCAAAGAGCGAGAGCCAAAGAGCCGCGCGGAATCCCCTGCACCCCACCCACACCCAGCACTCCAATCCTTCCCCTCAACTCAATCGAACTCCCCGTGTTCAATCCACTCCCTTCAACTCCGTTACGAGCGCTCGTCGATCGCCGACGTGTGGGAATAAGTCCCCACGCGCTTTGCATCCTATTGCCCGCGTTGTTGTGGGCTGGTGAGCTATCCGCAGCCGACGGGCCCGACTACCTGCGAGAGATCAAACCACTGCTCGCCCTTCACTGCGTCGAGTGCCACGGTCCGCGGATGCAAGAGTCCGAGTTGCGATTGGACACGGCCGCGCAAGCGATCGCCGGGGGCAATCTGGGTCCGGCCGTCAAACCGGGCGACAGCGCCGCCAGCTTGCTGGTCAAGGTCATCGAGGGTAAGTCCGACGAGGTGAGCAGGATGCCTCCCGAGGACGATGCGCGGCCGTTGACGAACGAGCAGATTCAGTTGTTTCGTCGTTGGATTGATGCGGGCGCGAAGTTCCCGCCGGGAGAGGTTGCGCAGCCGCCCAGCCGCACGACTTCGGAGCATTGGGCCTTTCAACCGATTCGCCGCGCGAAGCGACCGAAGGTCAAAGACGCCGATTGGCCTCGCAATGCGATCGACGCATTCGTGCTCGCCAAGTTGGAAGCCAAGGGAATTCAGCCGTCGCGCGAGGCCGACCGACGAACGCTGATGCGGCGCGCGTATCTCGACTTGACCGGGCTGCCGCCGACGACCGAACAAGTCCGCGGATTCCTCGCCGACAAGCGTCCGGACTCCTACGAACGGCTCGTCGATCGGCTGCTATCCTCTCCCGCGTACGGGGAGCGATGGGGCCGGCATTGGCTCGACCTCGCTCGCTACGCCGACTCCGACGGTTACACCAACGACGTGGCTCGAGTCATGTGGGCTTACCGCGATTGGGTGATTGACGCGTTCAACGCGGGTATGCCTTTCGACCAGTTCACCATCGAGCAGTTTGCGGGCGATCTGCTGCCCGACGCGGGGCCTGAGCAGCGAATCGCGACAGGTTTTCACCGCAACACCCAGCGCAATCGCGAGGGCGGCAGCGACCCCGAGCAGTACCGGGTCGAAGCCGTTGTCGATCGCGTCTCGACAACAGGCGTCGTGTTCCTCGGTCTTACTTTGGGGTGTGTGAGGTGCCACGAGCACAAATCCGATCCGATTTCCCACCGCGAGTTCTATGAGCTGTACGCTTTCTTGAACAACCAGGACGAGCCGACGTTGACCGTGCAGTTAGATCGCCCCGAGTCGGGTGAATTGCGCGAAACATCCGCCGCGATCGCGGGCGTCAATCAGCAGCTCGCGAAGTTGGAGACATCGCTCGCTGAGCGCCAGCCGGCGTGGGAGCGCGACGTCGCCCAAGCGCAGGAACAGTGGAGCGTGGTGAAGCCTGTTGCGTTGTCCAGCAAAAACGGGTCGCACCTCGAGATGCGGGCGGACGCCTCGGTGCTGGTGAGTTCGCCGGCGAACACCGACACTTTTACGATCGACATCGACGTACCGTCGAAAAGGCTCAGCGCCATTCGCCTCGAGGTGTTGACGGACGACTCATTGCCGGGCAAGGGGCCGGGCTGGGCGTCCAATGGCAATTTTGTGCTGCATGAGTTCGAGCTCTTTTCGGTGGCTGAATCGCGACAGGTCAAGCGGCAGATCGCGCGGACGGACGCCGACCACGCGCAGCCGAAATTCCCGATCGCCCACGCGGTGGACGGAAACGGCCGCACGGGTTGGGCGATCAATCTCGCGGCGGGCGCAGGCGGCTCGATCCACACGGACCGCACGGCGATGTTCGCGCTCGCCGAGCCCCTTGACGACGTCGACCGCGTGCGCATTCGCATCGTGCAGAATGACAAGAGCTACTTGATCGGCCGCTTCCGCTTTTCGATGACGGCGCAGCCGACCGCTCTACTGGGTTCTTTGCCCACGGACGTGCGGGCGGCGCTGGAAAAACCCGTCGACGAGCGAAACGACAAGGAACGCAGCGCGATACGCGGCGCATTTCTGGCGCGGAACGCCGACCGCGCGAAGTTGATCGCACAACGAACTCGCCTGCAGTCTCGTGAGAAGCAACTTCGCGCCAAGACGACGACCACGACGCTCGTGATGAGTGAACGCAGCGCGAAGCGCGAGACGTACATCCACATTCGCGGCGACTTCCTCCGCAAAGGAAAGGTCGTGGAGCCGAATGTGCCGAAGTTCTTACCGCCGATCGGCGCGGATAAGCCGACTCGGCTTGACTTCGCCCGGTGGCTTGTCGCGGCGGACAATCCATTGACTCCCCGCGTCACCGTGAATCGGATCTGGCAGCAGTTCTTTGGCCGCGGCGTGGTTGCGACGGAGAACGACCTGGGCGCCCAAGGCGAGCCGCCAACTCACCCCCGGTTGCTCGACTTTCTCGCGGCTGAGTTGATCGAGCAGCAGTGGGACTTGAAGCGGGTCCAACGGCTCATCCTCACCTCGTCGACATATCGCCAGTCTTCTCGTCGACGGCCCGAATTGAGCGACGTCGATCCGAACAACCTGTTGTATGCGAGGCAGAATCGACTGCGTCTCGAGGCGGAGGCGATTCGCGATTCGGCGCTCGCCGTCAGCGGCTTGCTTTCTCAGAAGATGAAAGGGCCCAGTGTCTTTCCGCCTCAACCCGCGGGCGTCATGGCGATGACAAGGAACCCGAATCGCAAGTGGGTGGTCAGCCAGGGGGGCGACCGTTTTCGCCGCGGCATGTACACCTATTTTTGGCGATCGACTCCCCATCCTTTTCTCAAGCAATTCAATGCGCCTGAGTCAAACACGACATGCACGCGTCGCGATCGCTCCAATACTCCATTACAAGCGCTGACGTTGTTGAACGACGAGGCGTTTTTCGAATCGGCCTTCGCGTTGGCCGGTCGAATCGCGCGGTCGTCGTCCAGCGACGACGTGAGCTCGCGGATGTCCCACGCGATGGAACTCTGCCTGATGCGCCCGCCAACGAATGAAGAACTGGCGATTCTCACGAGATTCTACGAGCGGGAGCGAAGCGCTCCGGCCGACATCGAAAAATTTTCCCAGCTGTACCGCCGCTGGCTGCCGGCGAGCGTTTCGAACGCCGAGGCGCTTGGGTTGGTTGCGGTAGCTCGGGCGCTTCTCAACACCGACGAATTCATCACACGCGAGTAACTACGGTGACACTTTTAGAAACACAAGTGGCAGTGCCACACACGAAGCGAGCTACCGCTCGACAACCGCGTCGGTCGCTGGAATCCAACCAGCGAAGCCCCGCATCCTCAACGCCACAAATGGCGCGGGCGTCGCGACGGGAGTTTCTCCACGGGTGCGGTCTCGGACTCGGTTCGATCGCCCTGTCCCAGCTTCTCCAATCGGATGCGTGCGGGCAGAGGAATCCGCCGCGGGCCAAGACGCCGCACCACACGCCCAAGGCGAAGGCGGTCATCCAGCTCTTCATGGCGGGCGGTCCCAGCCAGCTCGAATTGTTCGACGACAAGCCCAAACTAAGAGAATTGCATAAACAGAAAGTTCCCGAGTCGTACCTCGACGGCAAGCGGTTCGCGTTCCTCAAGCCGAACGCCACGCTGCTGGGAACGAAGCGCAAATTCGGGACGTATGGCGAAACCCAGTCGAGCGTCTCGGAGTTGCTGCCGCACACGGCGAAGATCGTCGACGATCTGGCGTTCATCAAGACGATGCACACGGACAACTTCAACCACGGTCCCGCCAAGCTGCTCACGCAAACCGGCTTCCAGACGTTTGGATCTCCGACGGCCGGATCGTGGGTCCTCTACGGACTCGGAAGCGAGAGCACCAACCTGCCGGGTTACGTCGTACTGCAATCGGGACCGCGAGGTCCCCGGGGCGGATCGTATCTGTGGTCGAATGGATTTTTGCCGAGCAGTTTGCAGGGAGTTCCACTGCGGTCTCAAGGCGAGCCGATTCTGAACTTGTCGACACCGGCGGGCGTGACTCCCGAGTCTCAACAACGGACGGTCGAAGCCGTCGCCGCGCTCAATGCTCAACGGTATGCGGCCACTGGCGACGAGGAGATCGCGACCCGTACGGCGAGCTACGAGATGGCGTTCCGCATGCAGAGCAGCGCGCCGGACTTGATCGATGTTTCTGACGAATCCGCCGCGACGTTGGAGATGTACGGCGCCGAGCCGGGGAAGCCGTCCTACGCCTTCAATTGCCTGCTCGCGCGGCGTCTGATCGAGCGGGGAGTCCGCTATGTAACGCTGTTCCACACCAACTGGGATCACCATGGCGGCGGCGAGAATCTGGAGGGCGAGTTGGACAAGGTGACTCGGCAGATCGATCAAAGCAGCGCCGCACTGGTGAACGATTTGCGACAGCGCGGACTGCTGGACGACACGATTGTGATGTGGGGCGGTGAGTTCGGCCGCACGCCGATGGGAGAGTCTCGCAGCCCGGTTGGTCGCGATCACCACATCGAAGCCTACACAGTCTGGTTGACCGGAGGCGGTGTGAAAACGGGGCAAACGATTGGAGCCACCGACGATTTGGGGTTCTATCCGGAAGTGCCATCCGACCGAGTGCACGTGCACGATCTGCACGCCACGCTGCTGCACTTGCTGGGGCTCGACCATTTGCGGCTGACGTATCGTCACCAAGGTCGTGACTATCGACTCACCGACGTCGCTGGAAATGTGATTGATCGCTTGCTCGCGTGAGCCGGCGTCGGCGAGCGGTCTTGATTCGCAGGACGACGTCGCCAAATCGAGACAACACGATCAAGGGTCCACCTCGGGCCAAAGAAGACCAGGCAGACCGACAACGCATGGGACGCACGATTGCAATTGGCGACATCCACGGATGCTCGAAGGCGCTCGAATCGCTGTTGAGACGCATCGCACCGGCTGCCGACGGCCTGATCATCACGATGGGCGACTACATTGACCGCGGGCCCGACTCGCGGGGAGTCATCGATCAACTCCTGCGACTCCCGGAAATGTGTCGGCACATCGCATTGATGGGGAACCACGAGATCATGTTGCTCGCCGTGCTCCAGGATTCGACCCACAGCCCCTTTTGGATGCAGTGCGGCGGACGAGAGACGATCGAGAGTTATGGCGGCGACATCGAGAACGTGCCCGAGGACCACCTCCATTTCGTGCGCGGGTGCCTGCCGCACTATGAAACAGAGAGTCATCTCTTCGTCCACGCCAACTACAACGCCGGCGCGCCGCTGGAGGAACAAGAGGACGAGCTGCTCTATTGGCGACACCTCTCGCAGGGGCTCCCCGGTCCGCATGAGTCGGGGAAGATCGCGGTGGTTGGCCACACTCCGCAGCCCGGTGGCCGCGTCCTCGATCTCGACCACGTGGTTTGTGTCGACACGTTTTGTTTCGGCGATGGGTGTCTGACGGCGCTCGACGTCGATTCGCGCGAGACCTGGCAGTCCAACAAGCAGGGTCAGTCGTGGGTGCTCGACTCGTAGTGGAATTCGCCAGAATTCCCTGCTTCAGTTCAATCGTGAGCCGGACTTCTGGCGAAGTCCACTACGTAACAACTCGGCCAGCACGTAGTGGAATTCGCCAGAATTCCCTGCTTCAGTTCAATCGTGAGCCGGACTTCTGAGCCGGACTTCTGGCGAAGTCCACTACGTAACATCTCGGCCAGCGCGTAGATGGAATTCGCCAGAATCCCCTGCTTCAGTTCAATCGTGAGCCGGACTTCTGGGCCGGACTTCTGGCGAAGTCCACTACGTAACAACTCGGCCAGAATTCCCTGCTGGAAAGTGCTCTTGCGCTCCTGCGCTCAAAGATAGTCCGGCTGGCGAGACCTCGAGCGTCCGCGGTTGCGCCGCTAACGGGTGGGGTTCTCGTACCAGAAGACACCCAAGTTGTCGCGCTCTTCGCAAGTGATCAAGTCGAGGTCGCCGTCTCGATCGACGTCCAGCATTTGGATCAAGTCAAACTTGACGCCCCGGTCACCGCTGATGTCGTGGACGTCCCACCGCTTGTCCCGAATCGACTCGCCGTACGACATCCAGACAGCGCCCCGATGTTGTCGCTTCCCGCCGTTATTGACGGTGTGGATGAGATCGACTTTTCCGTCGAGGTTGACGTCGGCAACTCGGACCGCCTTGCCGTTCGGCGCGGCGTGGGGATTGTCGACGCCCCACGACTCCCAGCGAACTTTGCTGTCGGCCGCGCGGCGAAAGACGATGATCTGCTTGTTGCGCGTCGCGCAGACGATGTCCGGACGGCGATCGCCGTCGATGTCGGCTATCGTCAAGAACATGACTTCCATCCCATCGGCTCCGATCCGGTGTTCGGTCCACGGCGCGTGTTGAGCGGCGCCCTTTGGGCCGGGGTTTTCCAGCCACAGCACGCCTCGGCTGGAGCCTTTGCGATCGGACACCACCACGTCGGCGTCGCCGTCTTCGTCCACATCGAGCTGTTCGAGCGACATGATCCAGCCGGCGCGATAGATCGGATGATAGGTCCAGTCGCCGACATTGCGAGCTGCTTTTGGAGCTTGCAGCCAGCCGACTGAACCGCCGCCTCCCTTCGACCCCACGACCAAGTCGATGCCGAACTGGTTGTCGATATCCATCGGCAGCGCGAACATCCAAGCTTGTTTCTTCTGTGTGCAAGGAACGGCGCTGGTGCGCCAGGCGGCTATGTCGAGGTAGTCTTGAGAACGGCTCGGCGCCCAGTGGAAAAACACCGTTCGCTCGCGACCTTCGCAGCAGCTGACGACGTCGATGGAGCCGTCGCCGTCGAGGTCGGCGAAGACGGCGTCTTCGGGCGACTTCACATTTCCGACGGTCACAGCCGGCCAGGGACGTCGCAGATGCGCGCCGCTCGCCGGCTGCAAGTAGACGCGGATGCGGCCGCCCTCCTCCCAACCGGTGGCGATGTCCAACCGACCGTCGCCATTGACGTCCGCCAGCCGCACGCCATCGGCGCCGCGCGAACTCGCGTCGATCGTATGCCGGCTCCACGGCGTGTCCTCGGCGAACGCCCAGCCGGTGGTCAGGACTGCTAGTGAAAGTGTCAACATCACGGGACGAATCATCATCGAAACTTCTCCTCGACCATTATCGCTTACGATTGGTTGGCTCATCGCCACGCGCACAAGTCGGTTGAGCAACCTCGAACTGCTGAGCTCAGTGTGGCCGCGCGGGTGGCCGCGGGCAACAATCGGTGTCACAAACATCCGGGCAGGGCCCGATTTCGCCGATCGTGGGCCGCGAGTCCAGCGACTCGACTCGCTCGGCGATCAGATCGCGCAGCATCGAAATGAAGAGCGGATGCACGCCCGCCGTGGCCGCCCGTTGGAATCCGACGCCAAGTTCCGCGCAGGTTTGCCGGGCCTCGGTGTCGAGATCAAACTTCACCTCGACATGATCCGAGATGAACCCGATCGGAGCGATCAGAGCGTCCGTGAGCGAGCCGGCCGCATGTTGTTCGCGGATGAAGTCATTCACGTCCGGTTCGAGCCAGGGCTGCGCCGGCGGCCCGCTGCGGCTCTGGTAGACCAACGCCCAACGCGTCGCTCCCACCGACTCCGCCACGAGTCGCGAGTGCTCCCGCAGCTGTTGGACGTATTGGCAAGTGTCGGACATCGACAGCGGGATGCTGTGCGCCGTGAACAGCAGCATCGCGTCGTCGCGGCGTGCCGGCGGTATCCTGGCGAGCGCCTCTCGAACGTGATGAGCGTTGACGTCGACGAAGCTAGGGTGATTGAAGAAAACGCGAATCCTCTCGATCGTCGGGGCGCCGTCGACTTGTGAGCGGGCGTCTGCGATGTTCTCCAGATATTGCCGGCAGCCCGAATACGAACTGAATGCCGAGGTGACGATCGCCAGCGCTCGTCGGACACCGTCCTCCTTCATCTGCTTTACGGTCTCGGGCAGCAGCGGGCTCCAGTTCCTGTTTCCCCAATAGATGGGCAGCTTTGGACCGCGTCGCTCCAACTCCTGTTCCAGAGCCGCGATCAGTCTCCGATTCTGTTCATTGATCGGGCTGACGCCGCCGAATTGTTGGTAATGGTCCGCCACTTCGAGTAGTCGCTCGCGCGGTACGTTCTTACCGCGCAAGACGTTCTCAAGAAACGGGATGACATCGGCGGGCCCTTCGGGACCGCCAAACGAGACGAGCAAGATTGCGTCAAAGCCGGCATTCATCGGTTGGCGGGGATTTTGTGGTTGGAGGATTGGTTGTGAACGCCCGCCGTTTGCGACGGAGGAGAGACGGGCTTCTTCTTGTCGGTGATCCCGGCGACCAACGGGAACGGGCGAACGATGACCGAGCGGTAGCTGCCTTGGGACGCTTTAGGAGTGGCCCTGCTACTGTGGTAAGATAGCAATCCAAATGTCGATGCGTCAGTCCTCATCGACCCGACGTCCGTTCCGATTCAACTACGAGAACGCCATGAAATTCCCCCCCGTTGGAATCGTCGCGACCGCCTTGACTGTTCTTCTGTTGACGAGTTCATTCGCCGCGGACAAGCCAAACCTGGTGCTCATCATGGCTGACGACGTCGGGTGCGATGCGATCGGCTGCTACGGCGGTGAATCGTACCTAACACCTCAGATCGACTCGCTCGCCACAGGCGGTATGCGATTCAACCACTGCTACAGCATGCCCTCTTGCCACCCAACTCGTGTTTGTCTGCTGACGGGACGCTACCCCAGACACATTGCGAACCCCAAGTGGGGCAGTTTTCCGAGCGCGTTGGAAGGCCAGACGTTTGCTCAAGGTCTGCGCAAAGCCGGCTACGCCACGGCGGTCGCGGGCAAGTGGCAGCTCTCGTTGCTGAGCAAGGACCTGCGGCAACCCAACCGCATGGGTTTCGATGAGTACTGTGTGTTTGGATGGCACGAAGGGCCGCGGTATCACGAGCCGCTTATTTTTCAGAATGGAAAGCCGCGCGACGACGTTAAGGACCGGTACGGACCCGACGTCTACTGTGAGTTTCTCATCGACTTCATGAGACGAAACCGCGAGCAGCCGTTCATGGCGTATTTCCCAATGGCTCTGTGTCACGATGTCACCGACGACTTGGACGAACCAGTGCCCTACGGAAAACGCGATCGTTACGACTCGTACGCAGAGATGATGGCCGAGATGGATCGTGTCGTCGGCAAGTTGCTGAGCGCGCTCGACGACCTGAAGCTGACGGACAACACGCTTGTCGTCTTCACAGGCGACAATGGGACGTCAATGAGTTCGATTATCCGCGCCGAAGACGGCAAGTACATTCGCGAACCCGTCTACTCGATCTACAAAGGGAGACGGGTGCGGGGCGGCAAGACGAAATTGACGGACGGGGGAACGCACGTCCCGTTGCTGGTCCGTTGGCCCGGTGTGATCAAGCCAAAGCAGACCAGTGAAACGCTAGTCGACTTCAGTGATTTCCTGCCGACGTTCTTTGAGCTGGCCGGTGTGAATTCAAAGAACGGAGATCTCGACGGCCGTAGCTTTGCGGCGGCGCTTGCCGGGAAGAGTGACCGCGGGCGCCAGTGGGCGTACTCGGAGGCCCGCGGCAAATTCTGGGTCCGCTCCCAGGGCTGGAAGCTGTACTCCGACGGCAAGTTCTTCGACATGTCGAGCGACGCGAGCGAATCGAACCCGATCGATGTCGGCAAGATGACCGACAAGCAAGCCGCGCAGCACCGAAGCTTGGCGCTCGCCATCAAGCAGCTGAAAGAAAAGCGGGCCAAACCGTAGTGTATTGGCCGCCGCTTCGCCTCATTTGACTTTGTCCAAGATTATCACCGGAGGTTCGTCATGACGTGGAAATCACTTGTAGCCGGATTGGCCTGCTTGCTGGCGGCCCACCCGACCATCTGGGCTCAACTTCCGGCGACTCAGAATCAGTACGTGGAAGCGGGCGCGAAGCTCGAATTGTTGTTCTCCAAAGGTTGCGTCTTGACTGAAGGCGTCGCCGCCGGCCATGACGGCAACATGTACTTCAGCGACATCACGTTTTCCAGTGATTGCACCGACGAGAAAGGTGCGATTGAAGCGGGCCACATTTGGAGATTCAATCCGCGCACCGGCAAGACAACCGTATTTCGCTCACCGAGCGGTATGTCCAACGGCATCAAGTTCGACGCGGCCGGCAATATGCTCGCCGCCGAAGGGGCGGATTACGGTGGGCGACGAGTCATTCGGACAGACATGAAGACCGGCAAGAGCTACATCATCGCCAGCCGTTTTGAAGGGAAGCCGTTCAACGCGCCCAACGACATCACCCTTGATGAGAAGGGACGCATCTACTTCAGTGATCCGCGTTACCTCGGTCCCGAGACGGTCGATCAACCTGTCATGGCTGTCTATCGGATCGACCTGGACGGCTCCATTCACCGGATCATCACCGACGCCGGCAAACCCAACGGAGTTTGCATCTCGCCGGATCAGCAGACGTTGTACGTGGTGAGCAACGACAACGGAGCCACGGGTACTCTGCCCGAAGGCGCGCCGACAAAGAAGGGTCGCATGGCGCTGATGGCCTACGACCTGGCGGCCGACGGGACCGCGAAGTTTCGGAAGATGTTGGTCGACTACGCTCCCGAGGACGGCCCGGATGGATTGATCGCGGACAGTCAGGGCAACCTGTGGGTCGCCGTTCGCGATTTGACGCGTCCCGGAATCTACTGCTACTCGCCATCCGGTAAAGAACTCGCCTACATCGAAACCGAAGTTCCCACCAACGTCGGGTTTGGCCGCGGAGCCGACAGCAAGACGCTCTACATTACCGCGGGCAAGAGCCTCTACCGGATCCGAACGAAAGTTTCCGGGTACGAATTGAAGTGAGCCACAAGCGAAAGCCGTCGTTGTGAGGCGTTAGCCACCCTCGAATTCGCGGCGTGTTTTTTCGTCCATGGGGTACGTGCCGAGCAGCGGGGCGCCGCCTTCGATTTTTTTGAGAATGAAACTCTCCGTTCGTTCTTGCTCGGCCGCCGCTTCGGCGACCTCCGCCGCAATGTGGCGCGGCACAACGACCACTCCCTCGTCGTCGCCGACGAGGATGTCGCCCGGATAGACGGCTACGCCGCCACAAGAGATCGGGAGCTGCACGTCGATTGGGTGGTGAATCGTCTTGTTGGTGGCGGCGTGAGCCGACCGGGCGTAGGCGGGTCGGCCGATCGCGGCGATGGCGGGCGAGTCGCGAAAGCAGCCGTCCGTGACAACTCCGACCGCGCCGCGCTGAAAGATCCGCGTGGCCAGGATGTTCCCCATCACTCCGGCTCGCTCGTCTCCGCGGGCGTCGATCACCAGCACATCGCGAGG
The DNA here is from genome assembly GCA_030748485.1 of Pirellulaceae bacterium. Taxonomy (GTDB): domain Bacteria; phylum Planctomycetota; class Planctomycetia; order Pirellulales; family Pirellulaceae; genus JASMLW01. Next base: position 16,772 of record JASMLW010000091.1, read on the forward strand.
TCCGACAGCTTCGACGGCGACCCGCTGTGGGTCGGTCGAGTTGTCGAAGACGAGATTGTTGTCGAGATCTTCGCGGGCCGGGATGTACCTCAACGTATAAGCTTGCCCCACCATCCGGTTGCCGCTGGTCAGCGGGGCCGCGCCGGTGATGAACGTATTCCAGAAGCCCCGTTTGGCGAGCACGGTAGTGAGAGTCGCCGTACTGGGTGTCTCGAATCGCCGCCACGTCTGGTCGTCGATCGCCGGTTCGTATGTGTGGATCGGCTCGTTCAACTCAGTTCTCCTGTGAAGCACTTGTGAGTCAGCGGCTGATGGGAGTCGGCGCGGCGACTCCCCAGTGCTCGGCGGTCTCACACAGATCTTGCCATACGTGTCCGGGCAGGGGAACGCCCTCGACCGCTCTGCGTTGCAGAGTCTCCCATTCGCGCTGGCCGCTCACCATCACCCGCTCAAAACCGGCCGCCGGCGGACTCTCCTGCAGCGCGGCGGCCATCGCGGAAACGGCCGTTTGAAAGGTGTCGACCGGCAAGAACGAATCGATGCGAATCGCCGCCATGAAGTGGGCCACTCCGTTGTGGACATGTCCCTGAAAAGGCGTTTTGTCGTCGCCGTATACATTGTCGGCTTTTCCCCAAACGCCCCACGCGCCCGACAAGACGCCGGTGAGCACTTGGACCATCAGAGCGAGGCCGTAACCTTTGTGTCCGCCCTGGTCGCCGACGCCGCCGAGTGGGGTCATGGCGTGAACAGCGCCGGGATCGCTAGTCGGTCGACCATCCTCGTCGAGCGCCCACCCCAACGGCACCGACCGGCTCAACTCATCAAATAACTCAAGTCGATTGAGTGGCGAGATCGATGTGGCCATATCCAAAACGAGCGGCCGTCCGCAGGCGGAAGGGCAGGCGAAGGCGATCGGATTGGTCGAGAGCATCGGGCTGGCCCCGCCGTAAGGGACGACCGCCTTGTCTTGTCCATGGGCGAAGAAACAGCCAGTCAAGCAGATCCCCAGCATGCCGCGATCGCAGGCCATGTCGGCGAAACGGCCGGCGGCGCCGAAGTGGTGAGAGTTGCAGACGGTAGCGAAACCGGCTCCCAACGCGTTCGCCTTCTCAATCGCTCGTTCCATCGCCGCCGTCGCGGCGCACAACCCGACACCCGACTGTCCGTCGATCCGGACGGCGATCGGAGTTTCGTGCAGGGATGGAAACACGGCGTCCGCCTGCAACAGACCCTCCTCGATCCCGCTCAGGTAGTAGCGGCGGAGATTCCGGATGCCGTGTGTGTCGACGCCACGAAGACTGGCCCACATCAGCGTCTCGGCTCCAGCGGTCGCGTGTCGTTCGGTCAGACCCGCCGCGGCGAACGCCCGGCGCGCGAAACGCCCCAGTTCTTCCGCCGCGACGAAAGTCTCTGGCATGGACCCACCATTCTCGAAACGCATCTGGCTGAAACAACTTGAGAGCGGAGCATCCTAACAGACGCCGGATCGCAACGCCTCTCGGTGAGCATGCTGAGAAAACGCTCAGGCGCCGAGTTCGGAGTTCGATGGAGAACTCGAAATCTAAAGCCACCGGCTCGTCGAGATTCCGGGCGCGTCCGACGGCATCCCGGGCGGCTTATTGCCGGCGTCGTAGCCGCCTGATCGCTGATTGCGCGATCCGAGCAGAGGTTGCACTTCGGGCGGCGTCGCGGCCACGTGTTCCGCCTTCCATTCAGCCACATCGGCCGCGGGTCCAGCCCATGCAGCTCGATAGGCGATCGCCAACATCTCTCTCGAACGCGCGCCCGTGTTTGGAAAGTTGCCGTGAAAAACCTGATGATGGATGATCACGGCTGAGCCGGCGGTCGCTGTCACCATCAGCTCATCG
>JASMLW010000092.1 GCA_030748485.1 Pirellulaceae bacterium
ACCTCCGAACGCCCACAAGTTTTCGTCGGCGATTCGCCGCGCGATCTCGATGTCGACGCCCGACATCGTCGTCTCAGCTTGGTCGAGCAGATCGAAAACGAGGTTGTTCCCGGCGAATCGCAAGTTCCCCGGTGCGGGCGACCCAGCCAGACGAGTTCGCGGTCCGGTGGGCAAATAGCCGTTGAGCAACGCATCCCAACGGTCGCCGCGCGACTCCGCGGACAAGACGACCTGCGTCGCCGTGTTCCCCAGCGCGGTTGGAGTCGCGTCAAACGAAGCCGCCACTCCGAGCACTCGAGTCGCGCCGGGTTTGAACCACCGCCTTCCGAACGAAACGCCGCCGCCCACTTCGCCATCGTTGTCGACAACCACTTGACCCTGTCCGAACAAGATCCCGTCGTCGATGTTGAGGGGGTGGAAATATCCGATCGTCGAGTACCGGTTGGGCTGCACAACCAACCCCCCGCCTCGATGCTGAAAGTACCAATGCGAATCGATGAACGGAATCGTCGGGTCATCGTCGATCGGATCGGGGTCCGCAACGTCGGGCTCCGTCAACGGCAGTGTCAGAGTCGGCGGTCCGCTGCCGTCCGTCTCGGCGCCGTCCTTGATGACGTCGCTCCCCTGATCGTCAAGGTTTACCGGAGTGACGAAGGGGTCCACGAGTTGAGACCCAACCTGAGCGCCCGCTATCGCGCCGGCGACGCAGCTGAAGATGAAGGCGCTGAGGATCAGGCGTGATTGAGGCGACATGGCGATGTCGGCAGGCGTGGGGCGGGAGTTGTTCACTTCGTTGGCCGTTGGAATCGACGGCGACAAGCACAGAATCCCAACCCAGTGAGCGGAGTGATGAGACCAACCTGATTTGCATCGTCTCGGCCGCGAACGCGAGTTTAAGGGAAATGCCATTTGGAACGAAGAAGGCGATTATCCGGCGATCAACCGCCCACGCGCTCACCGGCATCACCGCCCAGGTCGACAACCAACCCGGAAACGCCCCCCAACTTGCCTCGTTTGGCGGCGGCGACATGGGCAAGTCGAGCACTCGAGTCATTGAATGTTGATCGCGCCACGGGCCTGTCGGATCACGCCGTTCGCGTCGGTGGCCACGACCCGGATCGACCAAACTCCACGCTTGTTGAACTGGGTCGCGGGGACAACTCCTAAGAGGTCTCCGTTCTTCCACGCCGCGCGGCTGGTTGAGATTGTCTTCCAGTCGTCGTCGGCGGGACTCTTCCCGAACGCCACCTGCAAGGTCCTCTCGATTGCCGGGCTGGTCGCCGACAAATCGCCATGCACCTGGACCACAACTTGGTTGTTTCTGCGGGCGGCGGCGATTTTTAGAATGCGAACGAGCAAGTACTCGTCGGGCGACTGCCGCAGTGCGCGACCGACGTTGAGCCGCCCGGCGCCCGTGTTCTGATCCCAACCCGGCTCGCCAATTTCATCGGCGGACATCAACAGCATGCGGCGCACCTGGGCTCCGCTCAATTCGGGCCGTTGCGAGAAGAGCAACGACGCCGCTCCCGCAGCGAGCGGAGCCGCAAAACTCGTCCCGCTGGCGCGGTACAGCGTCCGCGATTCGCCGACGACGGCGGCGCCGGCCGAATAGTTGGGGTTCTCGCCAGTGTAGAGCAGGAAATCCGTCCCCCGCGCCCGCAGTCCCAGGACATCCATCGCCGGCGCGGTGATGTCGATCGGGTGACCGAAGTTGGAAAACCGCGCTCGCTGGTCCTTTGTGTCCGATCCGGCGACGGTGAGCACATGAGGATCGCCGGCCAACGCCATGCTCGCCGAGTCCGCTCCCTGGTTGCCCGACGAGACCACGACAAGCGCGCCGCGCTGCGAGGCGTACTGAATCGCCCGCTGCTCAATCGCGCTGGGTGTTTTGCCGTTGTAGCTGATGTTGATGACGCGGGCTCCGTGATTCGCCGCGTAGTAGATCGCTCGACTGACCGAAACCGAATCCGCCTGGCCAAGGAAGTTGGCCACCTTGAGAGCCATGATACGAGCCGAGGGATTGGCCCCTGCCATAGCGCGGCCATTCCACCGCGCTGCAATGACGCCGGCGATGTGCGTGTCGTGTCCGCCCAGGTCGAGAACGTTGTTGGTCTCATCGCGGAAGTTCCAGCCAAAAACGTCGTCGACGTAGCCGTTGTTATCGTCGTCGATCCCGTTGTAAGGATCCTCCGCTTCATTGATCCACATTTGACCGGCGAGATCTGAGTGCGTCCAATCGACTCCGCCGCCGATAACGGCGACCGTGCAGGGCGTCAACTTCTCGGGCCAGACACCCGCGCCGGCCGGCGTCACAAAGCCGGCCCGCCGCAAGGCCCATTGATCGTGATACTCCTCCCCCCAACTGCCCTTCGACTTGAAATACGGATCGGCCGGCGCAGCCTGCGCCTCGCGCGGCAACGCCACACCAGCGGCCAGCAACGAGTCGTCGCCGTCAAGGTTCGCTTGCAGCGCGCCGCGATCGATCGGCTGCGGCGCGCCAGTGGCGTTGGTGGCATTGATCTGAAACGTGAAAGACGCATCACCGGTCAGCGATTTCGGCGCTTGATTGTTCTGCCGGTCGACTTCCGTGACGACCACTTTCCCACCCGCGCCCACAACGTTCTGTACGTGATCGCGGACCTTCTGCAACGTCTGTTGAGCGACCAAGTCGAGGGCGTCCGCCATCTCTTCCGAATCCTCGAGCACGGCCACCTGTTGGATCACCGTCACGCGCTCCGCGATCGGACTCAACGTCGTTGGCTTGGTGGAAAGGTCGCCCGAGAACGGAACGAGCGTGACGGTTTCGCCGCCGCCGGGGGGCGCATCGGAAACGGCCGTCACGGCCGGCGTGTTGTTGTTGAGGTTGACGACCTGGTTTTCGTCAACGGCATCAGCCAGGTCGGCGAACAGCGACTCGTCCAGCGCCGTGTTGTTGAGCCAGATTTCCAGATTCGGCATTTGATCCAAAGGCGGGTCGCCACCGCGGACGACGCCGAGAATCCTCCACCCACGAATCGCAGCCGCCTCGTTGGGCGGACCGTTCCGCGGAGCTTGCCCGGTCAACGTCGTCGAAACGATGCGCTCGAACCGATCGAAGGTGAGCAGGACATTTCGCTGGGCGTCCGGTGGCAAGGCCGGGTTTCGCCACGGCGGCAAACCCGGTAAGCCCGCCCCCAGCGGGTCGTCGAGAATCGTTGTCGATGTGTTGGGGCCGCCCAGACGGATCTGCGTGGGGTTCCACCCCGGTGCGATCTCGACTTCGAATTCACCGTTGTCCGCCACCTCAACGTTGACCGTCTTCTCGGGTCCGCCGTCATCCGCCCGCGGAGACAAGCTAAGCGTTAGCGTTGGTGGTCCAGCGCCCATCGTGCTGGTCGCGTTGCCTTTCAGCACAACGGCACCGGCAGTCGTCATCGCGGTGCGCTGCCTGAGCAAATCATCGCCGAACGCCTCCCACGTGATCGATCGCAACCCGCTGGAAAAATGCGGGTGCGACGCGGAGTTCAACTCGCTCAGGTCCGTTTGCGGCAACACGCCGCCTTCAATTCCAGCGACTTGTTCCGCCAACGAGGCGTGGTGAGCTTGTACTTCATCGATCAGATTGGCGAGCATCGTCGACTGGCTCACATCGATCTGATCGAAACCGTTCCCGCCGTTCAAAGCGTCGTCACGGTACTCGCCCACCGACGCCTCAATCCGACTCAGCTCCTCCATGCTACCCCGATCGAGCGCGTGTTCTGTCGCCGCGTAGAGTTGCGTCGCGGTGTTCTTGGTAAGGGCGAGGTACGGCGACTTCAACATCGTGCGGCGTTTGCCCGGAGCCATCGCGAGTTTTTTCGCCCCTTGCCCGGCGGCCGTCAGTTGCTCCAATTTGCGTTTGGCCGCCTTCACTTTATTGAGCCACTTTTTGAGATTCTTGTAGTAGTCCTCCAACTGCAACTGAATCAACCGACTGATCGTCGACTTGGGGTCCTTCAGAATCTTCTCCAGCGCGTCCAGCGCTTTGGCTCCCTGGCTGAGCGCGTTCGTTAGGTCCGGATTGTTAAAGTTGGTGTCGATCTTGATCACCGAGAGCGCGTCGCTGATCTTGCCGAAGACGTTGAGCAGGTCGTCGATGAAACGAAACAGGTTGGCGACAGCGCCGGGGATACTGAGGTTTTGCGTGAGCTCCCGCTCGCGGTCTTTCAGTGATTGGCTCGCCACCCGCAGTCCCTTGAGCGCCTCTTCCAACTCCTTTTTGGCTTGGGCGATATCGTCTTCTTTCTTCTTTGCCTTCCGCAACTTGTCGAATTCGGCGTAGGCGGCTTGATCGGCCTCTTTGGCCGTCTTGGCGGCGGTCGCCGCGGCGGTGGCTTTGGCTTTCGCGGCGGCTAGCTCGGCCTCCTTCGCCTTGATTTTTTCGTCCAGAGCAGCCACTTGGCCTTGCGCGTCTTTCCGCTCGTCATCCGTCAACTTCTTGTCCGCATCCTTCTTGGCCTTCTCCAGCTGCTCTGTCTTTTCCTTCAGTTGTTTTTCAAGCTCGGCTTTTTTGTCCGCAAACACCTTGCGAATGCTATCGGGAACGGTCGGCACGGTGTTGCCGCCAAGCGCCTCGGTGCGGACCGCTTGCTCGTCGGGCGTGTAGGTCGTCTTGGTCCCCGGATTGATCATCCCGTTGATCACCTTTTGCGCCACCTTGTCGATGATCTCGAGTTTCTTTTTGAGCTCCTCGATCTCTTTTTCGAGCCGCGAGATCGTCATGCTCTGATCGAGCTTCTCCTCGAGCTTCTTCTTTTGGTCCTTCAGCATGTCCAGTTCGGTCTGCTTCTTCTTGGCGTCGGCCTTGGCGTCATCGGCCGCCATCTGCGCCTTCTTGGCGGCTTGCGAAGTTTCTACCGCCTTGTCCAGCGCACCGTCGACTTCCTGCTTCGACTGACCCGCCGCGGTCGCCGTCCAAGTGACGATCATCAACAACGCAACACCCGGTTGAAAATGACGCATTGCAGCCGCTCCGAAAGAGAGGACGGAAAGAGCGCCGGCGAGTAATCGCACGGCAACTCGGCTAGCATACCGCCGAGCGAAATGGGAAACAACGAATTGGCTTCGACTGCGAGAATCACTAC
>JASMLW010000093.1 GCA_030748485.1 Pirellulaceae bacterium
ATCGGGATGGGGTTCTCGCCATTCTTGTCGCGCGTTGTGAGCGTCAAACCCAACTCGCGGGCCGCCAGCTTGGCGTCGTCGCCAAACAGCTCGTAGAAATCGCCCATGCGAAACAGCAACAACGCCTCGCCCGCCGCCTGCTTCGCCTGCCAGTACTGGTCCATCATCGTCGTCTTGGCCATACCGACGATCGTACCAATCGAGCCGGCGGGCGGGAATTAGGGGCCGGATGAGGAGCGACAAGCGACGAAATCGACGATTGGGCGCCGCGTTTGTCACACGGTGGTCGCTATTCGACGAACGCTTCGTCTTCCTGAGCTCCGCCCGTCGTGATGTCGCCGCTGTCCTCCAGCCGTCGCACAACGTCGACAATCTGCTGCTGAACTCCCTCCACGTCCGCCAGCCGCACGGCGCCGAGGAACTCCATCTCCTCGTTCAGCATTTGCGCCGCCCGCTGGGACATGTTGCCGAGAATCCGCTCCTTCAGTTCCTCGCTGGCTCCCTTCAAAGCCATCGCCCACTGAGCGCTTTCGACGTTCTTCAGCACGGACTGCACGTCCTTGTCGGTCAGCTTCGAGATGTCCTCGAAGACGAACATCAGGCGGCGGATTTCGTCCACCAGTTCGGGTTCTTCATGGGACAGATTCTCCAACAAGGCGCGTTCCGTGCTGCGGTCGGTGACGTTGAGAATCTCGGCCACGTCGCTGACTCCGCCGGCGTTCTCAAACGACTGGCTCATCACACTCACCATCCGCCGCTCCAGGCCCTCCTCCACCTGTTGGATTACTTCCGGCGACGTTTGTTCCATCGTCGCGATGCGTCGAATGACGTCGAGTTGCCGCTCGGGCGTCAGCCCACCGATGATTTCGGCCCCGAAGGCGGGCGGTAGGTGAGAGAGAATCAATGCGATGGTCTGCGGGTGTTCGTCGTTCACGAAGGTCATCAGGTTCTGCGGATCAACCTGCTTGAGAAAACCAAAGGGCAGCCCTTCGATCGTCTGTCGCAGGTTATCGATTGTGTTGGACGCTTTCTTCCCGAGCGCCTTGCGAACCAGCGCCTGGGCGATTTCGAGGTTGCCGGCGCCGCCGCCGAGAGAATTGGGATTCTGGTCCGCAAACTCGAGAATCACCTGCTCTTGCTCGGACCCGTTGAGCCGCCCGAGCTGGGCCAGCTCGATCGACACCGCTTCGACCTGCCGCGATTCAAGCTTTCCCAGAACGTCGCCCGCAATGTCTTCGGGCAAGGACATCAACAGGATGGCCGCCTTGCGAATGTCAGTCACACTCTCCCCCTCGCGCGCTTTCTGACTGCCGTCTGAAGTGCGGCGCCATGTCGTTTCGGCAGGTCGAGCCCGCTCGTGCCGTGCTAGCATCGCGTCACATGGTCCAGTCTTCTTCTTTTATCGATCGTAGGGGTTGGGGAACTGGAGTTATTTAGCCCGCTCATCCAATCCAGCGGCGGCCGCGACGTGTGCGGAGCGTGGCGCGAGGTGGGACCAACCTGTGTGTTGGCGCGTGGTCAGCGTCACGGCGGGTCGTGCCCGCCCGGATGGAACGGATGGCACCGGCAGATTCTCATCGCGCCTTTCCAGGCTCCGCGGAGGGGCCCGTACTTCTCGACGGCGCCGATGAAGTAGTGGGAGCAACTTGGCGTGAAGCGGCAATTGCGTCCCAGGAGCGGGCTCAGCACTCGTTGGTAGACGCGGACGCCGCCGATCAGGAACCCCGCCGCCAGTCGCCCCACGGCGGCCCACAAGCGAGCCATCATGACGATTCCTCGGTGGGAGGCGATTCCAAACGGCGGGCGATTTTCTGAGCCAGTTTGGGCAGGGATCGACGGATGTCGTCGAGGTTGGGTTGCGCGCCTTTGCGCGGCCGGACGACGATATCGAGACCGCTGGGAATGTCGGCGAGTTGCGTGCGGAAAGCTTCTCGGATGAGCCTTTTCCAGCGGTTGCGAACGACCGCGTTGCCGACCTTCTTGCTGACGGACAGTCCCAGCCGTTGGCCGCGCCCGGGCCGCCGGCATCCGCGGAGCACCAGCACGTCATCTGCAGCGAAGGCGTCTTCGCGGTAGACACGATCGAAATCGCGCTGTTTCCTGACTCGCCGCTCGCGGGGGAGGCCTTGGGGTTTCAAGTTCACGGGTCGTCGCCTTCCGCCGCGTCTTGCTCGGCCGTCTGGCGGGCTTCGCGGGCGGCGATCAGCCAGTCGTCGTCGGCGGGGGGCCGGAGCCGGCGACGATCTTCGCCGATCGCCATATAGCGTCGCGTCACCCGAGCGCCGAGAAAGGTGAGCAGCATCAGTCCAATGCCGAGAATAACCATCGCCACGAACGCCGCCAGCACTTTGACTCGTACAGGCCCTTCCAGGCGTGACAGTAAGGTGTCAGCCGCCCACAACGCGGCGGACTCAACGGAGGCTACCATCGCAGTTCATCTCGCGGTGCAAAGTCGGCGGTCAGTTCGGAGAATTGCTCGAGTGTCGCTCGAGCTTCGTCGGTGAGGTTCTTGGGCACGGCGCATTGTAGTTGCACGTACAGGTCGCCCGGATCGCCTTTTGCGGGATGGACGCCCTGCCCTTTGACGCGCAGTCGAGCGCCCGAGTTCGAACCGGCTGGAACAGTTACGGTGACCGTTCCGTGCGGTGTGGGCACGTCGACCTTGGCGCCGAACGATACTTCGGCGAGGGTGACAGGCGTTTTCACGACGAGGTCGTTACCGTTGCGTTCGAAGAACGGGTGCCGCTCGACGTCGACTTGGAGCAAGATGTCGCCGGCGGCCGCGCCGGAACTTCCCGCGTCGCCTTGTCCGCGGAGCCGAATCTTCTGGCCGTGCCGCACGCCGGCGGGGATCTTCACCGCAATCGACTCCGTCGATCCGCCGCGCCGCAAGTTCAACTGCACTTCGCCGCCCTCGACCGCCTGTTGAAACGGAATGCTGACTCGATGGTGGATATCGCGTCCTCGCTGCGGGGGAGGCTGTCGAGGCCCACCGGGTCCCGGCCCGCCCGGCCCGCCGGCGCTGAACTGCCGGAAGATGTCTTCAAAGGCGAACCCGCCGCCGGGTTGGCCGCCGCCGCCGCCGAACAGTTGGCTGAGGTCGATGTCTTGGAATCCGCCCTGCTGCCCCTCCATGTTGGGAAACGCGCTGCCGTAACGATCGTACATCTCACGCTTCTCGGCGTCGTTGAGAACGTCGTAGGCGGCCTGGACTTTCTGGAACTTCTCTTTCGCGCGGCTGTCGTCCGGGTTGAGGTCGGGGTGCAGTTTGCGAGCTTGTTCGCGGTAGGCCTTTTGAATGTCGGCCCCGGA
>JASMLW010000094.1 GCA_030748485.1 Pirellulaceae bacterium
TGACACCATCGTAACTGCTCGTCGATTGGACGACGAACAATCCTCAGTTCACCATTGATTGGACGAGGCTGAGTTGACCGAGTTATCCTCCCATCTTCGCCAACGTGTCGGATTGGGCGCGGGGTTTAAAAAAAAGTCGCCGATTATCCGCGAAGCTGATGGCTTGAACAGAAACTGTCGAAGAGGATATTCAGGCGGTTATTTTTTCAACTTCTCCGCCAATCATTCGAAGAGTTTGCCTAACCGGCAATCCTTTACTTTGAGTTCTCTCTGACGCCTACTAGCACAGGAAGCACTGCATGTCAGAACCAAACGTCGTCGGATTCATTGAAGTCGACGAAACGGAAGGTACTGATCTCGTTGCCACCCTGGACGCCCTCCATGCGTCCCCCGCCCCGTCGCGATGGACCGCGACCGGCGAGTTGCCCATTCAGACGACCGTCGTCTCGGCGAACATCCCTCGCATCACCCAAGACCTGCGAGCGGAATTTCGCCGCCTGATCGAGCACATCGCGCAGATCGCCGACGACGTCTCATAGCGAATCTGAAGCTGAGCTCGCGCCGCCGTCTACTAACTGGCGAGCCGGATTTGGGCTCGCGCCTGGGCAACTTGGCGATCGCGAATCGCCATGAGTTCCGGCGTGTTGGACGGCAGCTCTCGCGCTGCGGCCAGCTGATCGCGAGCCGCTGGTCCATCCAACTCGGCGACGGGGATCGCCCGATTGGTGAGCACCGAGACGAGGTCGTCGGCAACTTGAACGAAACCGCCGTCGATGTAAAACCGTTGCACGTCGCCGCCGGTTCGCAGCCTCAGTTCGCCAAAGCCGAGCCGCCCGATCAGCGGGCTATGACCGGCGCCGACACCCAATTCGCCGTCGAACAACGGCAGCGCGACGAACTCGGCCGGCTGCTCGAGCGCGGTCTCTTCGGGCGTAACGACGATGCAGGTCACTTTGGCCATGACGACTATGCCTCTTCCGCCATCTTCTTGGCTTGCTCTTCCGCCTGCTCGATGGCCCCGACGTACATGAACGCGGCTTCGGGGAGATGATCCCAGGTGCCGTCGCAGATCTCCTCGAACGATCGAATCGTATCGTCGAGCGAGGTGATCTCACCCGGCTTGCCGGTGAAGACTTCGGCGACCAGGAACGGCTGGGAGAGGAATCGTTCGATCCGTCGAGCGCGATGGACGATCAGCTTGTCTTCTTCGCTCAACTCGTCGACGCCGAGAATGGCGATAATGTCCTGCAACTCGCGGTATCGTTGCAGGGTTGTTTGCACGCGGCGAGCGATCGCGTAGTGGCGGTCGCCCACGTACTGCGGATCCAGAATCCGGCTGGAAGAGGCGAGCGGATCGACCGCCGGGTAGATTCCCTTTTCAGCGATCGATCGTTCCAGGTAGAGGAACGCGTCGAGTTGGCCGAAGGCGGTCGCCGGAGCCGGATCGGTCGGATCGTCGGCGGGCACGTAGACGGCCTGCACCGACGTGATCGCTCCCTTGCTGGTCGACGCGATTCGTTCCTGCAGGGCTCCCATCTCGGTCGCCAATGTCGGTTGGTAGCCGACTGCGGACGGCATCCGCCCCAGCAGCGCGGAGACTTCGCTGCCCGCTTGCGAGAAGCGGAAGATATTGTCGACAAACAGCAGTGTGTCCTTACCCGTTTGATCGCGGAAGTACTCGGCCATGGTCAGAGCCGACAGGGCGACGCGAAGCCGCGAGCCCGGCGGTTCGTTCATCTGGCCGAAGACCATGCACGTCTGCTCGATAACCGACCGGCCCGTATCGCCGATCTTGGCTTCTTGCATTTCCAACCACAGGTCGGTCCCTTCCCGAGTTCGCTCGCCGACGCCCGCAAAGACCGAGTAGCCGCCGTGGGCGCTGGCGATCCGGGCGATCAGTTCGGTCAGGATGACGGTCTTGCCGAGACCGGCCCCGCCGAACAGGCCGGCCTTACCACCGCGAACGAATGGCGTCAGCAGGTCGACGACCTTGATACCCGTCTCAAAAATCTCGGTGCTCGTCGACAGATCGTCGATCGGAGGCGCCGGTTGGTGAATGGGTCGCACTTCGTCCGCCTTGACGTCGCCCCGTCCGTCGATCGGTTCGCCCAGCAGGTTGAAGACGCGGCCCAACGTGTCCTCGCCGACCGGCACGGATACAGGCGCGCCCGTGTCGACGCAGTCCTGTCCGCGAATCAAACCGTCCGTGCTGCCGAGCGCGACGCAGCGAACGCGGCCGCCGCCCAAGTGCTGTTGGACTTCACCGGTCAGGTCTAGCTTGACGCCCTTCACTTCGGACTGAACCTTGACGGCGTTGTAGATCGCCGGCAATTGGTTCTCTTCGTACTCGACGTCGAACGTCGAACCGATGATTTGCGTGATGCGACCGACTTTCTGTTCTGATGCTGTGGCCATCGAATGGTCTCTCGTCTAAAACGAGCTCGTGATTTGCTTGATGTGTTGGGGAACGAATCGTGATTTACTTGAGTGCTTCGACGCCGCCGATGATCTCCATGATCTCGCCCGTGATCTGCGACTGGCGAGCTCGGTTGTAGGTCATCGACAGTTGCTTGATCATCTCCGACGCGTTCTCGGTGGCCGACTTCATGGCCACCATGCGAGAGATCTGCTCACTGACCGCCGCGTCCAGAAAGCACTTGAACAACTTGACTTTGAAACTTGTGGGAACGACCTCTTCCAAAATGCTCGCGGCCGAGGGCAGGAATTCGTACATCGACTCGCCCGACTGCTCTGTCTTTTTGGCGCCGTCGTCCCCGCCGTCAAGTGAACCGAGCGGCAGCAGCGTTTCGACGATGGCGACTTGCCGCGAACTCGAAACAAACTTGGTGTACGCGACGTCCAGACGGTCGAGTTTGCCGAGCGTATAGTCGTCGAGAAACTTGCTGGCGATCGGGTCGACTTCGTCCCATTTCGGCTGGTCTTCGAACTGCAAGTACTGCTCGTCGACGTCAATCCCGCGAAACTTCATCGCCGAATTGCCCCGTTTGCCGGAGACTTCCAGCCGCACGGACTCGGCTTCCTCGCGGAGTTCCTCCCGGCGTTTGATGCCGATCCGGACGACGTTGCCGTTGTAGCCTCCACACAATCCGCGGTTGGCGGTCAAAACCAACAGCGCCGCGTTTGTCGTTGTTTCGCGAGCTTCCAGCAGCGGGTGGTCGACTTCCAATCCGCTCTGCGCCAGGTCCTGCACCAGTTGGGTGATCCGCGACGTATACGCCGTCGCCGCGGTGGCGCGGTCCATCGCCTTCTTGAATCGCGCCGTGGCGATCAGCTCCATCGTCCGCGTGATCTTGCGGATGTTGCGGATCGACTTGCGTCGTTTGTCGAGTGCTCTGGCTTTAGCCATAGGACCAAGGGGCAGGGGAGTGTGTTCGTGAAATCAACGGCTAGCCGCGCGAGCTGTTGAACTCGACCAGCGCCGCTTTCAGTTCTTCTTCGAGTTCGTCGGACATCGAGCCACCGGAGCGCAGTCGCTCCATGAAGTCGGACTTCTGGTCGTGCATGAACGCCAACACATCCTTCTCGTATTGCGGCACCAGTTTGATGTCGGTCTTGTCCAGGTAACCGCGCGTGCCGGCGTAGATCATGATCACTTGATCGATCACGTCCATCGGCTGGTACTGAGGTTGTTTGAGCAATTCGACCATGCGGTAGCCGCGATCGAGCCGAGCTTGTGTAGCGGCGTCCAGATCCGTTCCCAATTGGGCGAACGCCTCCAACTCGCGAAACGCCGCCAGGTCCAAACGCAGACCGCCGGCGACCGACTTCATCGCTTTGATCTGAGCGGCGCCGCCGACGCGCGACACCGAAATGCCGACGTTCATGGCCGGGCGAATGCCGGCGAAGAACAGGTCGGGTTGCAGGTAGATCTGACCATCGGTGATCGAGATCACGTTGGTTGGAATGTAGGCCGACACTTCGCCTTCCAGCGTCTCGATGATCGGCAGCGAGGTGAGTGATCCGCCGCCCAAGTCATCGGACAGTTTGGCCGATCGCTCGAGCAACCGACTGTGGCAGTAGAAGACGTCGCCCGGGTAGGCTTCGCGTCCCGGCGGGCGTCGCATCAGCAGCGACAGCTGACGGTACGCGGCCGCCTGCTTGCTCAAGTCGTCGTAGACGATCAGCGCGTGCTGGTTGTTGAACATGAAGTATTCGGCCATCGCCGTGCCCGCGTAGGGAGCCACGTACTGCAGCGGAGCCGGAGCGCTGGCTCCCGAGACGATCACCGTGGTGTAGTCGAGCGCGCCGTGTTCTTCGAGAATCTTGACCACGCCGGCGACGGAAGAGTCCTTCTGGCCGACGGCCACGTAGAAGCACTTCACGCCGGTGTTCTTCTGATTGAGGATCGTGTCCAACGCGACGGCCGTCTTGCCCGTCTTGCGGTCGCCGATGATCAACTCGCGCTGGCCGCGGCCGATCGGCGTCATCGCGTCGATCGCTTTGATGCCTGTCTGCATCGGCTCGCACACCGGTTGTCGACCGGCCACGCCCGGCGCCAAAAACTCGACGGGACGAGTTTCGGTGGCGTTGAGCGGTCCTTTGCCGTCGATCGGATTGCCGAGCGGATCGAGGACCCGACCGACCACCGCGTCGCCGACGGGAACCGACAACAGCGTTCCCAGCGCCCGCACTGGGTCGCCCTCGTTGATGCTGAGGAAGTCGCCGAGAATGATCACGCCGACGCTGTTCTCTTCGAGGTTGAACGCCAGTCCGATCACATTGCCGGGAAACTCGACCATCTCACCGGCCATGACCCCGGACAGGCCGTGGACGCGGGCGATGCCGTCACCAACTTCGAGGACGGTGCCAACCTCGCGAACGTCGAGTTGGCTTTCGTATTGCTCGATCTCCTTCTGGATGACCGAAGCGATTTCGTCTGCTTTAAAACTTGTCATCTGACCCGTCGCCTATTGCGAGAAGCGGTCCAGGGAGTTGCGAATACTCTGTGTCGTCTGTTCCAACGTCGTCTCCCGCATCCGACGGAGGCGATTGGCCACGCTGGCGTCATAGACGGTGTCTCCCACGCGCACCTGGATGCCGCCCAAGAGACTTTCATCGACTTCCGTTTTCATCACGACATCACCGCCGAGCGACTCACTCAGCTTTTTGGCGATGCTGTCGGCCAGCCCCTGGTCGATGGGAGCCGCCGTCGTCACGCGGACATCCATGCGGCCCAGCTGCTCGTTGAACAGCTTATGGGCGGCGCGGTGGATTTCCCGCAAGCAATCCATGCGGCCGTGGGATGAAACCACTTTCAAAAACCGCAGGAGTTCATCTTTCATCTTGCCTTGAAAGGCTTTGTCCAGCATCTGAACTTTTTCCTCGTGCGGAATCCGCGGCGATTGCAGCGCGGCTTCGAACTGAGGAAGTTCGTCCAATACATCGCCCACCAAACTGTCGAACTCCTCCAATACAAGTTGTGTGTTGGAGACGCTCGCCGCCGCTCCCAACAGCGCCTTGGCGTAAACCGCGCCCAGTTGCTGTTGCGTGGCGTCAAATTCGACATGTTCGCCGTTGTCGGCCATGAAGAATCCTCTGTCGGCCGCTCGGGGCGGCCGCTGGCCTACTCAGCCAGTGGATGCGATCGGTGGTTGCTGGAATCAGTTGTTACTCGGGAATTGATTCAGCGCGTCGCGAATCAATCCTTCGTGGTCGGCCGCCCTGAGTTCCTTTTGAACCAATTGGCCGGCCAATCCTACTGCGACGTCGACGCCTCGCTCGGCGACTTCCGACAAAGCGGTGTTCTTCGCCGCTTCAATGTCGTTGAGCGCTCGCTGTCGTTCTCGCTCGGCGGCCGCTTCGGCGTCGGCCACGATTTTGGCTCCAGCTCGCTCGGCGTCCGCTTTCGCCTTTTCGATCATGACGCGACCCTCTTCGGCCGTCGCCGCCAACTTCGCCTCGTGCTCCGTGAGCAGCGCGGCGCTCTTGGCCGCGTTCTCTTCGGCGCGGCGAATGTTGTTCGCGATGCCTTCTTCACGCTTGCCCAAGCCGGCCACGATCGGACCCCAGGCGAACTTCATCAATACGGCCAGCAGTAAAAGGAACACGACCAACGTGAAGATGGCCAGGTCTCCCTTAAACTCCTCGGACGCGTTGAGAGAAGCCGTGGCGTTCGAGTGACTGAGGTCGTGGGGGTCGTGGGGGTCGTGGTGGTCGCCCCCAGCGGCTCCTTCCCCGCCTTCGGCCTCGTGTCCATTGGCCTCGTGTCCGCCGCTGGAGTCTCCTCCGCCGCCGGACGCTTCGTCTGCGCCTTCATGAGCGGCGTCCGAGCCGCCCGCTTTTGCGTCCTCGTCGTCGCCGTAGGCCAGTGGAATCGCCAGCGCAAACGCCAACAAGGGCAGCGCCGCTAAACATGCGCGTCGAACAAACACAGTCGTCCCCCGATCAGGTGAAACGGTGAGCAATTCGGGAAACGACCTACGTCGGCGCTTGCTGCATGCAGATGAACAGCGCGAAGAAGGTGAAACCTTCGATCAACGCCGCGGCGATGATCATCGCCACCTGCACATTGCCCGCTACCTCCGGTTGGCGAGCCATGCTCTCCAACGCCGAACTGGCGAGCCGGCCGATCCCGTAGGCGGCGCCGATCACCGTCAGGCCGACGCCTAGCGGAGCCGCATTAATGGGGTCGCCTGCTGTTTGAGCGAGTGCCGGTGTGACGCACACCAACAACGCTGCAATACTCCAAAATCCAATCTTCGCGAGGGTGTTCACTGAAAAATCTCCTAACGTCGAGACGTCCGCGAGTGGTTCGAGTCGCTCTAGTGGTGGTGGATGGCGGCGCCGATGAACAACGCCGACAAAAACGTGAATATGTAAGCTTGCAACAGCGCCACACCTAATTCCAGGACGCTGAAGAGAGTAGAAGCCACGACGGAGATCACAGCGGTCAGCGCCCAGCTGTCGCTCTTCGCGCCGTCGATACTGAACGCCAAGCCCATGATGCCCAACAGCACCAAGTGACCGGCCACCATGTTGGCCAACAACCGCACGGCCAACACGCTGTGCTTGATGAAGAAGCCGAGCACCTCGATCAAGAAGATCATCGGCTTGATCACAATCGCCATCACAAACGGCAAGTCCATCTGAGGAACTTGATTGAGCCAGAAGCCGACGACGCCGAATTTGATCGATCCGAAGAGGATGCCCGTGCCGACCGTCACGCCGGCCAGGGCCAGGGTGACTCCGAATGCGCTGGTCGGGGCTCCCACCCACGGCACCGCTCCCATCAAGTTAAGCGCCATGACGAATAAGAAGATTGTCCACAGCAGCGGAACGAACTTGTCCGCATCGTGCTTGCCGATCGCCGGGCGAGCCACCTGGTCGCGGATGAACAGCAGCAGCGTTTCGATCAGATTCCACAGGCGACCTTGCGGCGCACCGCCGGCGGACATCTTCTTGCCCAGCCAGCCGAGCACGGTCACCAACAGGATGGCGACCACCAACTCGATGATCATGAACTTCGACACGCAGAATCCGGACTCGGCCTGATAGGCGTTCCGCAATTCGCCGCCGAACGGCTGCGGGATCAGGATCTTGCCGTGCAGATGTGAGTTGTAACCGGCGACCGTCTCCTGCGACCATGTGTGGTTGGCCGCGAAATGCTCCACCGCCTCGTCGCCGCCGGCACTCTCCTTCAGTTCCGTCCACTTGGCGGCGAAGTCGGCGTTCTCCAACTTGGCCGCGAACCAGCCAAAGGGCTGAGTTTCATGGTGGAGGAACTCCTCAAACGAGCGCTCTGCGTTGCCGTCCTGGCCGGTCCAAGTCTTGTATTTCTGTTTGAGGTCCGCGACCTGCTCTTCCAAATAGACGTCGAGCGGCTTGCCGGCGTTGGCGTGGTCCTTGCCCGCATGTTGCCAGTGCTCCCAGTCGTGCAGCAACTCGCTTTGCGAAGGAATCCCGTCAACCAGTCCGTTGAGCCCCGCGTAAAGATCCTCGGCTTCGTGGTGCTGAAAATCGTGGTCGTTGCGCACCCACCAATCGGGAAAGTCGTCGATGTCTTCGCGGCGCGAACGCCAAAGAGCCTTCGGCACCTCAAAGTAATAGGCGTCTTTGATGTGCAGTTGCGGCGAGGCCATAGCTACGACGCGCTGGTGACGCGAGTGGGTCGCACCAGCCGCAATGACAGCGGCATTTCGACGGCGAGCGCGACGAGGTAATAAAGCAGGATCATTCCGAAAACGCCGGCTTCAGCGAGCGGGCGATTCATGTTGTCGAGTAAGACTCCCGTGCCCAGCGGCAGCCCCATGCGGAAGAAGATTCCCGCGATCGTGCCGTGAACGGCCAGCGGTCCCTGCAGCAATGCGACCAAAAACAGCGCCGCGGACGCGCCGATCCAGCAGACGACTCCCGCCACGACCGACGCCTGTAGTCCGGCGGCTCCGTGGTTGTGATGCCCAAACCAGGCAAACGCCGGCCAGGCCGCCAACAGGACTGCCGTCAGCGCCGCCCAAGTGGCCATGGGGCTGCGCCCGGGTGAATCGGGGAGTGAGTTGCGGGCGTCCTGTGTCACGACTCGCGATCTTCCTCGCGCGAATTCGGGTCGTCACCGGCCGATTTTGAGGCCGCACCGGTCATCGACAATAAGTGGTAAATCCCAACCACCATCCCCATCGCAAATCCAGCGAATGTGAACACCGAGCCAGTGTCCAGCCGACCGTCGACCCAGCGGCCCGCGATTCCGGGCAAAACCATCTCCAGGGAGACAGTCATCACCCTTGAGACCCAGCTCATCGCCTCCGCCATCGGGGAGGGCGCCTCGGGGGGCTCATTCACGGTGGGGAATCAGTCAGTTCGCCGTCCTGTTGAGGAAGGATAAACTGTTTTGTGCTAAGTGGTTGGGAGTGTCTT
>JASMLW010000095.1 GCA_030748485.1 Pirellulaceae bacterium
GCGACGCGCAGCAGTTGGGGCTGGAGGCGATCAAGAGACTCAACGCCAAGCGGTACGAGCAACTTGGCGATCCGGAAATCAACAGCCGCATCTTGGCGTACGAGTTGGCGTTTCGGATGCAAGCGGCCGCTCCCGAACTAGTCGACCTCTCCGGCGAAGATCAAAAAGTGCTCGACCTGTACGGCGTTGAGCGAAAGGAGCCCGAGAAACGCAGTTTTCGCGGCGGTGGCCCCAATGTCTACAAGTCGTTCTCACGCAATTGCCTGCTCGCTCGTCGGCTTGTCGAACGCGGCGTCCGCTGCGTCACGCTGGTCCACGCGTCGTGGGATCACCACAGCAATCTCGACGCCGAGATTTCCTACAACGCCGGGATGCTCGACCAACCGGCCGCCGCGCTGGTCCAGGATCTCAAAAGCCGCGGCATGCTCGACGACACGCTCGTCATTTGCGCCGGTGAATTCGGCCGCACGCCGCTCGGCGAGAACCGGGGCGGCAACAAGCAGAACACCGGGCGCGACCACCATCCTTACGGCTTCAGTCTCTGGATGGCCGGCGGCGGCGTTAAAGGCGGACAGGTGGTCGGCAAGACCGACGAAATCGGTTGGGCTCCTGTCGAAGACCCGGTGCACATCAACGACTTGCACGCCACGATCCTGCACCTGTTCGGTTTCGACCA
The DNA here is from genome assembly GCA_030748485.1 of Pirellulaceae bacterium. Taxonomy (GTDB): domain Bacteria; phylum Planctomycetota; class Planctomycetia; order Pirellulales; family Pirellulaceae; genus JASMLW01. Next base: position 677 of record JASMLW010000095.1, read on the forward strand.
CTTCAAACTGACGCACCCGTTCAAGGGCCTCGACGTCCGACTCACCGACCAAGGCGGCGAGGTCGTACAGAAGCTCTTGGCGTGACCGCGCTTTCGGCAGGCGAAGAAGATAGCCAAGCTATAGCTAGCTACAAGCGACAACGTAGCGTCGACAACGTAGCTATAGCTACCGTCGCCAGACGGTGGGGAATTGCGGACCTTGCGAAGTGGTGAATCGATTCCACGCTCTGGCGAGCGTAGCCACAAAAGCGAGCGTGGCCACGATAGTTCCACGTAGCTACCGTCGCCAGACGGTGGGGTGTCGTAGCTGACCTTCCCATCAACGAACCGCCTCCACGTTCTGGCAGCTACAAGCGAACATGGCACACCGCCATCCGATCTTGTTCCGAAGGCGACGAGGCACCCTTGTCTCTGGCGTGACACTCAAAGAGCCGAGTCGCGATGCTCGTAAATGCGCCGCGCCGCGCGTTGTCGTCATCGACAGCACTTCTTGAACTTTTTTCCGCTTCCACACGGACAGGGATCGTTGCGTCCGACCCGCTGCTGCTTTCGCGCAGTGGGTAGGGCAGCGGGTAGGGCAGTGGGTAGGGCAGTGGGTAGGGCAGTGCGTAGGGCACTGGGGTGGGCCGTGGGTCGGGCCGCTGGCGGCGTGCTGCCCGAGATCAACGACTGGTTGACCATCATCATGAACTCGTTGAGGCCCGCTTCCGATGTCATGTCGTAGCCGGCGGCGTCGCCTGCCATGAACATCGACTTGGCCATGCTGTAATTCGAAGGATCGGACAGCTCCGCTTCCAACTGATCGATCAAGCCATCCTGCTTGAGCCACTCGACGATTGAATTCGCCTCGGCCAGTTTGTGGACGCGGTCCAGGTACTCCCAGAACATGGCAAGTTCGTAGACGATCTCCGCCGCGGCATCGGGTTTGGTCGAAACCTTGCGTGGCACGTAGCCGAGAACAAACGCGCGGACACTCTCGATCGTCATCTGGTCGACGATCTCACCGAGATGGTTGACGCCAAATTCGAGAAGCATGCCAGACCATCCCGCCAGGCCGCCGTAGCGGTCGACAAACCGCTGGGCTTCGGTCGACGCCGAAAACGCGTTGAATGCTTGCTCGTAATAAGCCTCCTCGGCGTCAAGGTCGAACTCGTCCGTGTCAAAGATGGGGCGATCGGAGAAGATACCGACACCCATCCGTCCTCGCGTTTGTTCGATCGAGTTGTGCGGGTCTTCGGGCATCTTGAGTCCCATGCCGGCCACTCCCAACTCGCGACGGACATCTTCCCAGTCGCCCATCACGCCAACGTCGACAAGGTTGCCGGCGAACGCCCGCTCGATCGGCTCGGCCGCCGCGGTGGCCTGCAACTCGACCAAATCGACGACCAACATCGAGTTGAATTCGAATTGGCCTTCAGCGGCGCCGGCCATCATTTCCGTAAGGCGAGCGATGATCCGCTCGCGTGTGTCCGGATGATAGTCGGCCACTTGGCGCAGCCCGCGCGCCGCAGTCGAGCGAACGAAATCCTCCTCGCCGGCGTCTCTGGCCACGCGGGTCAGCGCCTCGATGGCCGGTTCCCCGATCTTGCCAAAGACGTGCGGCAACTCGTCCGCCATCCAGGAGTCGAACTCGTCGCACTCACACAACATTTCCACCAGCGGCTCCACCGCCGCTTCGGCTTTCAAATCGGCCAGAGTTCTCCAGGCGGAAACGGGCGTCCATTCCACATCGTCGACGTTGGGTTCGTCCTCGTAGGTCGGCCAGTTCGAATCGGTCCACTTGCGAGCAATCTCGATCAGACCAGGGATATCTTCGGCCGAAACGCGAGCCGCCGACACGAAATACCCGTCTCGGACTTCCCAGTCCTGCAGATCGCAAGGGCTTTGGACCTGGCACAGACGCTCGACAAGTTCTGTTGTTTGATGTGGCATCTCGCGCGCCCTCCTTGATTGCGAAACTTGATCGTGAACCGAAGCTGTTTGCCGATTTCTAATTGGTTCCGCCGAATTCGACAATCCGAATCACGTGGCGACTGGGCGTCTGAGATTGAATCTAGTTGGCCAAGAACTCCGGTGATGGCCAAGGTCGGTCTGCGACCGTCCCCTTGAGCAGCTGGTTGACGAAACGTGTCTCCAGGGTTTACTCTATTAGTAGGCATGGCTACCATAGGCACGACTACCATGACTCTGGAGACGGAATGAGATTTGAAGAATCATTGGCGGTTCGGCTGCGCGCCGCCTACCTGCACTTGCATCGTAGTGCTAATCGCCACTTTCGACCGTTCGACGCAACGGCTGATCAATACGCTGTAATGACCTGCCTGGCACAAGAACCTGGGATCACGCAGCAGACGGTTGTTGACCAACTCGCATCCGACAAGCGGACGATCAACCGGATGATCGACCTGATGGAGGAGAAGGGGCTTGTCGAACGCAGAGAGCACCCAGACGACCGACGTGCTTGGGCCTTGTATTTGACGAAGGAAGGCCGCCAGCAGCAGAAGGTGTTGTATGACAGCGCGGACTACTTGCGGCGTCGGCTGGAAGAGGCCGTGCCTCCAGGGCACATGGAGACCATTCTCAATTGCCTGATCAAGATGGCTGAAAACCTCGATCCCGATGCGATCGAAGGCGTAGTCACCCGACAAGGCAACTCAAGGACCAGAACATGAATTCGGTTCCAGCAAATCCAACGAAGGGCGCGCCATGACCATCGTGCGGCTGCCAGTCCCTTCGATGGCGGGCCTGAATCCGCTGAACGGCCAGACGTTCTGGAAATACGAGATCCGGCGCGCACAGGATGGGAATCTGCTTTGCGTTGACGTGCGGAAGGAGCGGAAGTGACCCGCGATCTCTTCCCGACCACTGTGATTGGCAGCCTTCCGAGGCCCGCCTGCGTGCGCGACTTGATCCTGGATCGCAAGAAGGGAATCGTCACGCACGACCAGGCGCGAGAGCACCTTGACGACGAAATCAAAGCGGCGATTCATCTGCAGGAGGGAGCCGGCTTGGACGAGATCACCGACGGCGAATGGCGACGCGAGAGCTACGTGAAGGTCTTTGCCGAACGTGTCCATGGATTCGCGCCCGACATCAATCCTGGAGCTGCGGGACTGAACTACCCGGCGGTGATTGCTCCAATTGAATCCAGTGGCGCGATTGCCGCCCACGAGGTTCAGTTTCTGAAGAAGCACACCGGTAGACGCATCAAGTGTACGCTGCCGTCGCCGTACATCATTGGACGGCGAATGTGGCATTCGGATCACTCGACATCCGCCTATCCAACTCGCGAGGCGCTAATGCGCGACTGCGTGCCAATCCTGCGGCGGGAGATTGTTGCAATTCGAGAAGCTGGCGCCGCGACCGTACAGCTTGACGAGCCTTGGCTCAGCGCGATGGTCGATAGTCGATTCCGCGAACGGGAAGGCATTTCCGCTCCGCATTACCAGATGGACTTGTGTGCCGATCTGATCAATCAGACGGTTTCCGGGATCACGGGCATCGACACGGCCATTCACCTGTGCCACGCCCACTTCAATCGTCGCCACGTAAGTGAAGGCGAGTACGACTTGATCATGCCGACACTGGCCAAGATTCGCGTCGGCACGATATCGATGGAGTACGCCACTCCGGTCAGCGGGGGTTATTCGGCGCTGTCGAAGTTTCCCGACGGCGTGCGTCTGGGGCTTGGCTGCGTTGACCATTGCGACCGGCGGGTTGAAACGCCGCAAGTCGTGGTCGATCGAGTTGAACGGGCGATGCGGTACATCGACCGAGACCGGATCACGCTCCATCCCGACTGTGGGTTCGCGCCGTCGGTGCAGAATCCAATGGACCTCGATGAAGCCTGCCAGAAGTTGAAGGCGATGTGCGAGGCGGCGGCGATATTGCGATCGCGATACGGTTGAATCGAAGCAAAACGGGGCGACACCGGTTTAATGGCGGGTGCGCCGGCCATTTACGAGGATCGAGGCGATGCGAAGAAAACTAATCTGCTGTTCATGGACGGTCTGGCGGCATCCGCCTCATCGATTGGTGACACATGCGGGTTGCTGAAGACAAGGAAGGAAGACTGGGAAAGAAGACTGGGAAAGAACGAGCCGAATTGAATAGGGAGTCGGCAATGAGATTCCATCGACTGTTCAT
>JASMLW010000096.1 GCA_030748485.1 Pirellulaceae bacterium
CAACCTCCTCCTCCAACTCCGGACAGTCGGAACATAGTTCGGCGGGAGTGTTCGCCAGCGCGAATTGAAATCGGTCGCGGTCCAGGGCGTGCGCTGACGCCAACGTTCGTGTGGCTTCCGTCGGCCGCTCGCGACGTATCAGTTGATTTGCTTGCTCTCGCGCCGCTTCCAAGTCGTCACTCGTCCATTTCCCGGCTCGACCCTGCGCCGCGACGAGCACTATCGTGCGAACTCTCATCGAACCGTTGCCCGCCTCGCAAGCGCCTCCCGATGACAACAGACCCCCGGAAAGGTAATTGTCGCCGAACACCCTGACACGTCATTTGCAATCGCCTGATCTGCTGACGAACAGCGGCTCTCTTCGGGCAGGGGCTAGTCGCCAAAAAAGTTGAATGGAAACTCTAACGCCGTTAAGAGCGACTTGCTATCGCTCTTGATTCGCTCGTGAGCGGCACCGCCGTCGGGAAGCCCAATTGCTTTGGCGTAACCACCACTTCCGTCAAACCCGACCATGACGACTCTTGAAACGCCAATTAGCCGGCAAAAGTGAATGGCACAGTGGACCGTGCCAGTGTTGCCGTAAAGTGCAGACCGCTTGGCGATCCCTTCAGCATCAAGGTCTCTCACCGCGTTGTCCGCAAAGCGTTTCTCGTAGGTGTAAAGAAGCTTCTCTGGAATGCCGCAGTCCTTGGCGTATTCGGCTCGAACAGGCTGTAAGATTGCCCGGCATTTGGCGGGCCAGGCATCCGCCACATTTTTTATCGGGCCTTCATCGTGGGCGAAAAAATACGTGGGGCTAGGAACTGCTCGAACGCTTTCGTTAATGCAAAGCCTTAGAGGGCCAGCTGAATTCATGGGAAAGGCATCAAGGCTTGGGCCTTTGCCAAAAATCCAAGCCGGCTCTCCAGCGTGACAATCTAGAAGCGCCCCAATCTTTTGCATGGCGTTATCCGCCTCGATGCTTGTCAGCTCGCTGCATCTGGCAATCGAAGGCAAAAAGCAAACTGTGCATGCCAGATGATCTCTCCTGCTGGCCTAAAAAACTGAAGCCACCAGGAAAGCGGCTCTGTTGTCAGGTGTAGCGGATGGCCAGCTAGTTCTTTCCATTTCACGGTAGCGTCTTCGTGGTGGGCAATCTTCATGAAGACAAATCGGCGGGCAACTCGAATCGCCTCGCTGGCAGCTTTTTCGGCGTCGTCTGGGTGTAGATGCTCAAACACATCAGCTGAAACCACCAAGTCAAACTCGTTGTCAGAAAAAGGGAGCGCGGTTGCAGATGCTTGAAATACGTTTCTTCCTAGTCGCCGCCCTTTCGTAACGGCAACCGCTGAAACATCTACGCCGTAAGCGGTCTCGCCATCGCTGCCGAGCAAGGGAAGGCTCCCCCCCGCGCTACAGCCAATATCAAGGACGGACTCGTAGTTCAGTCTCTCTTTTAGCCACGGAATGTAGGTCGCTAGATGACTCGAGCCGTCCTCTTCCTCGTGGTAACCGGATGCTCGCAGCCTGTCATAGAGTGCTTGGTAGGCAAAGGCGTCAGGCTCTCTACTTTTTTTCACAGCCGCCATTCCAAGGTTGATTACACCGTGGTCAATCTCTCCGCCCTCTTTGGTGATGCGCTTACAGTTCGAAAACCCAGCCTTATAAAGGCACCACTTTAAATGCTCCTCGTTAAAACACGCCCGGTGCCATTGCTCAGAAGGCCCCATATGAAAAAGACGCTCCGCTATCGCTCCATTTAATTTCTTCAACTGAGAGTTCGCGGTCACTCTCCGCCAGGCATTTAATTGCGTGCCGTGCATCTTCTGCATAACCGCTTGGGTCAAAGACAGGCGAGCGAAAGAAAACTCCAAGTGGAGAGTCCGCCTTGTGCGCTCTTACAGATGCAAGCTCATCTTGCATCACTTCAAAGACTTGGTCGATTGATTCTGGTCGTGGAGCGTTTCGCGCATGCTCAACCGCCACATGGTCCATTACTTTGGAGTGTGCAAACCAGCGGTACTGACCGGCAATCGCCGAAGGGAAAGACACGGCTACAGCTGCAACGATTTCATCGGGAGACATTGAAGAAGAGCTTCAAAACTCGTTTCCTGAACACAAGCGATTTTGCGCAAAACTTGCAGTCGATGCCTTAATGAAGCCATGCGATGGCAACCAACTCAGGAAAGTGGAGTCGCTCGAATTGTTCGTGGATCGGCTGTCATCACTGGCTGGGCGAATTACTATCGCATAGCCCACGATTTCAACCGAATAGCGAATCAAGCGGACTACCACGCGTTCTGGATCGGCGTCAAAGCACTCTGTCGGCGATACGACATTACCACCGCCCAATGCATCAAGCGGTATGCCGCCAACAATCTCGGACTACACATCGGCGAAGCAGGCGTGCTCAAGCGCGCCCAAGACGTTGCTTCGACGTATAAGCAAGCGGCCCCCGAGCCGTATGATCCGGGAACGGGCTGCTACCTCGAAGATGCCGACTGGGAGGAAGTCGTGCGCCGGCCCGAGAGTCGCCAGAGACCGAGCCGTATGGACTTCAAGGCATGGACACTGTTTCGCGATGGCAACCGTTGTCGTCACTGCGGGACCCGCGTAACGTGGGAGACTTCGGAAGCGGACCATATTGAGCCCGTTCGTAACTTTGCCAGTTATTCACAGGCTACTCGCTTGCTCAATCTGCAGACGCTTTGTTTGCCGTGCCACAAGGAGAAGTCGCGAATTGACTGATCAAGACAGTCTGGAAAGCCGGATGCTTGGAAATCTTGCACGTCCGGTTTGGGGTTGGGGCCCAGGCGCAATTCCTGGGCCTACACCACTGTTCGTCGGCAGTCCCGCCGCCGGCAGCCGCGCGGCGCTGTTGATGTCGCTGATCGCCAGTTGCAAAGACAATCGGGTCGAACCCTGGGCCTATCTCCGAGACATCTTCACTCGGTTGCCAGCCGGCGCCGACGTCGCGACCCTGCTTCCCGATGCATGGCTCGACCGGCACCCCAACCAACGCTGGACGATCGCCGACCGGCGGGCCGACGAACGCGTCGCCAAAGGCGACCTGTAGTTGCCCGTGCGCTTCTGATGCTTCCTAGAAGAACGCCAATTCCGCTAGTCGTCACAGCTAGGTTAGAAAAACATCGTGACGCAACTGAGGCTTGGCTTGCTGAACACGGAATTCAAGTTTCAAAGCTTGTGATGGGATCATGGGACTCAGCAGAGGAAAGGACACGTTACTACTCAGCCGCTCACCACAAAGGACTTGCCTACGCTGACTCAGACTGCCTGCTCTTTATTGAGTCATCAGACATGCAGGCAAGGGAAATCCATCAGGCATCTGGAAGGCCTGTGCTTGCTGTGAGTTCAAAACGGGTCTACCAAAGATGACGCGAAGTGATGAAGAACTTGGCTTCATCCCGTGTCCACACCGATGTGTGGTCCAAGATAGTCGCGAGTTTCGGATCTGCAGGCATCCTCGCGTTCATCTAGCAAATCAGGTCACAACGCCCGAGGTTTGAATGAGGCCGTGGACCAAGTGCGACGTGGAGAAGATAAGACGCTCAAAGAGAACAACGACAAGCGATTGGTGGGCACGAAGCAACTCTGGCTTTATCGCTGCAGCAATGTACCCGACCAGCACACAACGGAGTTTGCGATACTCCGCGAATCAGAACTCAAGACCTCCAAGGCCTGGGCGATCAAGGAGCAATTCCGCTGGTTCTGGACCTACTTCCACAAAGGATATGCGAGTCGCTTTTTCAACGAGTGGTACTCGTGGGCCGTCCATTGTCGGCTGAAACCAATCGTCAAGAAAGCGCAAATGCTCAAGCGACACCTCGACGGTCTCCTGGCCTATGTTAAGCACCACATCACCAACGCCGTGAGTGAAGGATTCAACAGCAAGATCCAATCGATCAAAGCCAACGCCCGCGGCTTCCGTTCATTCAACAGCTACCGCATTCGAATCCTCTTCTTCTGCGGCAAACTAGACATGACGCCACATAACATCAGCCACGATTTTTCATGAAGAGCCCTAAACTTCAAATCGAATCACAAGAATCGCCGCCGTAGTTCCTTGACACTCGCTTTCAAGAGCTCAACAATACACATGCACCTCTGAGCTACCACTACTGATGCTGTATTCGTTTGATTTAACGGTCGGCTTCATTTCTTTGCGATGGACTAGGGTCAGCTATGACATCGAGTGGTATCAACCCGTGCTCGTGCGCGCCTCCGCTTGCTAAGCAGTTTAAAGTCGTCATCACAGGTGTAACTGATGACACGTGCATGGGCTGCGATGAGCTAAACGCCGATTTCATCCTAGATGCGTACCTTGATGGCCTAGGTGAATGGGACTGCGTTACTTACCGGAAAGAGATTAACGGCACTTGCGTTGATTGGCTTGAGCTTACCTGCTCGCAAAACGCAACCACGCGCAAGTTCGATATCGTGCTTGATATCGCGATGAATGATTCGATTAGCTACACAGGCACGATGTCAAGCCTAAGTGGCACTGTCACACTTTCTAAAGATGGCGACACAATCGAATGCAACTTTGATAGTGCAACGGTGACTGCGACGCCAATTGGGTTTGCGCTCTCGAATCTGTCAAATGGCAACGCTGAGTGCTTGCCAATAAAAGGCGGAATGGGTTCATGTGATGAACCACTTGAATCCTGCTTTGAACAAAAGCAAGAGAAAGCCCCGCTTCCTGAATGGGGAGCATCTTCTGACTCAGAGTCATGTGGCACAGGGTGTGGCGGCGCCGAATGCCCGACTGGAGGTGCCGCTAACTCCATCTGGGATCCCAATGAGCGCGGTAACTCGCTTTGGAGCCCGCTTGCAAAAAGCGGGAAGCTCCAGCCTGTCGAAGGCCTTTCTGCCAAAGTGCGTGAGGTGATGCCGCGCATGGCCTACGGGCCAATTATTGTTAATGCAACAAGTGGAAACGTAAAGGTCTGTACGGGCCCAGCCTCAGGTGGCTGCTGCCGATTCTTTCGTCGGCGCGTTGAACGAGCTATTTGGTTGTTCGCCAATTCACTACACCAAGACTCGCCCCGAGTATTGCCCTGAATCGAGTCCCTGAGGCGCCGAACATGCCTCAACGGAACGTAGAGCAAGCAGCTTCAGTCGCCGAGCCTCAAGAGCGTTGACTCAAGTACTTGTCTTGGAACCGGTCAGCTTGTGCTGTTGCGTTGGCTTCCAGGCTGGCCGAACACGAACTTTGCACGCCTCTTCGGATGACGCTCGAAAGGCGCCCCGGGGCGGCGGTTCGTTGAACCGGCTGCCCGCTGGTCGCGCGCCTTGGCAATCTATACATTGGCTTGCATTCGATTGCCGGACAACTGGCGAGCAATGAATGGAACGCCCCCCCCACGGGACCGAGGAACGCAGCCCGATGCCCCACCTATTCGAATTCACCGATCAGTCGTGGGTGCCGTCGTCGGCGCGGGCGACGTTCTTCGAAATCCTCGACCTCTGCAATTCGAGGTTTCGCGATTACAACGCGAGCGTCGCCAACAAGGCGGTCGAGATCGCCGCGGAGCAGGGAGCGGATACGATCGTCGAACTCGGCGCCGGGCGGGCTCCGATCACTCGCCACCTCGCCGCTGATCCCCGCACGGACGGCTTGACGCTCGTCCCTTGCGACCTCAAGCCGCACGCGCACCTCTATCGCGAACTCGAGGCCGCTCACCCCGACAAAGTCTCGCCGATCTACGAGTCGGTCGACTTCTCTCAGCCGCTGCGTTGGGATGCGGGCGCGCTGCTCATTTTTTGCGCCGCCCTGCACCACGTACCCAGTAAGCAGCGCCCCGCGATCTTGGCGGCGCTGGCCGAAGGCGACGCGGCTGTCGCCGTTTTTGAACCCATGCGGTGTTCGCTGCCATCGATCGTCAGCGTTTTCGGTGCGATCGCGCCGGCTCTTCTGCTGCCGGTTCTCGGCGGCACGTCCGGTTTGGTGCGACGCATTTTCTGGTGCTGGTTGTTTCCCGCCGTACCGGCCATGTTCATTTGGGACGCTGTCGTCAGTTGTTTGCGGCAATGGTCAGACCAGCAGTGGCGGCGGCAACTCGAAGAAGTGCTGGGATCGTCGCGAACGTTCACCATCCTGTCCGGTTGGCACTCGCAGATCGTCACGTGGGCGGCGCGGACCGGAGCCGCCGCGGGATAGCTCAGCTGGTCGCCACCCGGTCTTTGGTCAATTCGCCAGGCTGGTGCGAACGAGTCAGGACTCGTTTGCACAATTCCATCGCCCGCGCGATAGCGTGGTCCATGTCGAAATATAGGTACTCGCCCAATCGACCGCAGATCAAAACTCCCGGCTCGTCCTCCGCCAACCCTTGATACGCACGGAATCCAGTCCGGTTGATTTCATCGGGGAACGGGTACTCGTAGTGCTGTGGATCGTCGGGAGAGAACGGAGTCTCCCTGGTGATAACCGTTCCATTGGCACTCGACGCGGCGCGTTGCGGCATCAAATGTTTCCATTCGATGTCGCGAATGTGCGCGCCGTCGCCGGGGTTGTTGATCTGCGCCGATGGGTGCGCGAAACCCGCCTCGGCGACGTACGTCGTCTCGCGGCGCTGTCCTCGATATGCCAGCTCGCCAATCTCGTAATCGAAGTACTCGTCAATCGGTCCGGTGAAGATCAGCAGCTTTCGCGGCCGAAATTCTTCGCGGTGGGACAAGTAGTCGACGCCCAAGCGAAGCGGGATTCCATCGAGCATCCGCCGCATCATGGCCGTGTAGCCGTCCGCCGGGATTCCCTGGTGTTTGGCTTTCGGCGTCAGGAGGGGATTGTCGTCGTGGCGAACATCGAAACGCTTGCAGAGCTGGGCGGCGAGTTTGCGAGCCGGCGCGCCCCACTGTTTTTCCGTGTAGCCTTTGACAAATTTTTCGTAGATGACTCGCGGCATGAGCGACAGCGCCGCGTCTTCAAAGTTGTCAGGCTGCGAGTCGGTAATCGCGGGTCGCCAATCGTCGCCGCAGACGCGGCGGATATAGCTCTCGGCGATCGGCCAGTTCTCAAGCCGGCCGTCGACCAGCGACTTCACCTGATGACGGTAGGGGTGGAAATGCGAAAACCGGTTGACGAACTGCCAGACGCTATCGGAAACCGTACGAAAGTAGTGAGGTCCGTACGTATGGATCCGGATGCCGCTGGAATGCTTCTCGTCCGCCACATTGCCGCCAAGGTGAGCGCGGCGGTCGAGCACGACAACGCTCTCGCCCGCGTCGGTCAATAACCTGGCGAACACCGCGCCGGTCAGACCGCTTCCCACAATGACGTAGTTGAACTTCATCGGCTCGCTGGCTTGGGTTTCGGCAATCACCTAGATGGAATTGAGGGGCTTGCCCGAATCGACTGGCCGGTCCGCGACAAGGCGCACGTCGTAGGATCCGCGAATCTCGTAGGTCACGCCGCGCCAGTCAATTTGGTTCCGCAGCAAAACAGTCAGCACGGCGGCCATGTGCACGCACTGTGTCAAGGGAATGACGAGGATCAATTTGGCGAGTACGGCGGGAGAGATCCATGCGGCGCGTTCACCGCGCTCGCGGGCGATCCTTGCGACTCGGTACTCCAACAGCGTCAGCGACAATCCCATCGCCGCCAAGTAGGCCGCCAGTCCGCCGGCGGACCAGGCAACTGTCGCCCAGCTGGTGACGACGAGGCCGACGACCGTCAACGCCACCGCGGCGGCGAGAGACGCCGAGGTCACAAACGCGTGGACCACGATCGGCCACCAGAACGACGCGGGTTGATAGAGCCGTGTCCACAACAACTGACGACAGATAAACACGAAGTTGGCGGCGAATCCGCACTCCTCGCGATTGATCATGATCAAAGATGGAACGAACCGGGAACGTGATTCTACGCTTCGCCAACAGTTGTAGATCGGTGCGTCCACCGCCAGCGCCTTGCGCCACCGATCGACCAGGCCGGAGGATCGCAGGTCGGAAGTGCGTCCGGCGAACGTGCCGCCCCACGGGATTCTGAACCAGTACATGGAAAGCAGGGCGGCCGCATTCCAGACATACCTCACCAACGAACCGACGCGGCCTTCCGGGGGCATGTACCAGCGGTTGCCGCTGGTTGCGTCGGCCTCTCCGGCCGCGATCGGCCCGACCAACTCGCGCAACCAACGCTCGTGACCGACGACGTCGCTGTCGGCAAGTACGAAAACCTGGCGACCGTCGTCCAGTTCCTCGGCCAGTTGCACGAGCGAAGCGCAATGAAGACTGCAATTGTCGGGACGACTTCGCAGCGGTTCGATGCGAACGTTCGTCGAGCCCGTTTCTTCCACAACGCTGTGCGCGATCGGCCAAGCGGGATCCTGCTCGCTGTCGACAACAACGCGAAGTTCGTAGTCGGGGTAATCCTGCCGCATTAGACGCCGGAGACCCTCGGCTAGATCCGGGTCCGCTCCGCGCATCGCCATCAGAACGGCAATGGGCGGCAGGTCGGCGTCGGCGACTTCGCGGAGAGGCCGAGTGCGAGTGTTGACGACGAACCCGCCTGTTAGCAGGACTTGATACACGGCCAAACAGACCAGGACGATGCAAACAGTGGTGGCGGCTGCAATCATCTAAACGTTGGCGGTGCGGTGACAAAGCTGCTGGGGAAGTGAAGACCCTCCTTGTCGGATTCACTCTGACAGTTCCATCGAATGTAGCTGACCAAGATGAAGCCGTCGAGGCTGAAGGGGTGACCGGGCTGGTAAATTGAGAATCTCGCAGTACACGCCTCGATGAGCGCGGCCCCGCCGTTTGTGGAATCTGGCGGGCGCACTTCGGGCCGATGATCTTGCTAAAATGCGTTCGCATCGGACGACTGGGAGCTCCTGACATGCCGCGCCGCATCCGACTCGCCTACTGCCTCGCACTGTTGACTTCAATCGTCGCACCGGCTTCGGCTGAAGTAGTGTTCCGGTACTCGGGTGACTCGCTTCCCGCTTCGGCCAAGCCGCCTTGGAAACTGGCGAGCGGAACGGCGCAGGAGAGTCTGGTCGATGGTCGTTGGGTCATCGGCCGGCCAGCGGATTTCGCACGCGGCTATCAATTCGCACCGGCGAGGCAGCGGCGCGAGCGGCAGACTCACGAAGTTAGTTTTCGGTGGATGTCCACGGCGTCCGACAGCCATGCGGCGGATGGCGTTTGGTTCACATTCGCCGGCCGGCGGCTGCGGTTGTTCCCACTGCGGCTTGCCGATGGCGAGAGCGTGCTGTTGACGGGAACGGCGAACGGTTGCGTGCTGAGCGAACCCGCGTGTCGTGTACGACTACCCGGCGAACTCGGCTTTCGCGCCGATCGACTCAACCAGTATCGCGTGCGGTGGACGACGAACCGCGAGAACGACTATCCGTTCCAACTGGCGATCAACGGCAAGCCGGTCGGCGAACTGCCGGGCGAGACGATCGGCGGCGATAACTGGCGCATCGGATTCGAAGCTCGCGCCGGCAATCACGAGCTGGATGACATTCAGTGGTCGATTCTCACAACCGGTTCGCCCATCCCCGATCCGGATGTGGCCCACGCCCGCCGGCAACTCGAACGCGGGCGGCGACAGTTGTTTCTCGACGACGCGATCATCGCCAGTCGCGAAGGAGTGAGTCGACAACTGCACCAACCGCGCAAGTTCGCCGGCAACCCCGTCCTCCGCGCCGCCGACAAACCGTGGCAGACATTTCGAGCTCAAGT
>JASMLW010000097.1 GCA_030748485.1 Pirellulaceae bacterium
CGTCGGGGTTGTCGACGGCCACGCGGGGGACTTTGAAGTCGGTCGAGACCAGCTTGCTGGTCGTCGCGATCATCTCCAAGCGATGGTAGGGCTCCTTGATGGTGAATTGCGCGCCGCGGCTGGTGAGCGTCGCATTCTGCGCAAAGGAGCTGGGCGCCAAGACTGCGCCCACCAAGCTCGCGATGACAACCATTCGGGCGGTCCGTGCCGCGAATCGTGTTGTGGACATCCGTGTTCTTCCTTTAGCGTTTTCGTCGCAAACGTCCGTGCGTACGTGTTTTCGTCGTGTGGTGGTTTAGTAGGCGTCGTCACCCAGCGGGTCGTCGAGTTCTTCGTCCCGCGCGTCGCCGTCTCCGATCGTGACCGGCTCGGGCTTCGGGGTCGCAGCCACCGGCTTGGCGCCGCTCAGCGGTTCGCTCAGTCCGGGAGTTGTTTGCGGTGCGCCGCCCGCCAAGCTCGGCAACTCGTCTTCGTCAGTCCATTCGAAACTGCGCGTTCCATTAGGACCCTCAAGGATGTCCATCTTCCACTGTACGGGAATCGTCGTCTCGACAGATTCGTCCGGAGTCTTGTTGAGGAAGTTGATCAGCGGACTGGGCTGCTTGACTTGGGGATCGTCAGCAGCTTCGGCTCCGCCGCCGAGGATGGCATCGATCGAGATGTCCCCGATCTCGCTGCTCGCGTTGAATTGCTCTTCGCCCGGTCGCCGCAGCGACAACTGCAGGATCCCGATCCGCGAGGCGAGAGTGAGTTTGGCGGCCTGATTGGGCTTCACCAAGAAGGAAATCGTCTTGGCCGTGACGGCCGTTCCCTCTTTGCTGGTGACTCGCTCGGTCTCCGCATTGACGGCGAATACACGGACGTCCTGCAAGATCGTGCGAATGCTGGTGTTGGTGATTTCGTTGCCCATGCGACGCAGGAAGACCATGATGTCGACGCGATCGCCGGGAGTGACGAGCCCGCCGTTGCCGTTGTCGATGTCGACCTTGACCGTGCAGACTCGGAAGCCCGCGGGAATTGAGATCGCGGCCGCTGCGTTGCGGTCTCCCTCGTCCATTAACTTGGCTTCCAACACAATCTCATTGGTAACAAGTCGCGTGCGCGCGAACTTGCCCTCGAGATCCTCCAACGCCCGGATGGCTCCCTCCGGGATGCGATCCCGCGGCCATTCCTCCAACTTGACGTTTTCGGCGTTCAGTTTTTCGTTGATATCGATGTCTGTGAGCGCCACAAACACTTTTTCCATCTGAGGACCTTGCGACGATCCTTCGCCACCCTGAATTACTTGAAACGCTGCGAACGCGGCGATCACACCACTTCCCAGAGCGACTGTCATGAGAACCATTGATTTCGGGCGCATTGGGGACCCCAACTCGTTTCGATTCTTGCCAACCGTCCGTGGTGATTTCTAAGATCGCGCGAACGTTCCGTCATTCCCCTTCTGTGTCTAGGATCCGCCGGTACTGACGCTCTCGCGCCGCATGACCGACTGTGCACTCATGTTTGTGCTACCTAGATACATTGGCGAAGGGAGCCAACTTACATTACTAAAAGGAATACTGGCGGTAACCGTTTCGGGGTCGCCAAAAGCAGCAGTATTGGGCGGATCGGGATTAACCGTCACAGTCGCGCCGGTAATGTTGGCGCCGGTCAGGTAATCATTGACGACGGTTTGAACTTCCGACGTCGTCGATCCATCCAGTACGGCTCGACGAGCCCCTTCTCGAGTGGCGTTGGTCAACACTTGTTGAACCATCACCATCCGACCATGCCGAACACCAGCAGGAAGAACACAGGCGCGACCACCGCGAATTCGACCGCCGAGGCCCCGCGTCGTTGTTTTCGGAATGATCGACAAAGTTTGTCCAGCTTACGGCAAGGCGCCCGCAAGGTTCCGGCATTCGCCGTCAATTCTCGAGTCGATGTATCTTGGCTCGTTTTGCTCATATCAACATCCCAGTCCACGCAAAATACGCAATCGTGCCAATTGCGATCGGAATACCATAGGGAAGCAACAGCATCGAGCTCTTCCGCTCCGCGGCGATCTCCGACAACTGAGTCGGACTCTTGACTGCGCCGATTTCATTGAGAATCAACCAGAACTGGTTGTAGTGCTTGGACCACGACTTTCGCAGGACGACCATCGCCACTGCTAGCAGGGCTCCGATCACCGCCGACACGGCGAAGGAGTAGAGCATCGCCATGGCCGTGTTGGTTTCGGGTTGAGTCGCGTCGAGCATGACGTACATCCACGAACCGACGCCGGCGAGCAACTTGACATCGCCGGCTCCCATGCCGCCGATCGCGTAGGCGGGCAAGAGCAGACCCAAGCCGACAACGGCTCCAACCATGCTCCATCCAAACCCTTCCCAACCAAACGCGTAGGCGCTGTAGGCCCAGCCGGTGAGGATCATCGGAAAGGTAATCCAGTTCGGTACTTTCAATTGAACTCCATCGATCACGGCCGCCACGATCAGCACGAGCGTGGTCAGCCAGACGGTCCAATGCTGTGCAAAAATATCGACAAACGTTTCCATGCTTTCTCTCTCCGGCCCCTTACTATCCGCACAATGCGTACAACTGACGGCTATAGACGAGTCGAAACCAGGCAGCTGATCACCGCCCCGACGACGGTGAAGAAGAAGCAGACCATTTCCAGCGCCCCATTCAGGGATTCGCCTGGGATCATGGGCAACATAGCTTTTTCCTCGCTGATAGCTCGTCCGCTGCTAGTGCGTTACGGATCGTCCGATACACGCCAACAGCCCCCTGGGCGTAACCGCCGAGGGGGTTGTTGTTTTGGCATGTAACTCTAGCTTGCGATTTCAGCGCTTAGCTGCCGCCGAGCTGAGTTGAGATGGAATTGAAGGTCGAGTTAGCGTTTGTGCCGATCGCTTGAATGGCGGTCAAACAAACAATGACGATCAGCGCCAGCATGACGGCGTATTCGACTGCTGTCGGGCCATCTTCTGAAACGAGGAATCGTTGCACCTTCTTCGCGAGAATCTTCATGTCTTCCTCCCAGGGATGGGGCAACGCCCCGAAACAAAAAATTGGTTAGAACCCCCAGCCTCAACGCCGCGGCGCCGACCTGTCTATGTGGGAATTCATCGATATGTTTTGCCTCTCCCTCGTGGAAACGCCCCGGGCACTCAATTGACGTTAGTCAACGCGTCGGAACATCCCTTCGGTAACCAGGCTACCGGCGAGCGGCCCTTGGTTTTGCGCCCCAGCCTTGCGGCTAGTTTGCCTTTGTCGAGGATGTGAGGCGACAGGTTAAAGTCTGTCTAGGCGGAACCGCCTAAGTTGTTGATGGGATTGCGAAGCTCACTTGCCTCCGCACTTGAAACCTATGTCACGCCATAGGGTTGTCAAATCAAAAAACACGTTTTCATGTCGTTTGATCGATTGCGCCTACGACGACCCACTGGTCATCAGTCATCAGTCATTCCCAGTGCTTCACTCTACAACGCCGATGGCCTTCCGAGGCGCCTTCCGAGGCCGTCGAATGCGAGTTGTCCCTGGAAGAGTCGCCAGATTCGTGCTCACCGCCGAATCAAATCGCCGCATGCTAAATGGAACGTCCATTGCCGTACGTTGGCCTTCCGAGGCGCCGTACGTCGCATTTGGCGTGTTGCCGAAACGCAACGCACCCAGCGAACGCGACGTAGAGTTGCTGAGAACAGATCACCACTTGGCCGGGCATTGTGATTGGTTATGGACTGGTTGAACGACACGCTCGAACTGCTGGCTTCGACGGGCGGCGTCTGCGGATACCAGGCGGGCCAGTGCGGGTACACAGAACCAACGGCGGCGGCGGCGATCGCGTTGATGGCGCATGGCCGCGCGGCCGACGCCAAGCGGGCGCTGGACTGGCTCGCCCAACAACAATCAGAAGACGGCTCGCTAGGCGTTGCGGCTGGCGTCGATCAGCCTCGCTGGCCGACTGGATGGGCGGTGTTGGCCTGGCGACAGTCCGAAGCCGAGCACGGCGCGAACTGGAGCCCATCGATCGATCGCGGCGTCGCCTGGATTCTCTCCTTGCGAGGAAGGACGTTCCCGCGGTCGAAAGAGACGTTTGGACATGACACGACACTGACGGCCTGGCCTTGGGTCGCGGGCACGCACTCGTGGATCGAGCCGACGTCGCTCCAAGTGCTCGCCTTGCGGTCGGCGGGCGAGGCGAACCATCCGCGGACGACGGAAGCGACGCGCATGTTGCACGACCGTCTCCTCCCAGGTGGAGGCTGCAACTACGGCAACACGCGAGTCCTCGGTCAGGAACTCAGGCCGCACGTGCAACCGTCGGGAATGGCGTTGGCCGCGCTGGCCTCGTCAGCCCGCACACCGCGTTGGCGAGCGACACGCGACTACGTTCGCGAGCAAGGGGCCGAAACGACGGCGGCTGCTTCGTTGGCCTGGTCGATCATTGGGCTGACATCGGTCGGCGCCCGACCCGCGTCGACGACAACTGTCCTATCGCGAGCCGCTGCGAGGGCTGCGGAAGACGCCCCCTCACCCTATCGCCTCGCATTGCTGGCGGCGGCCGCAGCCGATCGGACCGTGCTGTCGTCCAGCCGTTCAACGGGGGAGGAACGATGAGCCAATTCGGTTCGCCATCACAGCTCGATCGCCGGTCCTTGCTCTTGGGTGGGTCGGTGGCGGCCGCCGGCTTGATCGGCTACCCGCTGGCGCAGCGACTGCGTTGGCGGGCTCCTGTCTTCGTCGCGCGTAATCAGTCGTACGCCGCAGACTTGCAGCGAGTGATTGAGGACGGATTGCGGGCGACCGGAATTCAGCCGTCGGCGCTGCGAAAGAAACGAGTCCTGCTCAAGCCCAATCTGGTCGAGCCGACTCGCGACGCTCCGCAAATCACAACGCATCCAGCCGTCGTGCAAGCGGCCGCGGCCGTTTTCAGCCGTTGGGGAGCCGCCGTCCAAGTGGGCGAGGGTCCGGGACACGTCCGCGACTCGCAACTCGTGCTGGACGAATCCGGGATGGGAGAGATGCTCCGCGGCGAGCGGATTGAGTTCGCTGATTTGAACTACGAAGAGACAGCCTGGCGGGAAAACCGCGGTGGCGCTTCGGACCTTGAGGGTTTCCACTTTCCACGCTCCGTGCTGGAAGCGGATTTGGTCGTCTCGATGCCAAAAATGAAAACCCATCATTGGGTCGGCGTCACCTGCGCGATGAAGAATCTCTACGGAGTCATTCCCGGAATTCGCTACGGGTGGCCCAAGAACGTTCTGCATTTCGGCGGCATTCCGCAGACCGTTTACGATATCAACGCCTCGCTGCCGCCGACGATCGCCATTGTTGACGGCATCGAATGCATGGAGGGAGATGGACCCATCATGGGCGCGATGAAACCGATGGGCGTGTTACTTGTCGGAGCCAACGCCACCGCTGTCGACGCGACCGCCTGCCGGCTGATGCGAGTGCGACCCGACCGCATCAATTACTTGCGACTGGCCGGCAACCAACTTGGCCCGCTCGACGCTCACCGCATTCCGCAGGTCGGCGAGTCGCTCGAGCCGTTAGCTCAACCGTTTCAGATTCTCGATCGACCCCATCTCCGCGGGCTGGCTGAAGATGATGGAGTGATGGTCAGTTAGATCACGTTCGATCAAATGGCGGGCCCCGTATCGCCGACCTGGAACAAAAGAACTCAGGCCACGGCTAAAGCCGAGGGCGTTTACGCCCTCCTCCGCCGCAGGCGGCATAGGCCCGTGCTTGAGCACGGGTGAACCAGACGATGCGGCTGCAACCAAACGTTCCATTCTCGCGCTGCCCCGCGCCACCGCGTTCCATTCTCGCGCTGCCTCGCGCAATCGCGTTCCACACTCGCGTCGCCCCGCGCCACCCCGTTCCAAAAGCCGAGGGCGTTTACGCCCTCCTTCCGCCGCAGGCGGCATAGGCCCGTGCTTGAGCACGGGTGAACCAGACGTTGCTGCTGCAACCAAACGTTCCACACTCGCGTCGCCCCGCGCCTCCGCGTTCCACACTCGCGCGGCCCCGCGCACCGCGTTCCATTCTCGCGCTGCCCCGCGCCACCGCGTTCCAAACTCGCGCCGCCCAGCGCCACCGCGTTCCAATAACCGAGGGCGTTTACGCCCTCCTCCGCCGCAGGCGGCATAGGCCCGTGCTTGAGCACGGGTGAACCAGACGTTGCTGCTGCAACCAAACGTTCCATTCTCGCGCTGCCTCGCGCAATCGCGTTCCACACTCGCGTCGCCCCGCGCCACCGCGTTCCACACTCGCGTCGCCCCGCGCCACCGCGTTCCACACTCGCGCCGCCCCGCGCACCGCGTTCCATTCTCGCGCGGCCCCGCGCCACCGCGTTCCACACTCGCGCCGCCCAGCGCCACCGCGTTCCAAAAACCGAGGGCGTTTACGCCCCAATCCGCCGCAGGCGGCATAGGCCCGTGCTTGAGCACGGGTGAACCAGACGTTCCAGCTGCAACCAACGTTCGGATGTCGGGGCATGACATGTCAGGGGTATGACATATAATGAGACCGAAAAGAATTCCATAATTTTCCAATTACCCTCTCCAGAGGTA
>JASMLW010000098.1 GCA_030748485.1 Pirellulaceae bacterium
CGCAACCGAGTCATTAGTCATTGGTCCCTAGAGGCTGTTTCAAAACCTTGTACGATGGCCTTCCAAGGCGCCTTGGAAGGCCATCGTACGGCAAGACATCGGTTTTGAAATGCGCTCTAGTCATTCATTAGTCATTAGTCACTAGTCCTTAGTCATTCCCCGTCCCCGCGGGCTCGAGCACCTGGATCGCGACGTTGGCGACGAGATCTTTCACTTTCGGGCGATACTCAAGCATGTGCGGAGCGATCAAATGGTCTTCTAGAGCGGCCAGACTCTCCCATTTCTCGACCACCGTCACGACATTGTCGCGGACGTCGCCCTGCGCGACGATGTTGGTTTCGACATCCACCGTGGGACCGTATTCGATGCAGCCGACCTCACTGCGAACAGCCGGCACGACTTGGTGAAACTCAGCCAAGAACGCATCTCGACTGCCGGCGTGCAACTCGATGGTGGCGATAACGATGATCATTTGGGCGCCAGCCGTGGAGAGAAATCGAAGAGAGTGGGTTGGGAAAGCAGCCGGCACCGTATGGCAATTGAGCTCGACTGGCAAGCGGTCGTGAACTGGTTCACAAATAGTCAGCCGCGGCGCGCCTACAATGGAGCCCGCCGCGCTGGTTGGGTACAACAGGACAATCGGCGCCCCAACTTCATCAACAATTACCAATCGTCGAGGAACGCAGATGAGTGACGTGGTCGAGCAAAACAGCACGGAGGAGAGGTCGCTTGACGTGGACGGGAGCGTGCGAGATCGGTATTCGGCGGCGTCGCAGGCGGCCGAGCCGACGTTGTGCTGCCCCGTCGATTACAGCCCGCAGTATCTAGCGGTGATTCCGCAGGAGTTGATCGACCGCGACTACGGCTGTGGCGACCCGTCCCGATTCGTGCAGCCGGGCGACTGCGTTTTGGACCTCGGTTCCGGAGGCGGCAAGGTCTGCTACATTGCTTCGCAGATCGTCGGCCAGACCGGGCGGGTCATCGGTGTCGATATCAACGACGAGATGCTGGAGTTGGCGCGTTCCTTTCAAGAAGAGATCACCGAGCGCATCGGATGGCGCAACGTCGAATTCCGCAAGGGCCGGATTCAGGACCTGGCGCTGGACATCGATCAATTCGAAACGTACTTGCTCGACCGTCCCGTCAGGACGGCCGCCGATTGGCGCTCGGCCGAGCAGTACGCCGACCGGTTGCGGCGCGAGTCGCCGCTGGTGGCGGACGACTCCGTCGACGTCGTCATCTCCAATTGTGTTCTCAACTTGGTCAGACCCCAGGATCGACGACAGTTGTTCGGCGAGTTGCACCGAGTTCTCAAGCGGAGCGGACGCGCGGCCATCAGCGACATCGTTTCTGACGAGCCGGTTCCGATTCACCTGCAGAACGATCCGCAACTGTGGAGCGGCTGCATCAGTGGTGCGTTCGTCGAACATGAATTCCTCCGCGCTTTCGAGGAAGCCGGATTCTATGGGGTGGAGATCGTCGAGCGGCAGGCGGAGCCGTGGGCCGTCATTGAGGGCATCGAGTTCCGCAGCATGACTGTGCAGGCGTACAAGGGGAAAGACGGGCCCTGCGACGACTACCGCGAGGCGGTGATGTACAAGGGCCCGTGGAAGTCGGTCACCGATGACGATGGGCACGTATTGCGGCGCGGAGTGCGGTCGGCGGTCTGCCGAAAAACTTTTGAGCTCTACGGAAAGGCTCCCTACGCGGACCAGTTCGTACTCATCCCGCCCCAGCAAGAGGTCTCGCCCGCCAGCGCTCAACCGTTCGATTGCCACCGGGGGACCATCCGCGATCCGCGCGATTCGAAGTCCACCGAGCAGAATGAGTTGACCATGCTGCCCGAAGGAGACTGTTGCGGGCCGGATTGCTGTTGAGACTCCGGAGGTTTGCGCGTCATGAGACGTCGCCTCGACGCTCGGTAATCTCGATCGCTTTCAAAAGTCCCCGCGCCTTGTTGAGCGTCTCGGCGTACTCGTCCGCCGGCACGCTGTCGGCGACGATGCCCGCGCCCGCCTGAACGTAGACATGGTCGTTGTGCACGACCAGCGTTCGCAGCGCGATGCAGGTGTCCATGTCGCCGTTGTAGTCGACATACCCGACGGCTCCGGCGTAGGGGCCTCGGCGGTGCGGCTCCAATTCGTCGATGATCTCCATGGCCCTGACTTTGGGGGCGCCGGACACGGTGCCGGCGGGAACGCTTGCGCGGAGAGCATCGAAGGCGTCTTTGCCGTCCGCCAACTGGCCGGTCACATTGGAAGTGATGTGCATGACGTGGCTGTACCGCTCAATCACCATCACGTCCGACAACTCGACTGAACCGTATTCGGCGACGCGTCCGACATCGTTGCGTCCCAGATCGACGAGCATGATGTGCTCGGCGCGTTCTTTGGGATCGTCGAGCAGTTCGCGTTCCAGCCGGCGGTCTTCGGTCGGGTCATTCCCGCGGGGCCGCGTTCCGGCGAGTGGACGAACGGTGACCTTGCCGTCCATCACGCGACACATGATCTCGGGCGAGCTGCCGACGAGAGTGACTTCGGGCATCCGCAGATAGAACATGAACGGGCTCGGGTTGACGACGCGCAGCGTGCGGTAGATCTCGAACGGCTCGCACCGCAACGGCAACTTGAGTCGCTGGCTGATCACGACTTGAAAGATGTCGCCCGCTTCGATGTAGTCGACGCAACGGCGGACGGCGTTTTCAAATTCGTCGCGCGCGAAGTTCGATTCGTAATCGATGTCGACGACGCCGTCGGTGGCGATGTCGCAGGGAGTGAGCCCGACGACCGGTTCGGCAAGCTGTCGGCAAAGTTCGTCCACGCGCTGGCGGGCTTCCTCATACGCGGCGGAATGATCGCCTCGATGCCGATCGAGACGAGCCATGGCGATGACGTACATCGTTTTGTTGACGTTGTCGAAAACGACCATGCGGTCGAAAAAGGCGAACGCCAA
Organism: Pirellulaceae bacterium; assembly: GCA_030748485.1. GTDB lineage: Bacteria > Planctomycetota > Planctomycetia > Pirellulales > Pirellulaceae > JASMLW01. Next base: position 2,953 of record JASMLW010000098.1, read on the forward strand.
GTCGGGCAGCCCGCGGTCGTCTTGCGGAGCAGCCGGCAGATGCTCCTCGTAACGCACTACGTCGTAGCTAGCGAAGCCGACGGCTCCGCCCGTGAACGGCGGCAGTCCATCGACGCACGCGACTCGGAACGATTGGATCCGCCGCCGCAGCTCTTCGAGCGGATCGTCGCACTGAATCTCCTCGCGGTTGCCGTCGGCGTCGACGACGACTTGATTTCGAGTAGCCGTCACTGTCAGGAACGGGTTGGCGGCGAGAAAGCTGTAGCGTCCGACATTTTCGCCACCGACCACACTCTCAAACAGGCACGCCGCGTCTCCAACGTTGAGTTTATGAAATGCGCTCACGGGGGTGAGCGAGTCGCTGACGAGCCGCCGCCAAACGGGGGCCAGGTCGCAGTCGGCGGCGAGTTGTCGGAATGACGCCAAGTCCGGCAGGTGGCTCATCAGAGTGAATTCCGTTGGTGGAAGTGGCGCTGGCCTCAAGCAGTTGGCAGCTTAACAGCGTGGTTGTGCGTCGACAACGCGAGGGCCCGAGTTACCCGCTATCTCCAATTGCCACAACAGTTTGCAACGCGGCCGAGGGTGGTTGACTCGCCTTGACACCCGCCGCGCGCTTGCTAGAATCCTGAGCGGTTGTCGAGTGACAAGGTGCCACTTTGTGCAAGTGGATTGGACGCTGAGGATTGAAGATGTCGCTGGTCCGCCTCGTGGCGAGTCCCCCATGAAGTGTCAGTACTGCGAAAAACCAGCCACTTTCCACATCACGGAATTGACGGATCCCAAGGATCCGCAGGAATTCCACCTGTGTGAAGACCACGCGCGGTTGTATTTGAAACAGCCCGATGAAGAGGAATCGGCGGCCAACGTCGGACCGATCTCAGACTTCCTCTCTCAACAGTTTCAGGTGGGACAGACGGCGGACGAATTGGCTCGCCTGGATCAGCAGTCGTGCCCGATTTGCGGCGTGACCTTTTACGAGTTTCGCCACGCCGGCCGTCTCGGTTGCCCCCATGACTACGTCTGCTTCGCCGAAGAACTCGAACCGCTGATCGTCAATATCCACGGCGCGACCGAGCACCAGGGAAAACACCCCAAGCGGGGCGCGAGCGACTCGGATCCGAAGACCGAGTTGATCCGCCTGCGACGAGAAATGAAGGACGCCGTCGAGCTCGAGGACTACGAGTTGGCTTCAAATCTGCGCGACGAAATCCGCCGTCTCGAAGATGGATCGGAAGAGGGTGGCGAACAGTGAAACTGGAACACTTGGCGGGAAAGTGCGGTGAATGGTTGCGGGGGTCCGGCCCCGAGTCGGACATTGTCATCAGCAGCCGCATCCGACTGGCGCGAAATCTGGCCGATTACCCGTTCATCCGCCGCTGCAACGAGCAGGACCGCAACGCGATCGAAGAACTGATCTCCGGCCGCATCGGGCAGATCGAAAACTGGGGTAACACGACCTATCTGGATGTCGACGATCTGGCCACCGTCGACCGGCAGTTTCTCGTTGAGCGGCAGTTGATCAGCCGCGAGCACGCCGACGCCGACGGAGCCCGCGCCGTACTGATCGACAATCAAGAGAAGTTCAGCCTGATGGTCAACGAAGAAGACCATTTGCGAATGCAGGTCATGAACAGCGGCCTGGCGCTGGATACGGCTTGGGAGGAAATCAACCAGATCGACGACCTGCTCGAAGAAGCGATCAACTACGCCTTTCACCCACAGCTCGGGTACCTCACGGCCTGCCCCACCAACGTCGGTACGGGCATGCGGGTGAGCGTGATGCTGCATCTGCCCGCGCTGGTCATCACCAGGCAGATCGAGAAGGTTTTTCGCAGCCTGCAAAAGATCAGCCTCGCCGTCCGCGGACTCTACGGTGAGGGTTCGCAAGCGATGGGTGACTTCTACCAGATCAGCAACCAAATCACGCTGGGTCGTTCGGAGCAAGACCTCATCCAGCAGGTGGCCGATGTGGTGCCCGTGCTGATCGACTACGAACGCCGCGCTCGCGAGTTCCTGGTGCGTGAGAGCCAAAAGGACCTCCACGATCGCGTTAGTCGCGCTTACGGCATCCTCTGCACGGCGCAGACGATCAGCAGCGAAGAGACGATGCACTTGCTCTCCAGCGTGCGGATGGGGGTCAATCTGGGGCTGATCGAAGATCTTGAGATCCCCACCATCAACAAGCTCTTCATCCATACGCAGCCCGCTCACCTGCAGAAACTGCGGGGTGTGGAGCTGGACACGGCCGATCGCAATATCGAACGCGCGCACTACCTCAAACGTCACCTC